>CAZMBL010000001.1:0-48916 GCA_964564605.1 uncultured Oscillospiraceae bacterium
CGCTTGCCGTCCTTCACGCCCACGCTCTTGAAATCGGGAACGGCGATGAAATACTGCCACACCTTCCCGGCCAGACCATTCTTGTCGAATTCCTCCCGCAAAATGGCATCCGCCTCCCGCAGGGCCTCCAGCCGGTCCCGGGTGATGGCACCCAGACACCGCACGCCCAGACCGGGGCCGGGGAAGGGCTGGCGATACACCATGCCGTGGGGCAGGCCCAGCGCTTCGCCCACGACGCGCACCTCGTCCTTATACAGCAGCTTCACCGGTTCCACCAGCTCGAAGCGCAGATCCTCCGGCAGGCCGCCCACATTGTGATGGGCCTTGACACCGTGGGACTCCAGAATGTCGGGGTAAATGGTGCCCTGCGCCAGAAAATCGATGCCCTCCAGCTTGCGCGCCTCGTCGTTGAAGACCTCGATGAACTCCTTGCCGATGATTTTGCGCTTGGTCTCTGGGTCGGAAACGCCGGCCAGCTTGTCCAGGAAGCGGTCAACGGCATCGACATAGATGAGATTGGCATCCATCTCATCCCGGAACACACGCACTACCTGCTCGGGCTCGCCCTTACGCAGCAGCCCGTGGTTGACATGGACACATACAAGCTGTTTGCCGATGGCTTTGATCAGCAGCGCGGCGACCACGCTGGAGTCCACACCGCCGCTGAGGGCCAGCAGCACCTTTCTGTCTCCAACCTGCGCACGGATCTGCGCGATCTGGTCATCGATGAAGTGCTGGGCGAGGGCGGGCGTCGTGATCCGCTGCATCGCAGCGGGGCGAATGTTGCTGCTCATGGGAAACCCCTCCATATATAATTTGATACTGAAAGTGCCGGATTTGCCGGCCTTTACGATATGGAACATATGACGCAATCGCCTATGGCCGCGTAGCGGGGCTTTTGCGATTTAATCAGGTGTTCCCTATGATTATACCCCCGGAAAAGGGCGGTTTCAATGCAAATTCCTGTAAAAATTCCCGGGTTCGCAGGGGCAAAATCTCCACAAATTCTACAAATCTTCCTCCCGGACGCGGTAGACGGGCTCCTGCGACAGGGCCTGCATCCGCTTCCAGTGGGTGCCGCCCTTCCGGATCTGCACGATGGCGATGATATGAAACAGCAGCTCCACCGCCCAGCTTTCGGATGCGGCGTTCGCGATCAGGCCGATGGCTGCCATGGCCACGCCGTCCACTATCAACAGGCAGGCGGCCACACGCAGCCAGCGGCCATTGCCCAGCGAAAGCAGCCAGATCACCAGATAGACCGCCAGCACCGCTGCCCCAAGGGCCAGACCCGTAGCGGCCAGACGGCCGTCCTGATCCATAAACACCCCCAGCCGGGTCAGCCAGCAGGAGACGAACACGCTGAAAGGCAGATATGTGCCGCGCCCGCCGGCCAGCAGAGCCAGCGAAACCGTGGTCAGCACGACCACCCCCAGCAGCGTCTGGCGGCTGATGCGGATTTGCTGGCGCAGCCAGTCCCGGTAAGTGCCGGAAGAAATCGGATGTTGCATGGAAGTTCCTCCAATGGAAAGTGACGGAAAGGGGTTAGCAAAAATGCGCACCTTTTCCCGGTAGGCCGCAGGGCCAATTCCTTTTTTCAGGCGTTGCGGTTCTTTTCTTTGGCGCGTTTGTCCTGAATAATCTGCATGTGCTCGGCGGTGATCAGTTCTACGCCGTTTTCCTTTGCCCAGTCCACACAGCCCTTCAGCACGAGTGGCAGAAACACTCTCGGCACACCGAGGACGGTTTGCAGCGCGTCATCGGTAAATTTCACCTTGTCATCAGCCCGGTCGGCGGCATAGCGAACCGATTCCAGCGTGGCCTTGCGCATTTGCAGAAGCTCCGCGCGCATTTTTGTTTTTCTGTGGAACCAGAAGTTTTTGGAGTCACGGTAGCCGTAATCCACGGGCAGCGGCGGGAAATCCTTCGCCCGCACGCCGTTGATGATGGCATCGCGATATTTCTTTTTCATCAGGATTTTGTCCACCCGGAGGATGAAATGGGCACCGAATTTGCTGGTGATACCGTTAAAATCGTGGTACGGGCCTTCGTAGCCGTTCAGCTCGCCGGCGGTGTCCCGATCCGCGCCGTCCAACGCCCGCATCCATGTGCATTCGATCGCCTCAATGGCATCGGTCAGCACAAGGGGTCTGGCCTCGCCGGTTTCTTCCTCGATCAGACCCTTTTCCAGCTTGAAATTGCACTTGGGCATTTTGTCCGAGGGCTTATCCCCGGGCCACGACAGCTTGACCGCCTCTTTGAAGGTGGAGGGCTTGTCGTCTATGAAATTGATGGCACATTTGCCGTTTCGCAGAATATTCTGGGCGGTGTTGGAGGAGTTGCGGCAGCACAGCAGCATGGCATAATAATCCTTGCCCGCAACATAGTAAGGTTGCACCAGAGAATAGGGGCCGAGGGTGGTGCTGCCATCCTCGCAAAGGGTACTGATTATGACGGTCGGCATGGGAAAATACAGGGAAGTCTGATAAAAATTGTCCACGATTCTGAGATTTTCAAAGCTGCTCATAATTTTTCTCCTCAAAAGTGCGTATTTTACCGGCGACTGCGGTAGCCGGGTATGATTATACCATACAAACAGCCGCGGTTCAAGGGGCATACAGCAGAAAGGGCAGACAAACGGAACTCCGCAGTCTGCCCCTTTGGTGGTGCATGGCGAAAAGGCGGGAGGTATTGCGACAAAAAATAGTGGAATGGGTATTGCAATTTTGTTGGTTTTGGTTTATAATTAACAAACAATCATAAGTGCCGGGAGCAGATCATGAAAACCTGCTTCAACTGCTATGCCGAGCATGGCCTGAGCGTCATTGGCATCAAGGCTGTGGCGGAGGCCTGCGGCTGCACATCCGGCAGCCTGTACACCTATTTCGAAAATCTGGACGATCTGATTATCCAGTCCACGGCTTACTGCATGGGCCAAATCGCCGATGATTTCATGAAGCAGCATCCGAAGAACCGGGAGGATCTGCTCCGCTTCATCGAGGCCCTGCCCCGCTGGGCGGCCCGGAAGTACGCGCCCCAGCTGCGGCTGATGCACCAGATCTACACTCTGCCGAAATTTGCCGGGGAGGGTCGAAAGTTCCTCGATGATGTGAACCTGCGCTATGGCAAATACGCCAGCAGCCTGAGCAGAAAGCTGGACATTCCCGTGGGCGATCTGCTGCCGCTGGTGATCATGCTTGTCCGCGTCAGCGTGCAATTTGCGCTGTTCGGGGATGAATATACCCTTGTAATCCAGTTGGAAACCCTGAAAAAGAGCGCAGATCGTTATTTGCAGGAGCTGCCCAACTGAAATTTGTCTGTCCATCCGTAACCCCAGACAGGAGGAAAAATCATGAAAAAACGTATCATCAGTCTGCTTCTGGTGCTGTGCCTGATCTGCACCATGCTGCCGAGCCTTTCCGTAGAGTCGGATGCCGCCATCGGCTCGATTCTCAAAATTGGCTTCAAGCTGTGCAAATCCGTGGTCAAGGGAACCATCGTCACCTGCAAGAACGCCAGCTACTATAAAGGCAACGTGGGCAAGGCCGTCCTTGGCCAGTTCAAGAACATCGGCGCCGACCTGACCGGCCTGGATATCGGTGAGAACTACGGCGACGGTGAAGGTGACGGCGAGCAGCAGCCGACACAGGATGCGATCACCGCCGCCGCCTTTGAAGAGATCAAGCAGAGCATGCAGGTCATCAGCAGCAAGCTGGACGAGACCAACAACGCCATCTACCAGCTGGAGTCCACCGTCAGCTCCGGCGTGCAGCAGCTTTCCAATCAGCTCTCCGATCTGTATAATGAGATCAACAAGCTGGGCGGCACCGTCACCAACGCGACGCAGCTCAACCGGTACTATACCTATCTGACGGAGTTTTTCACTTTCTTCAACCAGTATTACGAGGGCATCAGCTATTATGACGAGCAGCTGGCTTACGCCATGCAGGGCAACCGCTCCGAAACCTATGTTAAAAACCTGTTTGACCAGTTCTATCATCTGGAGAATGTGGAATACACCGGCAATCTCCACTCCGCCGTGACCAAGCTGGGCAAGTACATCCGGGGTGAATATGTCAGCGCGGACGGCGGCAGCGTGGTGGATGTGCTGAGCCGGTATTACATTCAGGCCTACAAGCTGGTGCACACCGGCTGCACCGAAGCCGAGGCCCGGGCCGCTTCGGCCACCGCCATCGAGGATATGGTGGGCTATATCTATTATGCCTACTGCACCGGCGTGTATTATGAGGATGCGGTGCTGATGTACCAGTCCTCCTACATGGAGCGCGCCGGGGTCGAGGAGTACACCACCGATTTCGGCACCTGCATCTCCGTGGAGCAGGTCGATGACAGATACCTCTCCGTCAGTGAGGATGCGCTGCGTACCGCCGGGGCCCTGCTGGGCTCCCTGCTGGAAAACTATCCCGATGGCAAACTGGAGACTCCTTATTTCGCCCCTCTTGGAGCCCAGTACGCCATGTCCTACGGCATCACCCGCCGCCTCTCGCTGGACGGTTTCAGCATGTACGGGTACTGGGGCGAGCAGATCGCCTATCTGCCGGATATTGCCACGGGTCTGTCCGACTATTTCAGTGACGATCTGAAGGACGCCTTCTCCGGCATCACCACCTATTCTCTGGAGGGCGGCGATCAGGTGGAAGGCGGCCTCCTGACGCTGTGTGACGGCAACCGGCTGCAAACCGGCAGTGGCTATGGCACCGTCAATCTTCTGGTCAGAGTGCTGGACGAGACGATCGTCACCATCCCCGTCACGGCGCAGGATGCCCAGATGATTGGTAGCACGCCCGTCGTCGGAGAGGGAACGGAGGATTTCCCGTGGATCATTAAAACCCCAATTGAGTTGTCGATAATGCGCGATGCCCCCAATGACCATTACCTGCTGGCCTGTGATATATCCCTGAATAATAATTGGGATTCCTTCGATTTCGGCGGCGTGCTCGATGGCAACGGCCACGCGATCTCCAACATACATACATCGAACGGCGGCCTGTTCAATACCCTCACGGGCACCGTGCGCAATCTGACCGTTAAGAATTTTAGTGTCAACCTCAACGTCAGTGTCCCCGGTGGCCACGCGACGGCTTATGCCGGTGCCATTGCCGGTACCGTGACGGGCAACGGTCTGATCTTCCGCTGCCGCGCGATGGATGGATCCGTCTCAGCCAGCGCCAACTCTCCTGCGTTCAATGGCTTCTCCGGAGCCTCCTTTTCCTATGCAGGCGGCATTGCCGGCTATGTGACGGAGAATGCAACCATCCGCTCCTGCGCGGTGGAGGATGTGAAGCTCAAAACCACCGAGGCCACCAACGGCCAGGGTGTCGGCGGCATCGTCGGCAATCTTTTCGGCGGAACCGTATCCGACTGCTTTGTCAATGTGGATGACCCCAATGTCACATTTGAGTCCAATATGGTGGGTGGAATTGTTGGTTCTGCGGAGGACAAATTTACGATTCATGATGCGGTTATTGCTCTTAAATCCAACCCCTTCAAGGGCGGACTAAGCGGTCTCGTGATGGGCTACAGCGTCAATGGCTCCATGGAGGGAGGATATCAGGGCGTAGAGGTTTCCGGCAAGTTCATGCTCATAGACAGAAGCGCAGGCGAAGACTGGTGCGGCGGGCAACCCACATACACCCTCTCGTGGTACGGCGGTGCGCAGTCCGAAATAGACAGAGATACAAATAATAACTTATTCACGAAAGATGCGTTCACGGCAAATTGTTCGATTCGGAGTTGGGTGGTTACTTGGGTGACCGTGGATTTCGATGAAATGACTTCGAAGTTTAACGGACCCGACACATCCTTCCTGGATGAGTTCGTGAATTACTACCTGGACTTTGAGAAGAGAGACAGCAATGGTGCGCGCATCGGCGATGGCACCCTGGACTTCAAGCCCCTGGCCAGCAATGTGGAGCAGCTGGAAATCAAGACCGACTATGAGTCCGGACAGTGCTTCAATGCCTCCGGATGGCGCCTATTTTACAGCGATGAAACAGGAACATATTCCTGGCCCGCCGGCGGGTTCAGCTTCTCCATCACCGGGCAGAATTATCACGGTGATCCTCTGACCGAGGATACCGAGGTCACCTTCACCATAGGTGGCATCACCAAAACCTATGACCTGCATGTCACCCGGCGGCACACATGGGTGGAGATGGTGGTCACCGCCCCCACCTGTACCGAAGCGGGCGAAAGCATGATGCTGTGCGTAGACTGCGGCGCGACGAAAGACACCAAAACCCTCCCCGCACTGGGACACAAGCCGGTGATCGACCCCGCCGTCTCCCCCAGCTGCAAGGGCGATGGCCTGTCCGAGGGCAGCCACTGCGGCTACTGCGGCGAGGTGCTGACCGAGCAGCAGATCATTGCCGCCACCGATGACCATGGCCACACCATCGTCAAGGGCTATCCCGCCACCTGCACCACCCCCGGCCTGACCGATCAGGACTGGTGCGAGGGCTGCGGTCTGGTGCATCAGGCCGCCACTGTCATCCCCGCCACCGGCCACACCATGAAAACCTACACCGTTCTGGAAGCCACCTGCACCGCCGGCGGCATGATCCAGCAGAAGTGTGAAACCTGCGGCGCTTACGGCGATTTCACCAGCGTGGCCCCCCTTGGCCATGATTATGCCACCACCGTCATCGCCCCCACCCACACGGAGGTGGGCTACACCGTCTACCTCTGCCGCACCTGCGGCGATACATGGCGGGGCGATTATGTGGCCCCCATCGGCCACAGCTTCGGCGCGGGCACCGTCACCAAAGAGCCCACCTGCACGCAAGAGGGCGAAATGACCTACGCCTGCTCCTGCGGCAACAGCCACAGCGTGTCCGTGCCCCGGGTGGAGCATGAGATGATAGACACTGTCACGGCCCCCACCTGTCAGGAAATGGGCTTCACCACCCACAGCTGCAAGCACTGCGGCTATCAGTATATCGACAGCTATACCGCCCCCGTGGCCCACACCCTGCAAAGCACCGTCACGGTTCCCACCTGCACCGCCTTCGGCTTCACGACGCATAGTTGCGAGCATTGCGATTATCAGTACATCGACGGCTACACCGCTCCGGTCAGCCACAGCATCCGCCGTGTGGTCACCGCCCCCACCTGTACCGCCTTCGGCTATACCACCTGCGCCTGCCGCAACTGCGCCTACAGCTATGTGGAAGCCTACACCGCCCCCACGGGCCACACCTTCGATCATGCCGGTGCCACCTGCACCCAGCAGGCCACCTGCACCGCTTGCGGCGCTGTCAGCACCGATCATAATACCCGCAATCACGCGGGCACCGCCCAGTGGATTCAGACGGAGAAGCACCACATCCTGCGCTACAGCTGCTGCGGCGCGGACGAGATCGCCAAGGAAGCGCACAACTGGCACGATGGTGTCTGTGCCGACTGCGGCTACGCCTGCGCCCACACCGGCGGCACCGCCACCTGCTCCGAGCAGGCCCTGTGTGCCATCTGCGGCCTGCACTATGGCCAGACGGATCCGGCCAACCACGCCGTACTCGATCACATCGCAGAGCGGGATGCCACCGAAGAGGCTGAGGGCAATGTGGAGCACTGGATCTGCGAGGGCTGCGGCAAGTTCTTTGCCGACCGGCAGGCCGTCAACGAAATCAGCGCCGAACAGTCCGTTACCGCCCGGCTGGCCCGGGACTACAGCGAGCTGATCCTCTGGCTTGTGCTGCTGCTGATGAACACCGCCACCATTGTCATTCTGGTGGTCGTGCTGACCTCCCGCAAAAAGGCCACCCAGAAAGCATAACCTCCAATCCGTTTGCGGAACCTCCAATCCAAAAACGTTCAAAAGCACAACAGCCGGGTTTTGCCCGGCTGTTGTGCCGTTTTAAGAAAAAGACTTTACATTTGTGGCCGTTTTGGCGTATAATAAGGGAGCCTGTCCATCAATCGTCTGCGCGTTGGCGTTGGCCGATTGACTGGGAGGCTTCTTAGGAAAATGAGAGTATCGGAGAATTTCATGCGGATTTTATATGACAGCAAGCAGCTCCATCACAAAACCCCCTTTGGAACCCTGACACCGGGGGAGAGTTGTACCCTGTGCATCCACATTCCCGCCACGGTGGCGGCGGTGAAGGTGGCCTGCTGCCTGCAGGAGCAGGACGGCCGGGAATACCTTCGCGTTCCGCTGGAGCGGTGCGAACGGGTGGGGGCCTATGAGCTGTTCCGGGGCAGCTTTTCCCTGCCGGAGTGCGGGCTTTACTTTTACCGGTTCCACATCGCCTCGGTGGATAACAGTTTTTACCTGTACCGGCAGGGGGATGATACCAATATGGAGGCCGGGGATCTGTGGCAGCTCAGCTGCGTCAGCGAACGCTATCCCGTGCCGGACTGGGCCACGGGGGCTGTGGTGTATCAGATCTTCCCGGATCGGTTCCGCAAAAGCGGCAGTTGCGACCTGACCGGCAAGCTGGAGCCCTACGTCCTGCATGACAACTGGGATGAAGAGGTGTGCTGGCAGCCGGACAGCCACGGAATTGTGCAAAACAACGACTTTTTCGGCGGTAATTTCCGGGGAATTACGGAAAAAATGGACTATCTGGCCTCGTTGGGGGTGGATATTCTGTATCTCAACCCTATTTCCAAAAGCTATTCCTCCCACCGCTATGACACCGGCGATTATAAAACGCCGGATCCCATGCTGGGCACCGAGGCGGAGTTCACCGCCATGTGCGAGGCGGCCCACGCCCGCTCCATCCGGGTGGTGCTGGACGGGGTGTATTCCCACACCGGGGCCAACAGCCTCTATTTCAACAAATTCGGCACCTTCGACAGCTGCGGTGCCGCCAACAGCACCCAGTCCCCTTACTACAGCTGGTATGATTTCCGCCACTGGCCGGATCGCTACGCCTGCTGGTGGGATTTTGACACCCTGCCCACCGTCCGCAAGGACGATCCCGGTTTTATCGATTACATCATCACCGGGGAGGACAGCGTGGTGGCCCACTGGCTCCGGGCGGGCGCGGACGGCTTCCGGCTGGATGTGGTGGATGAGCTGCCGGATGAATTTGTTCTGCTGCTCCGCCAGCGCATCCGCCAGCTTCGCCCCGATGCTCTGCTGATCGGAGAGGTGTGGGAGGATGCCTCCAACAAAATCGCCTACGGCCGCCGCCGCCGCTATTTCGTGGACGGCGAGCTGGACAGTGTGATGAATTATCCCTTCCGCACGGCCCTGCTGCACTATCTGCGGGGCTGGGACGATGGCCGCCGGCTGAAAGAAACGGTGATGACCATTGCGGAAAACTATCCCAAGCCGGTGCTGCTGGCCAATATGACCCTGCTGGGCAGCCACGATACCCCCCGCATCCTCACGGCGCTGGTGGACGATTTCGATGGCGACCGGCAGGCGCTGGCCGGACGCACTCTGTCCCACAGCCAACATAATCAGGCCCGGCAGCTGCTGCTGACTGCCTCCTTCCTGCAATTCATGCTGCCGGGAAGCCCCAGTATCTATTATGGGGACGAAGCCGGGATGGAAGGGCACAAGGATCCCTTCAATCGCCGCACTTACCCCTGGGGCCGGGAAAACCATCAGCTACAGGCCCACTATCGCTGCCTTGGCCGTCTGCGCCGGGAACAGGCCGCGCTACGCCGGGGCGATATTCGCTTCTTTCAGGCGGAGGGGGGCCGTGTGGGATTTTCCAGAAGTCTGGGCGACCAGACACTGGAAGTTTATGTAAACCATAGTGACACGCCCTGGGAAATTCCCGCCGGGCAGGTGCTGTATGGCCGCAATTTGCAGGTGGTGGCCCCCACATGGCTGACCTTGGGCCACGGCGGCTTCTGCCTGCTGCGGCGGGACTGAAAAAGGGAGGAGGCAGAGCCATGGAACATTTTTTCATCCGGGCAACGGAAAAGGGCTTCGCCTTCTGCCTGCGCTCCGCCAACGGCCAGAGTATAGCCACCTCGGAGTGCTACGCCACGGAGGCGGCCTGCCGCCGGGGCGCGGAAAGCGTCCGGGTCAATGCCGCCGCGCCGGTGGAGGATCTGACGGCTGTGCCGCCCCGGACCCTTTCCAATCCGAAATATCAGCGCTACCGGGATAAGCAGGGGCAGTTTCGCTTCCGACTCCGGGCCAGAAACGGGCGGATCATCGCCGTGTCGCAGGCATACCGCAGCAAGGTGGCCTGTCTGGAGGGCATCGACAGTGTCCGCGTCAACGCAGGGGAGGACAGCGTGCCATGAAATGGGATTGCCACATTCATGCCGTGCTGGACGGCGAAAACTGGCGCGCGGCGCTGCTTCGCCACCGGGCGGCACCGGATGAGGGGCATCTGCGGGACATGCTCTGTCGCTACCGACAGGCAGGCTTTTCCTATCTGCGTGACGGCGGCGACCGCTGGGGTGTCGGCCTGCGGGCGAGGGAGCTGGCGGGGCAGTACGGCATCGAATACCGCACCCCCCTTGCACCTCTGCATCGCCGGGGCTGCTACGGCGGCATGATCGGAGAAAGCTATGAAAATCTCGGGCAGTTTGCCGCACTGGTTCAGCATCAGAAGGCGCTCGGCTGCGATTTTATCAAGATCATGATTTCCGGATTGATGGATTTTGACCATTACGGCGATTTGTCGGAGCCGTCTCTGCCCGCGCAGGAGATCGGGCAGCTGGTTTCCATTGTCCATGGGCAGGGTCTGCGGGTCATGGCCCACGCCAACGGGGCCGATGCGGTGACAGCCGCCGCCCGGGCCGGGGTGGACAGTGTGGAGCATGGAGCGTATCTCGATGAGCAGGCGCTGGCGGCCATGGCGGAAGTGGGCACGGTCTGGGTGCCAACGGTGTCGGCCGTGGGTAATCTTCTGGGACGTGGCCGGTTTGATGATCGGGCACTGGGCAAAATACTGGACAGCGTGTTGGAAAACTGTGACCGTTTTGCCGCCATGGGTGGCCGGATCGCCCCGGGCAGCGATGCCGGTGCGTGGGCGGTGCCCCATGGCGGGGATACGGAGGCGCAGTGGCTGCGCCGGGCGCTGGGAGACCGGGCCGATGCCGTCATGGAACGGGGCGCGCGGCAAATCCGGGAAATTTTTCGGCCGGAACAGGTATGAGCCCGGAAAAAATTCATACAATCGTCATAGCTGACGGCGCGATCCGTGCTATACTGGAAGCGGAAAATAGGGCTTGCCAGCCGGAAAAACATCTGGTATAATGGTACAAATTGTTGAAGAGGAGGGCTTTTCGCTATGAAATGTCCTTTTTGTGGCGCGCAGGACAGCAAGGTGGTGGATTCCCGCCGGTCGGAAGACGGGCAGAGCATTCGCCGCCGCCGGGAATGTATGGGCTGTCAACGCCGGTTTACCACCTATGAGATCGTAGAGAGCCTGCCGATCATCGTGGTCAAGCGGGACGGAACCCGTCAGAATTTCGACCGGAACAAGATCCTCAATTCCATGATCCGTGCATTTGACAAGCGCCGGGTGGATATTTCCGATCTGGATCGGATCACCACAGAGATTGAGCAGTCCATTCAGAATACACTGGAGCGGGAGATCACCACAGACCGTCTCGGGGAGATGGTCATGGAGCGGATCAAGCCGCTGGACGAGGTGGCCTACATTCGCTTCGCCTCGGTCTATCGCCGGTTTCAGGATGTGGGCGGCTTCGTTCGGGAGGTCAGCCGCTTTCTGGAGGAGCAGTAAGAGGGAAAAACTATGCCATTTGATTTCGATTTAGACAATATTAAGGACTCACTGGACAGTATCAAGCTGGAAAACCTACTGCCGGATCTGCACAATTTCGAGTCTTCCGTGCTGTCGCTGGCCCGACTGGCGCTGATTTTGGGGCCGCTGGTACTGCTGGGGCTGGGAATTTACTATTTTTCCGCCGCCCCGAAGGAGGCCAACCATACCGCGGGATACCGCTGCTGGTTTGGCATGGGCAGTGTGCAGGCCTGGCGCTTTACCCAGCGTCTGGCCGGCTCCGTGTGGACGGTGCTGGGGCTGATTTTGACCATCGTGGCCGCGGTGCAGGCCGGTTCTCTGGCAGAGCTGGAGCTGATGGATGCCCTGTTTGCCGCCGGAAAGCACATTTTCCGGCAGGCCGTGGCGGTACTGCTCAGCGCGATCGCCATCAATGTGGTTGTTTTTGCCCGCTATGATCGCAAGGGCGTGCGCCGGGTCTCCTGGCAGGAGCTTCTCGGCCGTGACCGCTGAACCAGTCAAATCATAAACAGCCGTGCTGCGAAGTGGCAGCACGGCTGTTTTTATGCTGCCCTTACGGCAGGTTGAGGCGGTGTTTCATGGTGCCGGTGGTGAAGAACCAGGCCCCTGCGGTGATGGCAGCCGTGACCAGCAGCTGCACCAGCGCGGTGACGGTCATGGCCGTGCGCAGGGAGTCGTCCGTATACCGGGCAATGGGCAACAGCGGCAGCATGGTCATGGTGCTGGTGATCAGGCTCGCCACAAAATTGACCCCGAAATAAATGCCGAAGGCGGCCAGAATTTTGTGCTTTTTGGCCACGGCGGCACCGGCTGTGATGCAGGCCATGGGTACCAGCACCGCGTACAGCGGCGTGATCACCGTCCGCAGCAGCGTCAGCACGGAGTAGGCGCTGCCGACCGTCTGAAAAAAATCTCCCAGCTGCTCACCCAGAACGGGCAGAAGCTCCTGCAGCGTATACATCACCTCTTCCCAAAGTGCTTCGTCCCCGAAAAAACCCAGTACCACCGCAATTGCCACGGATGCGGCAACCACCACGGCGGCGATCAGCATCCACAGCAGCATGTTCACCACGCTGGCTCCCACGATCTGGGACGGGCGCACCGGCAGGGTGAAGGTCAGGTAGCCCTCATCGGTGAATTTGTTGCGGTAGAAGCGGTCCAGAAGCAGAACCATCACCGCCGTAAAATACAGCGCCAGCGCAATGGCGGAAAAGACAAGGAACAGGCGAAGGGCCGTGCCCAGCAGCCACTGGGGCACCTCCGAGAAGGACAGCTGCTGCCCGACATCGCTGAGCAGAAACCGCAAAATCACACAGTCCATCACGCTCAGCCCCAGCATGGCCGCGGAGAGGATCCCCAGCGTGCCGGCGGTAGCCTTCCATTCATATTTTAATAAGCGGGAAAACATTGAAACACCTCCCTGAAAAGTTCATCCAGATTCTTTCCGCAGGCAGCCCGGGTGGCATCGGCCTCCCCGGAGCGAACCACCTGCCCGTTACACAGGAACACGAACCCGTCCAGCACCGGCTCCACATCGGAGATCAGGTGGGTGGACAGCAGCACCGTGGCCTGCGGGTCGTAATTCGTGACGATGGTGCGCAGGATATACTCCCGCGCCGCCGGATCCACGCCGCCGATGGGCTCATCGAGCAGATACAGCCGGGCCCGGCGGGACATCACCAGCACCAGCTGCACCTTCTCCCGGTTGCCCTTGGACAGGGAGCCGAAGCGGGCCTGGACGGGAATGCCCAGGTCGCTGAGCATGGCCTGCGCCCGGGGTGCGTCGAAATCGGCGTAAAAATCGGAGAAAAACCGCAGCTGTTCGGCAATGGTCTGGCCGTTTTGCAGGTATGTCCGATCCGGCAGGTAGGATACGATGGCCTTGGTCTGGGGGCCGATGTCCATCCCGTCGATTTGGATGGAGCCACGGGTGGGGGTCAGCAGCCCGGCCGCCAGCTTCAGCAGGGTGGTTTTTCCGCTGCCGTTGGGGCCCAGCAGGCCGATGATCCGTCCCTCCGGCAGCTGCAAATTCAGATCCCGCAGCGCCGGTGCGGCGCCGTAGCTTTTGTACAGGTTTTGTGTGGTCAAAACGTAGTTCATGTGGTTTCCTCCTTTACTAAGGCGGCGGCCTGCTCCAGTGTCAGACCGTAGCCCTCCAGCATTTGGGCGCATCGGCGGGCAACGCTGAGACGAACCGTCCGGCGAGCCTGCTCCAGCACGGCCGGATCCGATGTGACGAACCGGCCGACGGTGCCGCAGCTGACCAGCAGCCCTTCCCGCTCCAGCTCCATCATGGCCCGCTGCATGGTGTTGGGGTTGACCCGGGCCTGCACCGCCAGCTCCCGCACGGCGGGGATCCGGTCACCGGGCCGGTATTCGCCCCGCAGAATGTCGCCGCGGATGCAGTCCATGATCTGCTGATACACCGGCGCGCCACCGGTAAATTTCCAGGACATGGCGATTCCTCCTTCTGTTAGTGTATTACAACAATAATACAAGAAAGAGCATTTGTCAACCGTAATTTTCGAGGAAATTTTGACGCCAATTCGGTTATGTCAACCGTTTTTGCAACAATTTCACGCAAAATATGGAGAAAATACCGAAAATCAGCGGAAAAGGTTGCGTTTTCTACTCTATTGCGCTATAATGAAAAAAATTCTGGAGAACCCGCCTTTTGCAGGGATATCAGGAAAAGGAACCTAAATTATGATCAAACCATGGCATATTGTTGTTTTCGCTGTCGCCGTGCTGGCGGCGCTGGGGCTGACCATTGCCCTGACCCACCCGGCCGGGCAGCCGCAGCCCAGCGAGCCGTCATCGACCACCACCCAGCCCACCCTGACCCGGCCTGCACCGCCGGACGCGTCGCCCACACAGCTGCGGCTGTACCAGTGCGATCCGGAGCTTGCGCAGGTCTGGCAGGAGATCGCGGCGGATTACACCGCCCGCACCGGCGTTGTCGTTACCGTGATCACCCCGGAATCGGGGGCGGACTGCCGGGAGACCCTGACCGGGCTGCTGGCCGGGGACAAGGCCCCCACGGTTTTCTGTCTGCACGGCAGCTCTGCCGGTGATCTGGCGGACAGCTGTCTGGATCTGACGGGCAGCGCCGTGGCCGGGGAGCTGATTCAGGACATGTTCGCCCTGAAAGACGGCGATGCCACATTGGGCGTGGCCGGCAGTGTGGAAAGCTACGGCATCATCTATAACAGCCGCCTGCTGGCGCGGGCGGGCTTCACCGCAACGGATATTTTCAGCTTCGAGTCCCTGCGCGATGTGGTGGAAAACATCACCGCCAACAGCAGGACCCTTGGCTTTTCCGCCTTCGCCACGCCGGATCTGACCAGTACGGAGCGGGGCAGCCAGCTGTATCTGCTGTCCGGGCTGGCGCAGCAGGAAAATGCGCTGCTGCGTGCCCTCTGGGAGCTGTATTGCGCCAACTGCGCCACCTCCGCCGCCAACATCGGCAAAGCTTCCGCCGAGACCGGCGTGCAGGATTTTCAGGATGGCCGGGCCGTGTTCTATCTGGGCGGAACATGGGATTATGTAAACCTGAACCGGATTGAGGATTACAATCTGGGCTTCCTGCCCATTTTCAGCCGAGATGAAGAGAACACCGGCCTGCGCCACACCAGTGTCAGCTACTGGTGCGTCAATGCCCGGGCGGAGGTGGAGCAGACCGCCGCAGCGCTGGATTTCCTGCACTGGCTGGTGACGGCGCAGGAGGATACTCCCGCCCCGGCCGATGCCTTGCAGCTGCTGCTGCCCTACCGGCAGACCAGCTATGCGGGAAATCCCCTGCAACAGCAGGTGCTCGCCTCCATCATGGATCAGCTGCAGGGTGTCCACTGGACACAGGTGGAGGATGTGCCGGCGGCCACCATGCTGGAGCTGGGCACGGCGCTGGGTGTTTACGCCGCCGCCCCCACCGATGAAAACTGGGCCACCGTCACCGCCGCCATCGCCAGACAGCTCCGCGCGCAGCAGTAATACGGATTGCATTGCGACTGCCCGGAACAGGGGAGAAGGGGCGCAAAAAACATACGTCATTGCGAAATAGGTGCGCAATAGTCTAAAAAAGAAGATGTCATTACGAACCAGTCCGCGTCACTGGTGTGGCAATCCCCCCGTCCTTCCGAGCTGTCGGAAAAATGGGGGGATTGTGCGTCTAACCGTGGGATTGCCACGCCGGCGATATTTTGCCGTTTTTGGGCACATACTATAATATAATCTCCGGGAAGGGGGATGGAGTGCGCTGGCGATCCCAGATGACCAGCAGAGTGCCCTGCCGGACACGGATGGTGGCGCTTTGGCCGGTGAAATGGTTGCTGACCCCCAGCGGAACGCTGCCGGAAAGGGTCCCATCCTCCAGCGGGTAGTGCAACCCCTGCAGGGTCACGCCCTCGGCGCAGCCGCCCATGCTGAAAACCGACACCGTCCCCCGGCAGGCTGGGTCAAAGCGCAGCGCGCCGCAGCGCACCACCGTGGCACACTGACGCAGGCCCACCAGCACGCCGCCGGCCCCCTGCTCCGCCAGAAAGGACAGCAGCTGGAAATTGGCCATGGTGTGATCCACCCGGTCACCGTCCAGCGCGCCGTACAGCTCGAAACGGTCATAGCCCAGCGCCAGCGCCCGGCGCACGGCCAGCATGGCGTCGGTGTCATCCTTCTCCACGGGGTAGATCTCCGCACCGGCGGGAATGTGGCCGAGGGAGTCAAAATCCCCCAGTACCAGCCCCGGCGTGACCCCGGCGGCGCGGGCGTGGGTCAGGCCGCCGTCTGCCGCGATGATCAGATCCTCCGCCCCGGCGGGCAGCGCCATGCGGTCAAAGCCGCCGGCACAGAAAATGATGCAGCGTTTCATGGACAGTCCCCCAGACCTTAAAAAGTTGCTTACACTATAGCATAAAACGCCCCGGAAAGCAACCGCCGGTGTGTCCGCGGGCCGGATACCGGGGGGAAATAATGGTTACAAAATGTATACAAAACGAATAATATGCGCATATAGTGAATATGCAGGGTGTCCACAACTCATGGACAGATACCCAAAAATGTGGCCGCGAGGGAAAAACTTGACCCTTTTTTCGATGTTTTACACAAAAAAGTTGTGCCTTGCGTGCGACATTTTGGCGCTTAACCCAGCCCAAAAATGAATTTTTTTCGATATTCGGGCTTGATTATTCTGCAAGTTTATGATATACTTTCGCCATAGTTTCCACCAGACCTGTACGCCAATGATGCGTGAGCGTCCACCGAAAACGGACGCCCCCCCGGATCCCGGCAAGCGGGTGCGGCGGAACAAAATTCCTCTGCCAATCGGCGGGGGAGAAAATATGGAGGGAAAAATAATGACGATGAAGAAGTTTCTCGCTCTGGCGCTCGCGCTTGGCATGTTGCTGAGCATGGTCGCCTGCACGCCCGGAACCAACCCCACGGACGGCACAAATCCGAGTGGCCCCAACGAACCCGGTGATGCCACCGGTACGACCGGTCCTGTGCTGACCGGCGAATCCGGCAAGTACACCTATCTGGACTGGACCAGCGCCCTGTCCACCAGCTGGAACCCCCACACCTATCAGACCACGGATCAGAGCTATCCGCTGGACTACACCACTGTGGGCTTCTACAGCTTCATTTTCAATGATGCGCTCAACCCCGTTGAGGGCAAGGAGCCCTTCGCCGGCTATGTGATCGTGCCGGAGCTGGCCGCTTCCGAGCCTGTGGACGTGACCGAACTGCTGAAGGCCGATCCCAAGTGGGGCATCCCTGAAAACGCTACCGCCGGCTATGCCTACACCATCGACCTGAACCAGGCCGCTACCTGGCATGATGGCACCCCCATCACCGCGGACGACTATGTTGAGTCCATGAAGCGGCTGCTGGATCCCAGACTGCTCAACTACCGTGCCAACGGCTACTACACCGGTTCCATGATCCTCGTCGGCGCCGAGAACTATGCGCTGCAGGGCCAGAGTGTCCTCACCGATAACGGCACCACCGAGAAGTACGTCCTGGCTGACCTGGTCAAGGGCGACGACGGCAACTATCTGACCCCCGATGGCCAGCCCGTGTATGTCGGCGTTGACTTCCCCCTCAACTGGTGCGGCGGCAACTCCCTGAAGCGGTATGTGGATGCTTACGGCGAAGCCTACTTCGGCATGGCCCGCTGGGAAGAGCTGGTTGCTCTGATGAACGAGGACGGCGTGGCTCCTCTGAACGATGACACCCTGGCCATGCTGACCGATGTCGTCACCACCAACCCCGGCTGGGGCGAGACCGATGGCACCTCCCTGCCCAGCTATCTGGTTTACAATGCCGTTTACGGCGAAGCCAGCTTCGACGATGTCGGCCTGTTCAAGTCCGGCGACTATCAGATCACCATCGTCATGTCCAAGAGCCTGGCCGGTTTCGACCTGCTCTACAGCCTGACCAGCACCTGGCTGGTTAAGTGCGATGCTTACGATGCCTGCCTGAAGGAAGAGACCACCCCCGGCGGCACCAGCTACACCTCCAGCTATAACACCAGCGTGGAAACCAGCTGGTCTTACGGTCCCTATGTTATGGATAACTACCAGACCGATAAGAACATGCACTTCACCAAGAACACCAACTGGTATGGCTACACCGACGGCAAGCACGTCTATGTCGATCCCGTGAACGGCAAGACCTATGACATGTTCGCCACCACCGATATCAACTGCACCGTCGTTGGCGAGGTCTCCACCGCCAAGCAGATGTTCCTGGCCGGCCAGCTGATGCAGTATGGCCTGCAGTCCGATGACTACGCCGACTTCGGCAAGTCCGAGTTCGCTTACTTCACCCCCGGCGAGGCCGTCTACTTCTTCATCCTGAACGGCCACATGGATGCCATCAAGGAGCGCGAGTCCGCTTCCGACTTCGATCAGTCCAAGTACGATCTGGAGATGCTGACCCTGACCTCCCTGCACCAGGCCATCAACCTCAGCTACGACAGACAGGCTTACTGCGATGAGTTCTCTCCCGCTCAGAGCCCGGCCTTTGGTCTGGTGGGCAATGCCTACATCTGCGATCCCGATACCGGTTCCAAGTACCGTGACAGCGAGCAGGCCAAGAAGGCTCTGTGCAATGTCTACGGCGTAGACTACACCAAGTTCGAATCCCTGGATGCTGCTATTGATACCATCACCGGCTACGATCCCGAGACCGCCAAGACCTTCTATCAGCAGGCTTACGAAGAGGGTATCGCCAAGGGTTATATCACCGATACCAACAACGATGGCAAGGCCGATCAGAAGATCAAGATCACCTATTCTCTGGGCGGCTCCACCGAAGCTTCCGAGAAGATGCAGAAGATCCTGACCTGGCTGGGTGCCAAGGCCAATGAGGCCGCTGCCGGCACCGGTCTGGAAGATGCCTTCGAGTTCGTCGCTTCCGCTCCTCTGGGCGATGCATGGTCCGATCAGATCAAGGCTGGCCAGAAGGACACCGTGCTGGGTGGCTGGTCCGGCTCCGCTATGGATCCCTTCGGCCTGATGCAGGTCTATGTGGACAGCAGCTATCAGTATGATGCCGGCTGGTTCAATGCCAAGAGCGAAATGATGACTCTGACCGTCAACGGCGAAGAGATCACCATGAATCTGTATGACTGGTGGCAGGCTCTGGTTGGCTACACCGTCACCGTTGGTGAAAAGAACTACAACTTCGGTTCCGGCAATGCCACGCAGGAAGTCCGCCTGACCGTCATGGCCGCCATGGAAGAGTACATCCTGAAGTGCTACAACTACCTGCCCTTCACCGAGTCCGGTTCCTACGCTCTGCTGAGCCAGAAGGCTTACTACGTTATCGAGGACTATAACCCTGTCATGGGTCGTGGTGGTATCACCTACCTGCGCTACAACTACGATGACGCTGAGTGGGCTGAGTACGTCAACAGCGGCAGCCTGAAGTACTAAGTCTTTATATCCGGGTTGACAACCTGACCAAAACGCACTGTTGTGGGGGGCGAAAGCCCCCTGCAACAGTGTCAGTTTCTATATTTCTCACACACGAAAGGGCATAATTTCCCTGACCGTGGAGGAGATTATGCTCACAAGGAGGGTGCATATGTTCAAATATACACTGCAAAGAATTTTCTACATGCTGCTGGTGTTTACCATCATAACCTTCATGTGTTTCGTGTTGGTTCGCATGCTGCCGCCCAAGCCGCTGGATCCCATGAATCCCCAGACCCTGCTTGTGCAGGCCCGGCGGGAAGCAATGGGCTATAATGAGCCGATTCCGGTACAGTTTGCCTTCTTCGTTAAAAATGTTGTGACAAAATTTGACTGGGGTGTCAGTGAAGAGCTTTACTACAGCAGAGATGTTGTGGCTATTTTCGCTGAAAAATTGCCTTTCTCCATGCTTGTCAACTTCTATTCCATTATTTTGAGTATTCCGCTGGGCATCGGTTTGGGTATTTATGCTGCGCTGAAGAAAAATACCTGGATCGACTATTCGATATCCACATTGACCATGGTGTGTATATCCGTACCCAGCTTTGTATATGCGTTCCTGATACAGTATCTTCTTTGTGCGAAGCTCAAGTGGTTCCCCTTCCTGCTGGCAGACGGAACGGATTATTTCTCCTGGGAAATGTTCCACAGTATGGTTCCGGCCATTCTGGCCCTTTCCATGGGCGTTATTGCCGGATTTACCCGCACCACCCGTGCCGAGCTGACGGAAGTGCTGACCAGCGAATTTATGCTGCTGGCCCGCACCAAGGGCCTGACCAAGACACAGGCCACCATTCGCCATGCCCTGCGCAACTGCTTTGTTGTGGTTGTGCCGGCGATTTTCGGTGAATTCATCGGCATTCTGGGCGGTAGCCTGATCATTGAGAATATTTTCGTGATTCCCGGCGTGGGCAACCTGACGCTCAATGCCATCAACGGTCGCGATTACAATATCTTCATGCTCTCAACCTGCTTCTACACCGCCATTGGACTGGTGGCCAGCATTGTGGTCGATATCAGCTACGGCTTTATCGATCCGCGTATCAGAATGGGGTCGAAAAAATGAGTAATATGAATGAAATGAAACACATTCCGCAGGAGAAGTTCGCCTTTGTCCAGCAGGACAGCGCGATTCACGATCTCAAGCTGGATACCAAAGCCCGTAGCTTTTTTGCCGATGCGATGCTTCGCTTCCGCAAGAACAAGTCCTCCGTATACGCGGGCTTCATCCTGCTGTTTCTGGCGCTTTATGCAATTTTTGCACCGATGCTGTCTCCGTATGACATTAAGGATGAGGATAACATCTATTATAACTGCCCGTCCTATATTCCTTCCATCGCCAAGCTGAATCTGGGTATTCTCGATGGAAGCCGTACGCTTTCCTCTCAGAACGAGGCGGCCATGAACAAGTGGCGTGGCATCAAGGATGAGACCGGCGTCGATCCGGTGCTGAAAGTCATCAGCAAGAGCACGGACTGGATCAAAATCCGTGGCGAGATGGTGGAGCGCAGCACCTACTCCATCAAGACCAACCGTTATATCGATACCGGTATGATCTACCGTACCCTGACCTATGCCCAGTTTGAGGATCTGCAGAAGTGGCAGAATGAGACCAACATTCAGGTCATTTATCCCTATGTGGACACCAACCTGATTCCGGACTCCGTCGCCAGTGCCGACCGGGCCCTGATCTGGTATGAGGTGGACTCCAACGGCAATGCTGTGCTGGACAGCGATGGCAATCTCATCCCCATGTACTGCACCGATAAGAAGCTGGAGGGCGCACCCTACGATTCTCTTCGTATCGAAGGCGATGACGGCAGCTATATCTACTCCCGCACCAAGTCCGGCTCCGTGCAGGTGCGCGTGTTCTACTATAACTATTATCAGTACCTCAACGGCCGGGAACCCAGCTACCTGCTGGGCACCGATTCCAGCGGCCGCGACCTGCTGTGCGCCATCGGCGTGGGCGCCCGGTTCTCCATCCTGTTCGCACTGGCCGTGTCCGCCATCAACCTGACCATCGGCGCGGTCTATGGAGCCATTCAGGGCTACTACGGCGGTTATGTGGATCTGACCATGGACCGTATCACGGACATTCTGTCCGGCGTGCCCTTTGTGGTGGTCACCACACTGTTCCAGCTGCATCTGGCGGAGAAGGTGGGGCCGATACCATCGTTCCTGTTTGCATTTGTGCTGACGGGATGGATCGGTATGGCCGCCCTGACCAGAAAGCAGTTCTACCGCTATAAGAGTCAGGAGTTTGTCATGGCCGCCCGCACCCTGGGCGCGTCCGACAAGCGGCTGATGTTCAAGCACATTTTCCCCAACGCCATCGGCACCATGATCACCAGCTGCGCGCTGGTCATCCCCGGCGTCATCGGCTCCGAAACATCCATGACCTATCTGGGCATTGTGGATCTGAAGAGCTTTGCCGGTGCCACTCTGGGCACCCTTATGTCCTCCGGTCAGGCCAGCATGACCACGGCTCCCCATGCCATGCTCTGGCCCTCCGTTTACATGGCGCTGCTGATGATCTGCTTCAACCTGTTCGGCAACGGCCTGCGCGATGCCTTTAATCCTTCTACGAGAGGAGCGGAAGATTGATGGAAAAGAAATTACAGGTTAAAGATCTCCGGATCTCCTTCCGCACCGCCAACGGCAAGGTGCAGGCTGTCCGGGATATCAGCTTCGATCTGGATACCGGCGAGACGCTGGCCATCGTGGGCGAGTCCGGCTCCGGTAAGTCCGTTACCTCCAAGGCCATCCTTGGCATTCAGGCGGGCAACTCCATCACCGAGTCTGGCGAGATTATCTATGACGGTCAGGATCTGCTGAAAATCTCCGAAGAGGAGTTCCACAAGATCCGTGGCGACAAAATCGCCATGATCTTCCAGGATCCCATGTCCAGCCTCAACCCCATCGTCAAGATCGGCAAGCAGCTGACCGAGGCCATGATCCTCAAGGGCAAGGCCCGCCAGCGGGAGAGCCGCAGCAATTTCAACGGCTACCTGAAAAAGCTCAGCCGTGCCATGATCGAAGCTGTGGCCCAGGGCGACAGCAACCGTGCCGCCCAGCTGACCGCCGCCTGCAGAAATTTCGATAAGTTCGAATTCCGGCACACCAAGCTGGAGGCCGCTTATAACACCGCCGTAGAGGCCGCACGGGAAGCCATCGAGAAGATCGGCCCCCTGGCCTTTGAGCTGGAAAAGCACGCCGGCAAGGAAGTTTCCTATCGACTGGGCAACATCAGCCATCTGGCCGGCGCTGCCATCAGCGAATATGTGGTGGACGGTGAGGATGCCGACCGCCTGCCCCAGCTGTGCAAGCAGCTCAAGCCCACATGGAAGCAGGATGCGAAGAAGGATGATTTCACCGCCACCGTGGCGCTGCTGAACGAGGTCCGCGCCCTGCTGGAGACTGCGCTGGCCAAGACCCAGCCCAATTTCTTCCGCATGGGCTACTATCTGACCTTCCACAGCAAGACCCTGCCGGATATGTCCATGGAGCAGCTGAACACCCACATGCGCACCATTCTGGACGAGGAGTTCATGCTGGAGTTCATCGCCAACGCGGAAAAGGCCCTGCGCCATACCGCCTCTGTCTCCTACAGCCGGATGCAGGATGCCATCACCGTGCTGGAGCAGTCCAAATCCGTATTTGAGCAGGCGCAGCTGGATCACAAGACCAGCTATGCCGCCCTTCGCACCATGTCAGCCGCAGTAAAAGCCACCATCGATCCCCTGTCCACCACCCGCGACAGCCTGACATGGACGTTTGAAGGCGGTGTCAAGAGCGAAATTGACCGCTACTTCCACGCCATCAGCCAGAACGTGAAAGCCCAGAAGATTCACGATAAGGATCAGCGTAAGCATGACGCGCTGGTTGCCCGCGGCAAGACACCGGACTGGACGGTTGCCGATGCAGCCCTGACCGATCTGGATCAGGTTCGGCATAACATTCTGCACCTGATCGACCGTCTGGCCGATCACTACCGGCAGATCCTCAGCCGTGGCGAAGACCGGGATTTCGCTGCCGAAACCGTGGCCATCATCGATTTCCTCAAGGCCAACGCCTCCGGCGTCGTGGCTCGGGTCACCAAGAAGATCGCCAAGGCCCGCGCCATCAAGCTGATGGAAGAAGTGGGCATTGCGGAGCCCCACAAGCGCTATGATCAGTATCCCTTCGAGTTCTCCGGCGGTATGCGCCAGCGTATCGTCATCGCCATCGCGCTGGCCGCCAATCCGGATATTTTGATCTGTGACGAGCCTACCACCGCGCTGGACGTGACCATTCAGGCCCAGATTCTGGAGCTGATCAACAAGCTGAAAAAAGAGCGCAACCTGAGCGTCATTTTCATCACCCACGATCTGGGCGTTGTGGCCAACATGGCCGACCGCGTGGCCGTCATGTATGCCGGCAAGATCGTCGAATACGGCACGGCGAACGACATTTTCTATGATCCCCGCCATCCTTACACATGGGCGCTGCTCAGCTCCATGCCGGATCTGGATACCAATGAAAGGCTCGATGCCATCCCCGGCACCCCGCCCAACATGATCTATCCGCCCAAGGGTGATGCCTTTGCCGCCCGTAACAAGTATGCTATGCAGATCGATTTTGAGGAGCAGCCCCCTATGTTCCGTGTCAGCGACACCCATTATGCCGCGACATGGCTGCTGCATCCGGACGCGCCGAAGGTCGATCCGCCGAAGATCATTCTCGATCGTATCGCCAGAATGAAGAGCAAGAGGGAGGACAGCCATGCAGAATAATCAGGAAGTTTTGCTTCGGGTCGAGCATCTGTCCCAGCACTTCGGCCCCAACAAGGCAGTCGATGATGTCAGCTTCGAGATCAAAAAGGGCGAGGTCTTTGGTCTCGTGGGCGAGTCCGGCTGCGGTAAGACTACCACCGGCCGCTCCATCATCAAGCTGTATGATATCACCGGCGGCAATGTCTATTTCAAGGATCAGCGCATCTGCGCCGGCCGCCTGACCTATGAGCAGGCCATCGCCGCCGCGCAGGAGAAGTTCAAAACCGCCAGCGCCGAGCCCGACGCGGATGTGGAAGCCCTGAAGGCCGAGCGGGACGCGGAAATTGCCGCCCAGCGCAAGGCCATGAAGGAGGCCATGTTCGACCAGAAGAACTGCGATAAGGTCTATGCCCGCAAGCAGGTCGCCGCCGTCAAGGAGAAGTATGCGCCCCTTCTGGCTGCCACCACCTCCGATGACGAGCGGGAACAGCTGAAAAAAGAGTACAGCGATGCCCTGCGCAAGGCCAAAAACACCAAGCTGGTCACCCAGATCCAGATGATTTTCCAGGATCCCATTGCCTCTCTTGACCCCCGTATGACCGTCCGTGAGATTATTTCCGAAGGACTTGTGATTCAGGGCGAGCGGGACAAGAAGGTGATCGAGGACAAGGTCTATGAAATGCTGGAGCTGGTGGGTCTGGTGCGGGAGCATGCCAGCCGCTATCCTCATGAGTTCTCCGGCGGCCAGCGGCAGCGTATCGGCGTGGCCCGTTCCGTCATCATGAACCCGGAGCTGATCATTGCGGACGAGCCTGTCTCCGCGCTGGACGTTTCCGTGCAGGCGCAGGTGATTAACCTGCTCAATGAACTGCGGCAAAAATTCGGTCTGACCATCCTGTTCATCGCTCATGACCTGAGCGTTGTCAAGTATTTCTCTGACCGTATCGGCGTTATGTACTTCGGTAAAATGGTGGAGTTGGCCAGTTCCGATGAGCTGTTCCGCAACCCGCTGCACCCGTATACCCGCAGCCTGCTCTCCGCCATCCCTCTGCCGGATCCCATCTATGAGCAGAGCCGTCAGCGTATCACCTATAATCCGCTGGCCGAGCACGATTATACCGTGGATCAGCCCTCCTTCCGGGAGGTGGCCCCGGGACATTTTGTCCGCTGCAATGATGCCGAGTTCGAGCGCTACGTCAAAATGCTGAAATGAGCGAAAGAACAAAGAATATTTTGATCGATTGCCTCGTGGGACTGACGATCTGCGCCGCCGTGGTGACGCTGCGCTGGTCAGACGAGTTCTCGGTACTGCATCAGCTGTGCGACGGCTTTTTCGTGGCCGGCGTGATGCTGGCCGGTGTGGGCGGCTTGAAGTTCTGTGGCAACAAGGGTGCCTTCGATATGATGGCCTACAGCCTCAGCTATGTGTTTTATCTGGTTTTTCCCGGTGCCAACGCAAAGCGCCCGCAGGAGCAGCAGAACGAAAAGTATTATGATTACGTCCAGCGCAAGCAGGAAAACCGAAAGCCGACCGGCTGTATCGTTCTGGTGGGTCTGGCCTTCCTGGCAGTCTCCCTGCTCCTGCTGGTAGCCTACGAAATCACCCAACCCTGACCTCAAAACCATAAAAAACCATCCGGTTAAGCGCGTAGCTCCACCGGATGGTTTTGCATTTCCACCCCGGTGCATTGCGCCGGGGTGGAAATGATCATACGGAAAATATGCTGTCAGTTGTTTTCCTGGGCGCGTTTTTTCATGAGTTCGCGCATGCGGGTGCTGTGGTCGAGTTCGCGCTTGCGGATGCGCAGGTTCTTGGGGGTGCATTCCAGCAGTTCGTCATCCGCCAGGAATTCCAGGCACTGCTCCAGAGAGAACACCCGGGGCGGTACAAGCCGGATGGCTTCGTCCGAACCGGCAGCGCGCATGTTGGTCAGCTGCTTGCGCTTGCAGACATTCACTGTCATGTCCTCGTTGCGGCTGCAGATGCCAACCACCATACCGGCGTACACCTGTGTGCCGGGGCCGATGAACAGCACGCCACGCTCCTGCGCCGCGCCCAGACCGTAGGCCACCGCTTCGCCGCTTTCGTGGGCAATGAGACTGCCAACCAGACGGCGCTCAATCTCGCCCTTCATGGGGGCGTAGCTGTCGAGTACGCTGGACATGACACCCTCGCCCTTGGTGTCCGTCAAAAATTCGCTGCGGTAGCCGAACAGGCCACGGCTGGGCACAAGGAATTCCAGCCGATAGCGGCTGCCCATGGGGGTCATGCCCAGAAGATCGCCCTTGCGGCGGCCCATTTTTTCAATGACAGAGCCCATGCACTCCTCCGGCACGTCCGCAACCATCCGCTCGATGGGTTCGCAGAGCTTGCCGTCGATGGTCTTGGTCAGCACACGGGGGGTGGAGACGGAGAACTCGAAGCCCTCCCGGCGCATGGTCTCCATGAGGATGGACAGGTGCATTTCGCCCCGCCCGGCCACATTGAAGGCATCCGTGCCCTGCTCCGTGACATGTAGGGACACATCCTTCAGCAGCTCCCGCTCCAGCCGGTCACGCAGATTGCGGGAGGTGACATACTTGCCCTCCTTCCCTGCAAAGGGAGAATCGTTGACGGCGAAGGTCATTTCGATGGTGGGATCGGAAATTTTCACAAAGGGCAGCGGCTCCACGCATTCCGGGGCGCACAGGGTGCGGCCGATGGTGATATCGGCCATGCCGGACAGAGCCACGATCTCACCGGCGGAGGCGGAGGTAACGGGATTTTTTCCCAGACCGTCAAATTCATACAGTGCCACGACCTTGCCCTTGTTTTTCAGGGCGGGATCATGATAATCGCAGATGGTGACCTCCTGCCCGACGCGGATGGTGCCCCGCTCCACGCGTCCTACGGCGATCCGGCCCACATAGTCATTGTAATCGATGGAGGACACAAGCAGCTGCAGCGGCGCGGTCTCGTCCCCCTGGGGCGGGTCAATATACTGCACAATCGTCTCGAACAGGGGGGTCAGGTCGGTGCCCATTTCGTCCGGCCCGTAGGAAGCTGTGCCGTGACGGCCGGAGCAGAACACGGTGGGGGAGTTGAACTGCTCGTCCGTTGCGTCCAGATCCAGCAGCAGTTCCAGCACCTCGTCCATCACCTCATGGACGCGGGCATCGGGCTTGTCCACCTTGTTGACGGCCACGATCACCTTGTGACCCAGCTCCAGCGCCTTTTGCAGCACGAAACGGGTCTGGGGCATAGGGCCCTCGGCTGCGTCCACCAGCAGGATGACGCCATTGACCATTTTCAGGATGCGCTCCACCTCGCCGCCGAAATCGGCGTGGCCGGGGGTGTCCACAATGTTGATTTTGTAATCCCGGTAGTGAACGGAGGTGTTCTTGGCCAGGATGGTAATGCCACGCTCACGCTCCAGGTCGCCGGAGTCCATGACCCGGTCCTGCGTGGCCTGATTTTCACGATAAATGCCGCCCTGCTTCAGCATTTCATCCACCAGTGTGGTTTTACCGTGATCCACGTGGGCGATGATGGCGATGTTACGAATGTTTTTCTGAGAAACCATAGGGCAGTCTCCTTCTGATATTGATTGGCTCACAACTGAATAATATAGCACCATTGTCGCCCGATTGCAACAAAAATCTGCGCGATTGGGAGGCGAAAAACGGTTTTTTTCCGTGTTTTCACTTTGATAATCTTAAACAATCCGTAAACATTGACACAATACGGTTGAAAAGCGGAAAATGTGCGATATAATAAGGACAAAACTATCCATCAAGGTGATCAGATATGCAAAATTTCAGCAGTCGGCTGCGCCGGCTGGGAGAAAAAATGAAAACCGGGCTGCGGCGCTTCATGGCCGGGCGCTACGGCACCGATCAGCTCAATTCCGTGATATTGTGGACGGGGGTCATTGCCCTGCTGGTGTCCCTGTTTTTCGAGGGATGGATCGGAACCGTTTTGTGGCTGCTGGCCTATGGGTGTATGATCTGGGCGCTGTATCGCTCCTTCTCCCGGCAGACCTACCGGCGGTATCGGGAGAACCGGCGGTTTCTGAACCTGCTGGGCCGCACGAAAGACCGTGACCATCGCTATTTCGCCTGCCCCAAATGTCGCCAGCAGGTGCGGGTTCCCAAGGGCAAAGGCAAAATCGCCATCACCTGCCCCAAGTGCAGAGAAAAATTCGTCCGCAAGACATAAAATATCCCCCCGTTTTTCCGGGCCACCCGGCAGAACGGGGGGATTGCCACACCAGTGGCGTGGACTGGTTCGCAATGACATCTGGGATTTTGTCGCACCCCTCCGAAGGGGCCGATTGAGGCACATCGGCCCGTTTGCGCAATGTTCGGTCATGCATCCGTAGGGGGCGGCAGGGAAAATCTTGCGGCGGTGCATTTGAATTGTTGCGCAGTTGCGGCCCGCCATTGACATGGTTGTGTGGACATGGTATAATTTCTGCTGAAAAAGTTTGTTTTTTCGCTGCACATGAACATACCAAGGAGGAATAATCCGTGAATTATGCAGAAGAATCCCTGCGCCTGCACGCGCAGTGGAAGGGGAAAATTGAGGTCGTGGCCACCGCCCCGGTGGAGACGAAGGACGATCTTTCCCTGGCCTACACCCCCGGCGTTGCCCAGCCCTGTCTGGAAATTCAGAAGGATGTCAACAAATCCTATGACCTGACCCGCCGCCACAACCTGTGCGCCGTGGTCACGGACGGGAGCGCCGTTCTGGGTCTGGGCGATATCGGCCCGGAAGCGGGTATGCCTGTGATGGAGGGCAAATGCCTGCTGTTCAAGGCCTTCGGCGGCGTGGACGCATTTCCTCTGTGCATCCGCAGCAAGGATGTGGACGAGATCGTCAACACCATCGCCCTGCTGGCAGGCTCTTTCGGCGGTGTCAATCTGGAAGATATTTCCGCACCCCGCTGCTTTGAGATCGAGCGTAAGCTCAAGCAGCGGTGCGACATCCCCATTTTCCATGACGATCAGCATGGCACGGCGGTGGTCACACTGGCCGGACTGACGAACGCATTGAAGGTCGTTGGCAAGCGTCGGGAGCAGGTGAAGATCGTTACCTCCGGTGCGGGCGCGGCGGCGATTTCCATCGTGCGGTTGCTGCTGAGCGCGGGATTTGAGAATATCGTCATGACAGACCGCAGCGGCGCAATCTACGCCGGGCGGGAGAATCTGAACTGGATCAAGGCGGAAATGGCCCAGCTGACCAACCGCGGCGGCGAGCGCGGCAGCCTGCGGGATGTGATCCGGGGGGCGGATGTATTCATCGGCGTGTCCGCGCCCGGCACCCTGACCACCGAAATGGTCAGAAGCATGAACCGGGATGCCATTGTATTCGCCTGCGCCAACCCGACACCGGAGATTTTCCCGGAGGATGCAAAGGCCGGCGGCGCAGCCGTGGTATCCACAGGCCGCAGCGATTACCCCAACCAGATCAACAATGTTCTGGCGTTCCCCGGCATTTTCCGTGGTACCTTTGATGTGCGGGCCAGCGATATCAACGAGGAAATGAAGATGGCTGCCGCTATGGCGATCGCCGGCCTGATCCCGGAGAATGAGCTGAGCGCGGACTACATCATTCCCTCCGCATTCGACAAGCGGGTCGCCCCCGCGGTGGCCAGGGCCGTAGCCGAAGCCGCCCGCGCCTCCGGCGTAGCCCGCATCTGAGCGGTGGAAAATGCCTGACAGGCTCTAAATTGAAACAGAATCCCCCGGATAGATGTACAATCCCCCCGTTCTTCCAACAACTCGGAAGGACGGGGGGATTTCCACACCGGTGGCGCGGACAGGTTCACAATGACATTCTTTTTTAAGCCTCAATCGCCCCGCCGGCCCCGGCGCCGCAGGCGCGTTAGTTTACAGCAGCGCCAGCAGAATGAAGTTCAGGACGAACAGGCCGGTGCAGACCCAGAGAATGGGGTGGATCTGTCTGGCCTTGCCGGTGCAGACCTTGATGATGCAGTAGAAGACAAAGCCTGCGGCAATTCCGTAGGAAATGCTGTAGCACAGCGCCATAAAAATGCCGGCGAAGAAGGCAGGCACGGCCTCGTTGAAATCGCTCCAGTCAATGTCCTTGAAGGAGGAGACCATCATAATGCCAACGGACACCAGCGCGGGGGCGGTGGCGGCGAAGGGAACTGCGCTGACGAAGCTGGCCAGAAATGCCGACAGGGCGAAGCAGATCGCCACAACAACGGAGGTTAGACCGGTACGTCCACCCGCGCCGATGCCGGCCGCGCTCTCGACAAAGGTGGTGGTGTTGGAGGTGCCCAGCAGAGCGCCGATGGAGGTGGCGGTGGCATCCGCGAACAGAGCCTTGTCCAGTCTGGACTTGAAGCCGTTGCTCGATTCCATCATCTGCTCGTCCTCTTCGCTGAAGATACCGCTGCGGCGGCCGGTGCCGATGAAGGTGCCGATGGTGTCAAAGGTGTCGGAAATGCTGAAGGAGAAGATGGTGATCAGCACCATGGGCAGCTTCGTCAGGTCTGTGAACAGGCTTGTGATGCCGCCCTCTTTGAAAATGGCGAGGAAAGTGGTGGGCAGCGCCGCGCAGGCCTCCGTGAAGCTGACGGTCTCACTGGTCTGGGTGACGCCGAAGGGAATGCCGATCAGGGTGGTGGCGATGATGGAGATCAGAATCGCGCCCTTGACCTTCAGCGCCAGCAGGATGATGGTCAGGGCCAGACCGATCAGAAACACCCACAGCGAGGGCTGATTAAGGGTGGCCATTGCGGGAACGCCGCCGCTGAAATCAATAAAGCCCACGTTCAAAAAACCAATATATGCCACAAAAATGCCGATGCCGCCGCCGATGGCGTGCTGCAGGCTCAGCGGGATGGCTTTGATGATGTACTTGCGGATTTTGGTGACGGTAATGAGGATGTTCAGAACGCCACAGATGAATACCATGGACAGGGCCTGCTGCCATGAAAAATGCAGGGTGAAGCAGACGGTGTACACAAAGAATGCGTTCAGACCCATGCCGGGGGCCTGTGCGTAGGGAACGTTTGCCACCAGTCCCATGACCAGTGTGCCTATGATAGAGGAAATGATGGTTGCCAGGAACACTGCGCCCCACTCCATGCCGGACTGGGAAAGAATGCTGGGGTTGACAATGATGATGTAGGACATCGCGAAGAAGGTGGTCAGACCGGCAACGATTTCCGTGGAAACGGTGGTGCCGTTCTCTTTGAGCTTGAAAAGCTTTTCCATGGTTTGTCATACTCCTTTTCTGTGGACAGCACCGCGCAACGCGGCAAAGGCAAAAGATGGGATCTTTCCGGCGAAAGGGGCACTTTTTCGGGGCATAAACGGGATGCTGTGGGAAAAAGTAACGTGTTTCCGGCGGGGAGATCCGCCGTATGCCAAAGACGCATTGCGCGGTGCTGCCTGTATTTAGTACTGCCAGTGATCTGCGGACTGAACATCAATCCGTGTTTCAGTATAGCACATTCTTTTTGCCAATTCCATTGCCAATCTGCGAGAAAAATCCCTTCCGAAAAAACCCCGCATTGTAATAATATACAAGCGGGCCCGGCTCAGACCCGCGCGCCGAAAAAACAGAGTTTTCCTTGACAACGGGGATTTGGGATTTTATACTTGTGGTAATAAGGATACGGCTGTCTGCCGCGGGCAGGCGGGCAATCGGGAAAGAGGTATGACCATGAGCTTGAAAGAAAAAATCGGGCAGCTGCTGAAAAAGCCAGACCCGCTGGCGCAGGAGCTGGGCCGCGCGTCGCAGGGTGAACTGCTGCATAACGATGCCATGATTGCGCTGTGCCGCCGGGCGGCAGGGCAGGGTATTGTTCTGCTGAAAAATGACGGCACCCTCCCCCTCTCCCGGCAGGAGCAGACGGCCTTCTTCGGCCGGTGCCAGCAGGACTGCTTTTTTGTGGGCTACGGCTCCGGCGGAGATGTGAATGCCCCCGGCAAGGTCAGCCCCCTGGAGGCGCTGGAGCGCCGGGGTGACATCTGCTTTGACAGGGAGCTGGCCGGAAGCTACCGCAGCTGGTGTGCGGCCCATACACTGGGCAAGGCGGCGTGGGGCACATGGCCGTCCCATCTGGAGGAAATGCCCATTTCGGAGCAGCAGCTGCTCCGTGCCGCGCGGAACAGCCGTTGCGCCGTGGTGATGCTGGGTCGTGCCACCGGCGAGAGCATGGACAACCGCCTGAAAAAGGGCTGGTATTATCTGACCGATGAGGAGCTTTCCCTGCTGGATCGGGTCACGGCGGCCTTTGATCACACGGTGGTGGTGATACAGGCGGGGGGCATTCTGGATATGCAGTGGACAAAGCGCTACGGCAGCCGCATCAGCGCCCTGCTGTATGCCTTCCATGGCGGCATGGAAGCGGGAAACGCCCTGATCGATGTACTCTACGGCGACGTATGCCCCAGCGGCAAGCTGGCGGATACCATCGCCCTGCGCTATCGGGATTACCCCAGCTTCAACCTCTTCGGTCAGCGCAATGAGACCCGTTATGAAGAGGATATCTACGTTGGATACCGCTATTTTGAGACATTCCTGCGCAGCAAGGTACTCTACCCCTTCGGCTTCGGCCTGAGCTATACCACCTTCCGGCTGGAAGCGGCCCTGCGCGGGGAAGCGGCGCAATGCGTGGTGGAGGTGACCGTGACCAACACCGGCAGCCGGATGGGCGCTGAGGTGGTTCAGATTTATGTAAACCCGCCCCGGGGAAAGCTGGGCAAGCCTCTGCGGGCGCTGGTGGATTTCCACAGAACGCCGGAGCTGGCCCCCGGGGAGCAGACCCGGCTGGAATTCCGGCTGGATCCGGCCCAATTTGCATCCTTTGATGATGCGGGTATCACCGGCGCGGATGCCTGCTATGTGCTGGAGCCGGGGCAGTATCAGCTCTATGTCGGAAGCGATGTGCGCAGCGCGCAGATCGTGGGCAGCTGGGAAAATCCCCGGCTGCGGATCGTGGAACGGCTGTCCCATCAGGCCTGCCCCAACCCGGGACTTCGCCGCCTGCATCCCAAATTCATGGCGGACGGTGCCGCTGTGCCGGATTATGCCCCTGTGCCCGCCTTTTCCCGGGACAGGGAGAGAGATATCCGCTCCCATTTGCCCGTCTCTGTCACAGTTATCGGGCCCCGGGACATCCACTTTCAGGATGTCTGTCAGGGAAAGGCAACGCTGGATGAATTTGTCTCCCAGCTGGACATTCGCCAGCTGGATGCCCTGACCCGGGGCGGCGGGCTGATGGACGATCCCTTCGGCCCGGCCGGAAACGCGGGCATTCTCGGCGGCACCACGGAGCAGCTGCGCTCGCTGGGCGTGCCGGTCATCGTCACTTCGGACGGCCCTGCCGGGCTTCGGCTGGCCCATGACGCTTCACTGCTGCCCTGCGGTACGGCGCTGGCATGCTGCTGGGATCCGGCACTTGTGGAGCAGATTGGCACCCTGCTGGGGCAGGAAATGGCCCGGCTTGGGGTACATATCCTGCTGGGGCCGGGGATGAATATCCACCGCGACCCCCTCTGTGGCCGGAATTTTGAGTATTTTTCCGAGGATCCGCTGCTCACCGGCCGTATGGCCGCCGCCATGGTGCGGGGCGTGCAGCACACGCCGGGGCGCAGCGCCTGCCCCAAGCATTTTGCCTGCAACAATCAGGAGTTCAACCGCAATCGCAACAATTCGGCTCTTTCGGAGCGGGCCCTGCGGGAGATTTACCTGCGTGGCTTTGAAATCTGCGTGCGGGAGAGCCGGCCGGCAACCATCATGACCTCCTACAATAAGATCAACGGTGCATGGGGGCACTATCAGTACGATCTGGTGACCAATGTTCTGCGGGGTGAATGGGGCTATGACGGCCTTGTGATTACGGACTGGTGGATGCAGCCTGCCACGGATCCGGATTTTCCGCAGGTTCGCAACGATGCCTACCGCATCCGCGCGCAGGTGGATGTGCTGATGCCCGGCGGACGGCGCTTCGGAGAAAGCAGCGGGGACGGCTCGCTGGAAAAATCCTACCTCAGCGAGGACGGCATCACCCTCGGAGAAGCCCAGCGCTGCGCGAAAAACGTTTTGCGCCTGTGTCTGCGCCTGCATACACCGCAAGACTAAGGGGCAATTCCCCCGTCCTTCAGGCCAGCCATTGCAGGGGGCGCCTTCGACGCCCCGTTTGTCCGACAACCACCCTGCTGGATGATTTGTGCAGGGAGGGCGATTGTCCCGGCGCAACGATCCGATGTGCCTCAATCGGCCCCTACGGAGGGGTGCGGCAAAAAAAGATCTTGTCATTGCGAACCAGTGCGCACACTGGTGTGGCAATCCCCCCGTTCTTCCGGCAACCCGGAAGAACGGGGGGATTGTACGTCTATCCGGGGGATTGCCGCGCCGGTTTGAAATGAGGGGTCAGTCCAGATGGAACACGGGGGCCAGATCAATGGAGACGGGGCTGTTATCGGGGTTGGTCTCCATGATATCGGCCATGAAGTCCCACCATTTGCGGTTGATGGCCGTGTCGGCGCCTGCCGCCCAGAGCCGGGAATCTTCAATTTCGATATAGCCAAAGAGGGTCAGGGTCTCCCGATCGAGGAAAATGGAATAGTTTTTGCCGCCGTGGCTGTGGATCATGTCCTGCATTTCCGGCCACAACTCGTTGTGCCGCTTTTCGTATTCGGCTTCCATACCGGGGTACAGCTTCATCTTAAAGCCCTTGATCATGGTGTTTCCTCCTTATTTTTGCCCGTAATAGGCGTTTTTTCCGTGCTTGCGCAGGTAATGCCGATCCAGCAGCTCCTGCTGCATGGGCGCAAGGGCCGGTGTCAGCTGCATGGCATGCAGTGCCATGCAGGCGACTTCCTCCAGCACCACCGCGTTGTGAACGGCCTCCGCCGCCGTGGCACCCCATGCAAAGGGGCCATGGGAAGCGACCAGCACGGCGGGCACCTGCGCCGGATCGATCTGCCGGTTGTGGAAGGTGTCGATGATTACGTTGCCTGTCTCCAGCTCATATTCCCCCGCAATCTGCCCGGGGGTCATCAGCGGGGTACAGGGAATGGCACCATAGAAATAATCGCCGTGGGTGGTGCCCAGCGCGGGGATGTCCCGCCGGGCCTGGGCAAAGGTGGTCGCCCACCGGGAATGGGTGTGGACGATGCCGCCCAGTGCCGGGAACGCCCGGTACAGTGCCACATGGGTGGGGGTGTCGGAGGAGGGGCGATAGTTCCCTTCCACCACCTGCCCCTGCAGGTCAACCACCACCATATCCTCCGGCTTCATGCCGTCGTAGGCCACGCCCGATGGCTTGATGACCACAAGACCCGTCTCCCGGTCAATGGCGGAGACGTTGCCCCATGTGAAGGTCACAAGGCTGTAACGGGGCAGCTCCAGATTGGCATCGCATACGTTTTTTTTCAGTTCTTCCAGCATAAGTGCCCCCCTTACAGCACGGAGACCGCCGTGCGCTCCACTTCCAGCAGGGCGCGGAACTGACGGATATAGCGCTCGAAGCCCTCCACCGTCTCCGCGTCCGGTGCCACGGTGGTGCTGACGGTATTACGGAACACCTTTTCGGCCAGATAATGCTCCAGCGTCTCGCCCTTTTCCCGGCGCAGCAGGAAAGCGGCCAGCAGGGCCATGCCGTAGGGGCCGCCCTCTCCGGCGGTTTCCATGCAGGTGACGGGGCTGGCGCAGGCGGCAGCCATAAACTTCTGCCCCACCAACGGCGTTTTGAACAGACCGCCGTGGCCGGTCAGGCTGTCCACTGCCACATGCTCCTGTGCCAGAATATCCATGCCCAGCTTCAGGGTGGCCATGGTGGCATACAGGGTGGCGCGGAAGAAATTGGCCAGGTTGAAGCGGGCACCGGGCTGGCGCACCACCATGGGGCGGCCCTCGTCCAGATGGGTCACACCCTCACCGGCCATGTAGTTGCACACCAGCACGCCGCCGCAGTCCGGCTCGCCCTCCAGCGCCTTCTGATACAGCCGGGTGTAGACCTCTCCCGTGGTGGGATCGGCTCCCAGCAGCTGGGCTGCTTCCCGCAGGAGACTGACCCATGCGTTGGAGTCGTTGGTGCAGTTGTTACCGTGTACCATGGCCACGGCCTTGCCCGCGGGCGTGGTAACAAGGTCGATTTCCTCGTAAACATTGGCCAGCGGCCGCTCCAGCACCACCATGGAGAAAATGGAGGTGCCGGCGGAGACGTTGCCCGTGCGCTCGGCAATGGCATTGGTGGCCACCATGCCGGTGCCCGCGTCACCCTCCACCGGGGCGAAGGGAATTCCGGCGGGGAGCAGACCGTCCAGCAGGGCGGAGCCCTCCGGCGTCAGGCTGCCGGCATTGTCGCCTGCCAGCAGTACCCCCGGCAGCACATCCGTCAGGCGCCACGGCAGATGCCGGTCGGCCACCAGACGGTTGAAAATTTCCAGCATTTCATCGTTATAGCAGTTGGTTTCGCTGTCCACGGGGAACATGCCGGAGCATTCACCGATGCCCAGCGCGTTGACACCGGTGAGCCGGTAATGGATGTAACCGGCCAGAGAGGTCACATGGGCAATTCTGTCCACATGCTCCTCCCCGTTGAGGATCGCCTGATACAGGTGGGCGATCGTCCAGCGCTGGGGAATGTTGAAATGGAACGCCTGCGTCAGCTCGGAGGCAGCCTGCGCGGTGATGGTGTTCTGCCATGTGCGGAAGGGCACCAGCAGATTCCAGTCCTTGTCGAAGGCGAGATAGCCGTGCATCATGCCGGAAAGACCCATGGCGGCGATGTTTTCCCGACTCTCCAGCGCACGCAGGGCGGTTTTCAGGCCCTCCCACGCGTCGGCAAGGTCATAGGTCCAGATCCCGTTTTCGAAGCGGGACTGCCAGGTGAAATCGCCGGAGGATACCGGCAGGTGGTTTTCATCGATGGTGACGGCTTTGATCCGAGTGGAACCGAATTCCACGCCGAGGCAGGTGCGATTGTCCATAAAAACCTCCAGAAAAGTTGGATATATCTAAACTATACCCTTTTTTTCCGGCAAAGTCAATAGTTTACCCCGGTACTCAGCGCAGGTCGCTGCCGGACAGGTACTTTTTCAGCGGCGCATACAGCAGCGCGGCCAGCGTGAGGGCAATAACGGTGTTGGGCAGCATGTACACCCCGTTATACAGCAGGGAATACAGGCTCGGGTCGGCAATCGCCCCCAGCTTTTCAAGACCTGCCACCGCCGTAGGCGCGGCGATGCGGTACAGAGTCAGGCCGCTGATGTGGTGTACAAGAAACCGGGCCAGACACCCGATGCCAACGCAGGGGAAAATGCCCCAGGCCCGGCCCCGGAAAAAGCCGCCCAGACCCAGCGCCGTATAGGCGGCCAGATAATCCAGCAGCATGGACTGCCAGCCCCAGGCGTAGCCGCCGCTCAGCAGCAGCTCCAGAAGGCCGTAGGCAAAGCCCAGCAGCAGCCCCCGGCCGGCGCCCCACCGGTGGATGTACAGCAGCAGCGGCAGCATGGCCAGGGTCACGCTGCCACCCTGGGGCAGGCTGGCGAAGATCAGGCCGGACAGAAAATTCAGTACCACGGCCATTGCCAGAAATACGGCCCCCTCGCAAAGGGCCCGGGTTTGCAGATGAGAAACGGATGATTTGGACATTTAGGATGCCTCCAAAATAAAAAAGTATCGCATTGCAATCCGCCCAAGATGTGCAATGCGATTTCGGAAAAATCCCATATGTTCATCTTTTCCTACGACGGTACGAGCCGTATCAGGTTCACGGGTCTGGGCTGCCACTCCCACTCTCAGCCGGACGCATCCGGCTCCCCGAAGACGAGGTTGTTTGCGATCTGCCCTCATTATAACCAAATCTTAATTATTGTCAATGGAAATTCGGTTGAAAACGAAAAAAAACTGTGCTACAATAGGGACAAATGTTACCGCTGGAGGAGCTATGCTGGCCAAATACCTGACCGTTTTTCTCATTTCCATGGTACCGCTGATCGAGCTGCGGGGTGCCATTCCCATTGCGCTGGGCATGGGCCTGCCCACCGTCCCGGCCATCGCCGTGTGCGCCGTGGGCAATATGATTCCGGTGCCCTTCATTTACTTTTTTGCCCGGAAATTCCTGCTGTGGGGCGCGCAGAAGGCGTACATCGGAAAAATCTGCCGCTTTTTTCTGGAAAAGGGGCGCAGAGCCGGGCAGAAGCTGGTGAAAAAGACCGGCCGTGGCGGTCTGGCCGCGGCGCTGATGATCTTCGTGGGGATCCCCCTGCCCGGCACCGGTGCGTGGACGGGTGCGCTGGGGGCCAGCTTTCTGGATATGGGCTTCCGGGCCACGGTGGCTTCCGTTTCGCTGGGTGTGGTGCTGGCCGGTGGAATCATGACCGCCGTCAGCCTGCTGGGACTGCATATTTTTGGACTGTAGGAGGAAAAAATTATGTCCGATTGTCTGTTTTGTAAAATCGCGGCGGGGCAGATCCCGTCCAACATCGTCTATGAGGATGACAAAATTCTGGCCTTCCGGGATATCGCGCCCCAGGCACCGACCCACATCCTGCTGATTCCCAGAGCCCACATTTCCGGCATGCAGAACATCACGGCGGAAAACAGCGCCCTGATCGCCCATATTTTTCAGGTCATTCCGGAAATCGCGAAGGCAGAGGGACTGACCGGCGGCTACCGGGTGATCTCCAACTGCGGCCCGGATGCGGGGCAGAGCGTGCAGCATCTGCATTTTCATCTGCTGGGCGGCAGGGTGCTGCCGCTGGAAATGGCATAAAAGAGGACAGACTCGCCCCAAGGCCGGGGTGAGCCCATTTGACAGCCGGTGTGTATGGCTTTTTTGACATTTTTCTGCTGCTGTGCGCAGTGGTGGCCTATCGGTACGCCGCCATGCAGTGGGGCATCCGCTATGCCGGCTACAGCGGCACCGCCACCACGGCGCTGCTCTACGCCGTTCCATATGCTCTCGCTGCCCACATTCTGCGAAAAGCAGGGAAATAGGCCCTACAAATCACGTTACCGTGAAAGCCGTCATTGCGCTCCGATGCTGTGGTACCGGGGCGCAATGACTTTTTTGCCGGGCTTGCAGGGATGGCTGCCCGATCGGGATGGGAAGAATTTGTTGACATTTTGCGTTTTTCGGGATAAACTGAAAATATCCTGCGAAAAAGGGCGGTGAGGGAATGGTTCGTGTTGGCATTGTGGAAGACGATCAGGCATATATTGACCAGATTCAGGAATATCTCAACCGCTATATGCGCGAATACGGCGAAACCTTTTCCGTGGCCGTGTTCCGAGACGGAATGCAGCTGGTCTTTGACTATCAGCCGCTGTATGATATTCTGCTGCTGGATGTGCAGATGCCCAATCTGGACGGTATCGCAGCGGCCAAACGGATCCGCCGGCAGGATAGCGAGGTCATCATCCTCTTCGTCACCAATATTGCCCAGCGGGCCATCGATGGCTATTCCGTCCATGCCCGGGCCTACATTCTCAAGCCCATCAACTATTACGGATTTGCCATGGAGCTGCAGGAGGCCATTGCCGCCCTGAGCCGCCGCAGGCCCAGCGCCCTGCTGCTGACCACGGAGGAGGGGCTGAGCAAAATCCCAACAGGCCGGATCCTGTATCTGGAGAGCCAGCGGCACGATCTTCTGATCCATATGCCGGACAGGATGCTGCGAATGCGCGCGACCATGAAGCAGCTGGAGGATCAGCTGGAGCCGGGGTTCTTTGCCCGCAGCTCCGTCAGCTATCTGGTCAATCTGGCCCACGTCAGTGGCATCGTGGGGGACAACGCCATCGTGCAGGGGCAGAAGATCCCCATCAGCCGGCAGAAACGAAAGGAATTTATCGCAGCGTTGACTGCGTATCTGGGAGGCGGAAGCCATGCTTGAAATGCTTTTGATGCGACAGACCTTCTTCAAGGCCTTCGGAAATCTGTGCTGCGCGGAGGCTATGTGCCCCCGGCGGAAGGAGAAGCCCGCCCGGATTTTTTTCCGGGTGCTGGCCTTTGTGTTGCTGGGAGGCCTTGCGTGCCTGTGTGATGATCTGCTGGTGTTCCGCATGGGCTTCGGCACCGCCGTGCAGCCCTTTATCTGCATTGCCATCAGTCTGATCTATCTGGTGCCGGTGCGGAGAATGCCACCCCGGCAGGCCCTCTATTGCACCGCCTGGGTCAACATGAGTATGGAAATGGGTTGCCAGCTGTTTCTCATTCTGGAGCGGTCGGTGATTATACTGCTGCCGCCTGTGGTGCGGCCGTATGTCAAGCTGGCCGGTGAGGTGGCCACCATGGCACTGATGTATAGCCTGATGCGCTGGGCCAGCGCCAAAAGGCTGCGCAGGGAGGGACAGTATTATTCCGGCTGGCAGACGCTGTTGGGTGTCGCCATGGCCATGGCACTGTTTCTGGTGACCACCAATTATCAGTTTATTTTCTGGCTGCTCAGCTATGAGCCACAGCACCAGAGTGCCATGATCGAGGCCTTCCGGCTGGTGTCCGGCGTGATGTGCCTGACTATGCTGAGCCTGCAAAATTCCCTGGAGCGCCGCCGCAGCACCCAGCAGGAACTGGAGATGATGCAGCAGACCTTCCGCCGCCAGCAGGAGCAGTTCCGGCTATCCAAGGAGAATATCGACATTATCAACCGCAAATGCCATGACCTGAAGCACCAGATCGCCGCCCTGAAAACCATCCGGGATCAGGACGAGATCGACCGGCAGGTGGAGGAAATGGAGCGGGTGGTGATGATCTACGATTCCGTCGTCCGCACGGGCAACCCGGTGCTGGATGTGGTGCTGACGGAAAAGAGCCTGTACTGCGAGGAACACCGGATCAACCTGACCTGTCTGGTGGACGGGCAGGCGCTGGCCTTTGTGGACGCGGTGGATCTTTACACCCTGTTCGGAAACGCGCTGGATAATGCCATTGAAAGCGTCATGCGTCAGCAGGACAAGCAGAAGCGCGTCATCCAGCTGGCCTCCTATGTGGAGAAGGATATGCTTCTGATCCGCTTCCGCAATTACTGCGATGAGCTGCCTGAAATGGTGGACGGCATGCCCGTTACCATCAAGCCCGACCGGCAGTACCATGGCTTCGGCCTCAAGAGCATCCGCTATACCGCGGAAAAATACGGCGGCGGCATCAGCATCCAGACCGGCACCAACACCTTCACCTTGCAGATCCTGCTGCCCCTGCAACCGAAAGAGTCCAACCAGAAAAAAGCATGATGTTAAAACCGCCTGCCACGCAATTCGCGGCAGGCGGTTTTAACATGCCCCAAAATCACGCTGTCATTGCGCACCGGTTCGCAATGAAATATGTCTTTTCCGTCCCCTACGATGGCAGGGTGGAGCCAACCGCGGGATTGTGCGATATGCCTGATTATAATGACGGAAATTGTGCATAATGCATGCAAAATGCTGATCGTTCCAAAAAACGGGCCAGTTGTGCCAAATTTCGCTGTGGCGGCGCGAATCTGCTACAATGGCAGTGCTGAGAGCGTGACTGCGTTTTTTTCATTTATTTTCTTCCTTACCGACCTCCGGGGCGCTTTCGCTTCGGAGGTTGGTACGTTTTACACGGCCGCTGCGGATGCAAGCTTCGGTGGTCACGGGGGGTGACGGATGTGAAATGGATCTGCTGTCTGACAGTGCTGGCGCTGGTGCTGACCGGCTGCGTGGCCCCGCCGCAGGCGGACGGGACGGTGCTGGTCAGTCTGATGCCGACCCAGGGCTGCATCATTCCGGCCAACGGTCAGCGGGTCGAACCGGGGGAGGATGCCCTGTTTGAGCTGGCGCTGGAGCCGGGCTATGCCATTTACCGGGTGGATTACGACGGCGAATACGAATTTTTTGTGCAGGACGGACGGGAGTACCTGCGGCTGTACCGGGTGCGCTATCCGACACGGGTGCGGCTGGTGTTGACCAACCGCTTCAACACCATCCGCTACGAGCCCAACGGCGGGCAGGGGGAGACGCTGACACGCAGCTATGACCTGCGCCTGCGCAGCCGCCCCAACACGGAGCTGGGAACCGACCGCTTCAGCCGGGAGGGCTACACCCTGATCGGCTGGAACACGGCCCCGGACGGCACCGGCCGGCAGGTGGGTCTCGGCAGCCGGGTGAGCATCCCTGCCGAGGGGCTGACACTGTTTGCCCAGTGGGCCCGCTGGAGCGAGGCGGGGAATTTTTCCTTCCGGCGGGAAGGAGAAAACTTAGTTATCATCGGTTATTCCGGCACTGAGCCGGTGCTGGCGGTGCCCCAGCGGTGCGGCGGGCGGACGGTGACGGCCATCGCCGCCGGGGCCTTTGCGCACTGCCCGGCCCGGACGGTGATTTTACCCCCGTCGCTGCAAACGGTGGAGGCGGGGGCCTTTTCCGGTTCGGCGGTGCAGGAGCTGGTGCTTTTTGACAGCATCGACACCATCAGCGCGGCGGCCTTTTCCGACTGCGCGGCGCTGCAGACCCTGCGCATCAACGCCATGGACAAGCCGTGGGGCTATGGCTACCGCAAGGAGACCTGCCTTGCGGACAAGGCTGACCTTCTCATCGAGGCGCAGGGACAGCGGAAGCTGGTGTTCTACGGTGGCTGCTCCGTCTGGTACAATCTGGACGGCGAATATGCCCGCCAGCAGCTGGGACAGCAGTATTGCCTGATCAATGCCGGTGTCAACGGCTTTATCAATTCCGCCCTGCAGATGCAGATCATTACCGCCTGTATGGAGCCGGGGGATCTGTTTTTTCACACGCCGGAGCTTTCCAGCCGCACCCAGCTGATGCAGGTGACGGACTTTGGCAATCAGGATGACAAACTCTGGTGTGGACTGGAGCTGAACTACGATCTGCTGACACTGGTGGATGCCCGGGATTTTCCGGGGCTTCTGGACTCCTGGAACCGGTGGCAGCAGTTCCGCCAGCGCATAGGCAGCTATGACGGTTGCTATCGGGACGAGCAGGGCAGGCTCTATCTGGACAGCTCCGGCAGCATTCCCTTCTACCGGGATGCGCAGGTGCTGCCGCTGCAGGATCGGGTCGTGCTGGATCCGGCACTTTTGCAGCCGCAGGCCATGCGGCAGCTGGAAAGCTACTATGACGCACTGGCCCGGCGGGGGGTGCGGGTGTATGTGTCCTACGCCTGCGTCAATCTGGACGCGCTGAGTCCGCAGCAGCGGCAGAATGTGGAGCCGGTGGATGAGGCGATGCACGGCTATTTTGCCCGGATGGACAGCGCCGTGCTGATCTCGCATTTGTCGGATTACTGCTACGGCAATGGGGATTTTTACGACACCAACTACCATCTTCTCTCCCAACCGGCCTATGACAACACGGTGCGCTGGCTGCGGGATCTGAAAGCGCAGATGCAGGCCGATGGAATATGGCTGGCCCGGAGCTGAAAAATGCACAAAAACAAAGGGCGAATATTGGCACTTTTGCCGAGCTTTGACGGAATATGGCATGAAATGAACCAAAATTGCCACTTTTTCCCGGAAAAATGCTCCATGCGCTATGATGTATTCGAAAACCGCGCCGGCGGGCCGTGCAGGGTCTGCCACGCAGAAAAAAGAAACGGCAGGGAGGGATGCCACCCCGGAAAAAGAGTTTCAGTACGGCGTTTTTCAAATTTTAAGGAGGGCGAAAAACCATGAAAAACAACGAAAACCCCAAAAAAGTTCCCCTGAAGACAAAAAATAAGGTCGGCTTCGGCGTTGTGGCGCTGCTGCTGGTGGCCTGCATTGTCTTCAACATTGTGATGGTGGGCAGCTTTGAGGCCATTGCCGCCAAGAACGGTACCATCACCACCAAGGACATCGACCGTGCCTACACCCTGTCCGAGGGCACCGATGTTGCCACCAAACTGGAAGAAGAGGGCGCCGCGCTGCTGTATAACCACAACAGCACCCTGCCCCTGAGCAGCACCACCAAGGTCACCATCCTTGGCGCAGGCTCCTTCAACTATGTGCAGGGCGGCACCGGCTCCGCCGGCGGCCGTGACGACTCCAACACCGCCATGATGAACGTGGCCTTCGAAAACGCGGGCATCGACTACAACAAGACCGCGTGGACATGGCTGAGTAACGCCCTGGGCGCCGGTGCCAACATCCACAATGGTGGCGGCAACGCGGCCTACATGGCCGATGGCGACCCCGCTGTCAGCTTCGACTGGACGGCTTACCGGGATATCCACGAGTTCACCATCGCCACCTATGAGAAGTTCGTCACCTCCGATGTGATCGGGGACTACGATGACGTGGCCATCGTCACCTTCAGCCGCTCCGGCGCCGAGGGCGCATCCCCCTCTCTGGACTATGACGGCAACAAGGACACCACCACCGGCCGAGTCTATCTGGAGCTGGACGACAACGAGAAGGATCTGCTGGAGTTCTGCGCCAAGCACTTTGAAAAGACCATCGTGCTGGTCAACTCCGCCGAGCCCATCGAGTGTGGCTTTGTCAACAACAGCAACTACAACGTGGAAGCCGTTCTGTGGATCGGCCATCCCGGTGAAGCGGGTATGTACGGTGTGGCCAATGTCCTGAGCGGCGTGACCAACCCTTCCGGCCATGTGGTGGACACCTGGACCTACGACATGACCACCAACCCCACATTCTACTCCGCCAACGACCAGACCTATGGCAATATCAACATGAACAGCAAGAACAAGTACTATCAGTACAATGAAGGCATTTATGTTGGCTACCGCTACTATGAAACCGCCGATGCCATGGGCTATTTCGACAGCGAGGAATTCAAGTCCGTCAAGTTTAAGGGCAACCTCTCCGATGGCAAGTATTTCTCCGATATCGATGCAAACGGCTCCTATGAGCAGCAGAAGGAGGCCGGCCCCAAGGCGACCTATGCCGGCTATGAAGAAGTTGTGCAGTTCCCCTTCGGCTATGGCCTGAGCTACACCACCTTCTCCCAGGAGATCGTCTCCTCCGATGTGAAGCTGGAAGCCCACGGGGAGAACACCATCACCGTCAAGGTCACCAACACCGGCTCTCTGGCCGGCAAGGATGTGGTGCAGCTGTATCTGGAAGCTCCCTACGGACAGGATCCCGCCCTGGGCATCAAGAACGTGGGTCTGGAAGTTCCCAAGGTTGTGCTGATCGGCTTTGACAAGACCAAGGTTCTGCAGCCCGGCGAGTCCGAGACGCTGACCATCTCCTTCTCCACCGACGATCTGACCACCTATGATGAGTTCGGTCAGGGCGCTTATGTGCTGGAAAAGGGCGATTACATCTTCCACGTTTCCCCCAATGCCCACGGCTGGGCCAACGATGAAGCCTATGGCGTGGACTACGGCACGGTCACCGCGACGCTGGCCAACACCATGGTCTACAACGCGAACGGTCTGGGCGTGCGTGTGATCACCATGAACGGCGTGACCGTCCGGGAGGACAGCATCGCCGGCAACAAGCTCAACGATGTCACCGCCGGTGACGGCGCCATGCTCATCAACGGCGGCGCTTCCGGCACATACACCCTGGGCTACCTGTCCCGGAAGGATTTCCATGCGGGCATGATCGAGATCATGTCCTACCAGTCCGATGACCTTGTGGGCAAGTACAGCGGCAACGGCTATGTCTGGTCTGCCGACGGCACCGGCACCACACCGGTGGTCACCGGCTCCACCGCCGGTCGCCGTGATGCGGCTTCCGCCGTCAAGGAAGCCATCGAGGCCATGCCCAAGGATATGATCGGTGCCGACGGCTTCTCCGAAGGCCTGAAGTATGTCTACCAGAACATTCTGGCCGACGGTGTGTCCTTCGGTGACGGCGAGACCTTCGAGATCATCTACGGCTACGGCAACAACAATTTCATCCTCGCCAAGTACACCGATGAGGGCCTGCTGCAGACCGATGAAAGCTATCTGACCTCCGACCATGGCCTGATCATCACCTGGAATGCCCTGTACTATGTGGCGCTGGACGATGAGGGTGCTACCGTCAAGGACACCGATGGCTATGTCAAGATCTATGACAGCGAGTCCGCTGCAGCAGCGGAGGGCAAGGCCACCAAGCTGCAGGTGGAGCATATGGCCGGTGTCCCCTCCGACGATGTGCGCTGGGACAAGCTGACCAACATGCTCTCCTTCAAGGAGGCCGATACCCTGGCCGGCGACAATGCATGGCACACCCAGAACGCCGATTCCATCGGCAAGAAGTTCTCTCTGGCCGTGGACGGCCCCGGCGAAGCCGGTAACGCCCAGAACGCCGACTGCACATGGTGGCCCTGCGCGGTCATCATCGCGGCAACATGGAACACCGAGCTGGCAGAGGCCGAAGGCGTGGCCTACGGCCATCAGGATCTGCTCAACAACACCCCCTACTGCTACGCCCCCGCCATGAACCTGCATCGTACTCCCTTCGGCGGCCGTGACTTCGAGTATTATTCCGAGGATGGCTTCATCTCCGGCGTCATCGGCGGCTATGTGGTGCAGGGTCTGCAGTCCACCGGTATGCACGTGTTCATCAAGCACTGCGCTCTGAACGACTCTGATACCAACCGTGGCGGCGTTAACACCTGGGCTTCCGAGTCCGCCATCCGTTCTCTGTACCTGCGGCCTTATGAAATCTGCACCAAGTATTTCAACGCGGACGGCATCATGGGCTCTCTGAACTCCATCGGCATGGCATGGGCACACTACGGCTTCTATGTGGGCATCATGCGCGATGAGTGGGGCTGGGACGGCATGCTGATCACCGACGGTGACGGCTCCTCCAGCGATGTGTACAACAACTACTCCTTCTGGTACATGACCGAAGGCGGCCTGCTGGGCACCGGCCCGCTGAGCAATGGCAACACCTATGTTACCATCGATGCCGAGGGCAATGGCGCGACCAACTATGTCAAGCATATGATCCACGAGCTGGCCCGTAATGCGGTCTACCAGTACAGCCACAATATCGACGCGCTGAACGCGCTGACCATCACCACCCCCAATAACACCCTGCCCACGCTGATCATCATCATCGGCAACGTGGTGCTGCTGGGCGCTGCCGCCATCGTGCTGTTCGCCGTGGCCATGCCCAAAAAGCGCAAGGTCAGAGTGGTGAAGAAGTAATTTCCAACCCGGGTCTGCCGCCCCCCCGGCGGCAGACCACCCAATCAATCAGGAGGTGTAGAACACAATGTCAAAAATGAAGAAGCTCCTCTGCGCCGTGGTCATTGCGTCCATGTGTCTGGCCCTGTTTGCCGGTTGCGCAGGCGAAAAAAGTGTCTCCCCCGCAAATCTGACCTACGATAAGTCCACCGGCGAGTTCTCCTTCGACGCCGTGGAAGGCGTGGATACCTATGTTGTCGGTGTCGGCAAGATCATCAACGATGCCACCGGCAAGGCGCTGGCCTCCGTCAACCAGTCCTCCATCATCACCCTGAGCGATGGCTCTCAGGTCTATCTGTGGTCTGAGCAGACCGGCTCCGTTTCCGGTCTGGCCGACAGCGATGGCGATGGCAAGGTCACGGGCAAGGTGGTTTACAGAGAGTATTCCTCCTCCGCTACGACCGTGGGTGCGGTCATTACCGATCTGAGCACCTTGCCCGTGGGCCGCTATGTGCTGCAGGCCATCCCCGCTGCCACGGACGCGGTTCCCAATCCGGAACCGGCGCTGCTGGAGTTCGTGGTGCCCGGCACACTGGCAACCCCCTCCGGCTTCACCGCCGCCATCGGCGATGACGGCTATATGCAGATCACCGCGCCGTCCAACTTCTATCACAACTGCATGACCGTCACCGGTCTGCCCACCAAGATGGTCTTTGAGATCAGCGACGGCAGCTCCGTGGTGGAAACAATCGAAATGGCGGACTTCTCCTATACCAACTCCGTCAACGGCCCCAACAAGGGCTTTACCTACAATCATACCTCCGTCACCGGCACGGTCAAGCTGGACAGCAGCAAGAGCTACAGCGTCAAAGTGACCGCTGTGGGCGATGGCGGCGAGGTGAAGGATGCCTCCGCTACGGCTTACATGGCTTCTTCCACCGCACCGGTGGAATTTGCCACCAAGCACAGCCACAGTGCCTCCGGCACTGCGGGCTCCCTGTCCATCAGCGTCAGTCTGGGTCTGGATGCCGCGGGCAACAGCATCTATGAGCTGACCGCCAGCGTCAACAATGTGGTGGTTGTGCGGGAAAGCGGCACCTATACCGCCTCTGCCGAGATCGGTGAAGACGGTAACTATCCCGAGGGCACGACTCTGACCTTCCAGACAGATAAGACCGATGCCGAAAAGGCCGTTCTGGACGGCGTGACCCTGACGGCCGCGGTGGAAACCACGGAGAACTGGGGCCAGACCTCCACTACCTACTTCTTCTCAGGCAAGGCCGAGCTGGATGGCGAAGCCTTTGAGTTCAGCAAGTCCAGCGGCGGCTCCTCCAGCGGTGGCGGCGGCATGGGCGGCCCCGGCGGCGGTGGCCCGCAGGGCGGTAATCCCGGCGAGGGTGGCAACCCCGAGCAGGGCGGCAACCCCGAGCAGGGCGGCAACCCCGAGCAGGGCGGCAACCCCGAGCAGGGCG
>CAZMBL010000001.1:49016-62020 GCA_964564605.1 uncultured Oscillospiraceae bacterium
AACCCCGAGCAGGGCGGCAGCCCCGAGCAGGGCGGCAATCCCGAGCAGGGCGGTAACCCCGGCGAGGGTGGCCCCAACGGCCAGTAAACCGTCTCAGCGGTAAATCAGTGAACGGGTGCGGCCCGTGCCCAGCATGGGCCGCACCCAAATCAATTACGGAGTAAAATCGTATGGCAATTGAAGAACGCGACGTTCAGGCGCCTCTGGACGAAGAAATCGAAGAAGAATACGAAGAATATGAATATGAGGATGAGCCCCGTGGCCCATCGGGTCTGTCGCTGGCGCTGAACCGGTATTTCCACCATCTGGATCGGGGCGGGAGCCTCGGCGGTGAAATTCTGGCGGGCATCTCCATGTTCCTGCTGTCGGTGTGCGTGCTGTTTATGAACATGCAGCTGGTGGCGGGCACCATCGGGCTGGATGGAGAGCTGGTCAATGCCCCCGGCGTGCAGGGCAATGTGGATGCTGCCATGCTCTATACCCGGCTGTATGCCGGTTCTCTGCTGGTCAGCATTCTGGGCTCTTTGCTGATGGGCCTGGTGGCCCGGCTGCCTCTGACACAGGTCAGTGTCATGAGCCTTGCCAATGGGCTGCTGAATCTGGTGCTGATCGAATCCGGCCTGCGCTGGGAAAATCTGCTGCTGCTGAATTTGATCGCCGGTGTGGTGTATACCGTGATCGTGTGCGTGCCGAAGCTGCGCCAGTGGGTCTGGGACGGAATTCCCGGGGCCGTGCGCCGGGCCATGCCCGCCGCGCTGGGTCTGCTGGTGGGCTGGTATGCCCTGAAACAGACGGGGCTTTTTACCATTTCCGAAACCGGCACCGTCACCGGACTGGCCATTGGCGATATGCGACAGCTGCTGCGCTGGGGTCTGATGGGCGCGGCGGTGGCGGCGGCCCTGTATGTGCTTCTGACGGCGCTGAAAAGAAAGCACCGGGTGTTCTGGTCGTTGCTGGGCGGCACGGCGGTGTTTGCCGGGGTGGTGCTGGCCCTCAACGGCACCGATACCTCCAACACGGAGTCCTTTATCAATTTCGGCCGCATCTGGCTGATCGCCGGATCCCAGGCCAGCGCCACGACTCCCTTTGCCGACAGCTATTTGACCTACGCCATGGACTCCATCGGCGCGGTGTTTGAGAATCTGAGGCAGGTTTTCTCCGCCGGTGCGGACTTCTCCGCCTACACCGGCAATACGGTTCTGACCGCCATCGGCGGCGTGCTGCTGTATGTGCTGACGGCGCTGCTGGGAACCCAGGGCGTGCTGGGCAGTGCCCAGAGTGCCATCAATGCCACGGCGCAGGAGGATGCGCAGCTGGATCTTTCCGCGGCCAATGCCGCTGCACCGGCGCTGCTGTGCAACGCCCTGACCAATGTGGCGGCCCCCTTCTTCGGGGTGGCCGGTGTGGGCTGCGGTGTCAGCTCGGTAACATCGCTGAAGGATCATGCCAAATCCGGTATTGCATCGCTGGTGGCCTGCATTGGTTTTGCGATCTCCCTGTTTGTCATGGCCTTCCCGGCGCTGCTGGCCACCCAGACCTACCCTGTGATCAGCATGAACCAGTGGAACTATTTCGCCTATGGCAATGGCGGCCTCGTCTATCTGATGCAGGGTGCCGTGTTCACCATTGTGGATATCGTGCTGGTGTGCGTGGGTGTTTCCATGGCCGGCTGCCTGAAAGATTACAGGGGCCGTGCGGTTTCCGAGTGGCTCAGCACCATTGGCTGCGTGATCGTGGCGACGCTGACCGGCAATCTGGTGGCGGGGGCCCTGTGCGGCAGCGTGCTGTGGCTGGCTGTCAGTGCGTTTACCGATCGCAAGGCGATTCGGGTGAATACCATCGTTCTGACGGTGTTGATGGCAGCGGCAGTCGCGCTGGTCTGAGCATGGTTATGGCCGCATCCTGTTTTGCCGGGTGCGGCCATTTTTCCGGAAAGGAGAGAGTTGAATGGATACACTGCCCATGTATTTGAACCAATATGCCCACGCGTCACCCCGGCAGCGGCTTCTGGGAGACCGGACGGGCTGGCTGACCACATGTCAGGTGCAGCAGCGGATGGAGGATACCGCCGGGCAGCTGTACGGCCTCGGCCTGCGAGCCGGGGACTGGGTGGCGCTTCGGATGGAGCACAGCTGCGATGCGGTGATCATGCTTCTGGCGCTGCAGGCCATTGGTGCGGTGGCGGTGCTGCGGGGACAGCGCTGTGGGCAGCACCTGCCGCGGCTATGCGCGCCCGTTCGCCACTGGCTGACCCGGGAGGATGGGCGCTGGTGGCTCTTGAACTCCGATGGTGAAAAAATCTCCCTTCCGGCCAAAGGCGCGGCCTTTCCGCAGGCATCGAATGCCGCCGCTGCCGCCATGGTGATCTTCACCTCCGGCTCCACCGGGGAAGAAAAGGGCGTAATTTTAAGTCAGGAAAACCTGATTTCCAATCTCCTGGCCTCTTATCCCCTTGGGGGCTACCGGCCGGACGATGTGGCACTGGGAGCTTTGCCAATGGACCATGTGTTCGGCCTGGCCCTGCTGACAGGGGCCATCGTGCTGCGCCACAGACTGTATCTGGTACCGGGCAGCGATGCCGATACGGTTCTTTCCACCATCGAGTCGCAGGGCATTACCAGAATGAACGGCGTTCCAGCCCTGTATATGAATATGGCGGCAAAAAAGGGCGAATATGATCTTTCCACCCTGCGCTGCGGCTTCATCGGCGGCGGGCCCTGCACGGCGGAGCAGTTCGATTTCATCGAGGCGGAGCTGCGCATGACATTGGTGCCGGTGTACGGAATGTCCGAGTGCGTGGGCATTTCCTGCGGCGATGCAAAGGCTCCGGCCAGCCTGCGCCGCCATGGTGTTGGCCCCTTTTATGCCTGCAACGAGGGAAAAATTCTTCTGCCGGACGGCACCACAGCCGCCACCGGGCAGGAGGGGGAAGTGTGTGTGCGCGGCCCCCAGAGAATGCTGGGCTACTGTGACGATGCCCAGACAAAGGCCGTCCTGGACGGCGAAGGCTTTTTACACACGGGAGATCTGGGCTTTGTGGACGAAGCTGGGATCCTGCATCTGACCGGACGGAAGAAGGATATCATCATCCGAAACGGTCGAAATCTGTCGGCCCGGCGCATTGAGGAGGCGTTGCTGCGTATCCCCGGGGTGGAGGATGCCATGGTGGTGGCCCTGGCCCACGGCGTGCAGGGGGAAGTCCCCGGTGCGCTGGTTCGCTCCGAACTGCCGGAGACGGTGATTCTGGCCCGGCTGACAGCCATGCTGACAAAAAACGAAATTCCCATGGAGCTGAAATGTGTTTGCTCCATTCCATATACAGCCACCGGTAAGCCGGACAAACTGCGGGGAAAGGAGCTGCTGCGGCAATGGCAGAAAGCATCCTGTTAAGCAGCCCCGCTCTGCTGCTTCTGCTGGGAGCGGCGCTGGGGCTGTGCCTGTTTGACCGGTTCTACCGGGCGACCCGGGGCGTTTTCACCCTGCTGGGCACGGCGCTGGGGCTAATCGGCTGTGGCTGCGCCCTGATCATGGGGGCCGGCACGGCGGAGGTCGGCTCCGTGCTGCTGGCCCTGACAATTCTGATGCTGGGGGGATGGAAATGAATTTCAATTCCCTTGCATTTCTGATCTACCTGCCCGTTGTGGTGGGAGTTTACTGGCTGCTGCCTCACCGGGGCAGAAAATACTGGCTTCTGGCTGCCAGCTATTTCTTCTATGGCTACTGGAATCCGGCATTTTTGCCCCTGCTGCTGTTCTCTACGGCGGTGGATTACCTTTGCAGTCTGGGTATGGACAGGTATCCTGACCGTCCTGCTCTGCGAAAAGTGCTGCTGCTGACCAGTATCGTCATGAATCTGGGACTGCTGTTCACCTTCAAGTATGCGGACTTTTTCGCCCGGACGGTCAACACATTGTTTGAAGGGATGTCTCTTTCCTGCCGGGTGCCCCAGCTGGGGCTTATTCTGCCGGTGGGCATCTCCTTTTACACCTTCCAGACCATGAGCTACACCATAGATGTCTACCGTGGCGATTTTCCGGCGGAGAAGGATCCGGTCACCTTTGCCCTGTATGTGACCTATTTTCCCCAGCTGGTGGCGGGGCCCATCGAAAGCCCGGGAAATCTTCTGCCCCAGCTGACAAAGGAGCATACATGGAACCGGGCGGATTTTGCCGCCGGAGCCCGCATAGCCCTGTGCGGCTTTTTCCGCAAATGTGTGGTGGCGGATTTCTGCGGCATCCATGTAAACGCGGTGTTTTCCGATCTGGCAAATGCCAATGCGCTGGCGGTTTTGCTGGCGGGCAGCCTGTTCTGCATCCAGATGTACTGTGATTTCGCCGGTTATTCCGAAATTGCAACCGGCTGCGCCCGAATGATGGGGGTGCGCCTGATGACAAATTTCGACCGGCCCTATCTGTCCCGGAGCTACACGGAATTTTTCCGCCGGTGGCATATCAGCCTGAACAGGTGGTTTACCGGCTATGTCTACATCCCGCTGGGGGGCAGCAGGAAGGGAAAAGGGCGGAAAATGCTGAATATTGTCATTGTGTTCGCTCTGTGCGGCCTGTGGCACGGGGCCCGGTGGACTTATGTGCTTTGGGGGTTGTATGCCGCCTTCTGGCTGTGTCTGGAAAGCCTGCTGGATATCCCCCGGCGCTTCGGCCCCCGCTGGGATACCCGGCTGGGCAATCTGGCCAGAAGATGCTGCATGTTTCTCATCTTTATTCCGGCGGCGCTGCTGTTCCGGGCGGAGAGCGTGGCGCAGCTTGGCTCCATCGCTGGGGCGTTGGCCTCCGGCTTCGGCAACGGCTGCGTGGCGGCCTGCTTTGACAGTCTGCAAATGGACGGCATACAGCTGGTGTACACCGTGCTGAGCATCGTGTGCATGGCAAAGCTGTATCCGCTGACCCGGCAGGAGCTTGCCTACGTGCCCGGGGCAACGGCCGACAGCCGGCGTACCGCCGGGTATGCCCTGCTGCTGGTGCTGGTGGCGCTGTGCTGGATCGCCCTGCTGGCGACCGATGCGGCGGCGGGCTTCGCCTACTTCCAGTTTTAGGAGGGCAACGGGATGAAACGAAAAATCGTGACCATCATCGCCCTGACGCTGCTGCTGCCGGCGCTGCTGCTGGGCTATGGGGCCCTGCTTCCGTCTTACTATGGCCAGAGCTATTATGGGCAATTGTCCGCCATGTATGAAAAGCTGGAGGAAACAACCGGGCAGCGGCTCGTGATTGTGGGCGGCAGCAATGTGGCCTTCGGGGTGGATGCCGCCCAACTGGAAGAAACGCTGCGGAGCTTCGGCTATGACTATACCGTCTGTAATTTCGGCCTCTATGCCGCCGTGGGCACCGGTGCCATGCTCTCCCTTTCCCAGGAGCTGATCCGCCCGGGTGATCTGGTGGTACTGGCCATCGAGCCGACGCAGGAGACCTTTTCCAATTATTTCGGTGCCACCGCCATGCTCAAATGTGCGGAGGACACCCCCAAAATGCTGCTGCGGCTGGATCGCAGCCAGCAGAGCGCCGTAGTGGGCAACTACCTGTCCTATTTGCAGGAGCGGGCACAGATCCGCCGCACCGGCCTTTTGCCCCGGCCGGAGGGAGCTTATGCGAAATCTTCCTTTGATGCCAACGGCGATATGCGCTATGACCGGGCGGGCAACGCCATGCCCTTGGGCTACGATACCGCCCAGATTATCGATCTTGCAGGACTGCGCCCCCAGGAAAGCTTTGTCACACGGCTCAATGCCTACATCCGCAAGCTGGAAGGCCGGGGTGCAACGGTGGTGATGAGCTTTTCTCCCATGAACCGCAGCGCGTTGGCGGACGACTCCGAAAAAGCGGTGAACCGTTTCTTCACCACATTGCGGGAGAGCTTTTCCTGCCGGATCATTTCCGACCCCAACCGCTACATTTTCGACAGCGGCTGGTTCTATGACTCCAATTTCCACCTGAATACGGCCGGAATGGCGCTGCGCACCTGGCAGCTGTCCTGCGATGTGCTGGGGGAGCTGGGCTGTTATGAAAACGTGCCTTTTGCAATGCCCCAGATGCCCCCCTCCATTGCGCAGACAGCAACGGAGGACGCCGATACCGATGCTTTCCTCTTTGAAAGTGTGGGTGAAAATGGCCTGCTGGTGACCGGCCTGACCCGGCGGGGGCTGGAAGCAACGGCACTGACCGTGCCCGCAAGCAGCAATGGCAAAAGCGTGGTCGGCCTGACCGGGACGGCCTTCGCCGGGAATACCCGGCTGCGGGAGCTGACCCTGCCGGCCACCATCGAAAGCATCCCGGATGGCGCGTTTTCCGGCTGCACGGCGTTGGGGCGGCTGACGCTGTTGCACACCCGGCGCACACCGGCGGTGGGAGCGGGACTTTTCGACGGCGCGCCCGGACTGACGGTCTTTGTCCCCGAGCAGGTGTATCACCTGTACCGGGATGGGGCGGGCTGCGAGTCGAACCCATGGCAAATGTATCTGAGCCGTATTACGGCATATGAAACCAATATCAAGGAGTGATCACCGATGAAGGAAATCATCCAACAGCTGACACTGGAGGAAAAAGCCGCCCTTTTGCAGGGTTGGAGCACATGGACAACACGGGAGATCCGCCACGCCGGGATCCCGGCTATGTTCCTGTCGGACGGGCCCATCGGTCTGCGCAAGCAGGCGGGGGCGGGCGACCATCTGGGGCTGAATGCCTCGGTTCCTGCCACCTGTTTTCCGGCGGCAGCCGGCATGGCCAACACATGGGACCCGGAGCTGGCACAGCAGATGGGCCAGGCGCTGGGGCGGGAGGCGGCAGCCAACGATGTCCACATGGTTCTGGGCCCCGGCCTGAACATCAAGCGCAGCCCCCTTTGCGGCCGGAATTTTGAGTATTATTCCGAGGACCCTCATCTGGCGGGCAAAATGGCGGCGGCCTGCATCCGGGGCATTCAGTCCGAGGGCGTGGCAGCTTGTCCCAAGCATTTTGCCGTCAACTCGCAGGAGCTGCGGCGCATGGCCATGGACTCCGTTGTGGATGAGCGAACCCTGCGGGAAATTTACCTGACCGGCTTTGAAATCGCCGTGCGGGAGGGGCACCCCATGGGCATCATGTCCGCCTACAATCAGATCAACGGCACCTATGCCAACGAAAATGCCCATCTGCTGCGGCAGATTTTGCGGCAGGAATGGGGCTTCGATGGCATGGTGGTCACGGATTGGGGCGCGGATAACGACCACACCCGGGGTGTCAGCGCGGGCTGCAATCTGGTGATGCCCGCGCCCGGCCCGGACTGTGCCATCGGCCTGATCGAGGATGTCCGCTCCGGCCAGATCGAGGAATCCGTGCTGGACGAGCGGATCGAGGAGCTGCTGAAGGTGGTCTTTGCCACCCATGAGTCGGTTAAAAAGGCACCGAAGACCTTTGATGTGGAGGCGCATCATGCCGTAGCCCGCAAATGTGCGGAGGAGAGCATTGTCCTGCTGGATAATGACGGTATTCTTCCCCTTGCGGCGGGCAGCCGGGTGGCGGTAATCGGAGATTTTGCCAAGGTGCCCCGGTATCAGGGCGCAGGCTCCAGTCAGGTCAATCCCACGAAGCTGGATGACCTGTATACCTGTCTGGAGCGGGAGCTGAACATCACGGGCTATGCCAGGGGCTTTGACCGGAAGAACCCGGCACCGAAGCAGGAGATGATCGACGAAGCGATTGCGGTGGCTAAACAGGCGGAAACGGTGCTGCTGTGCGTGGGCCTGGACGAAATTATGGAGTCCGAGGGCATGGACAGGCTGCACATGGAGCTGAGCAGGGGACAGCAGGAGCTGATCCGGGCGGTGTGCGCCGCCAATGAGAATGTGGTGCTGGTGCTATCCGGCGGCGCGCCCTTTGTCATGCCGGAGCGCAGTTCTTACCGGGCCGCCATCCACGGCTACCTTGGTGGGCAGGCGGGTGCCGGAGCCATGGCCGATGCCCTGCTGGGCCGTGTCAACCCCAGCGGCAGGCTCAACGAGACATGGCCGCTCAATCTGGCGGACAATCCCAGCTATCCCTACTTCCCCAGCCGGGAGCGGACAGCCGAATACCGGGAGGGGCTGTATGTGGGCTACCGCTACTATGATACCGCCGGTGTGCCGGTGCGCTATCCCTTCGGCTATGGCCTGAGCTATACCGGCTTTGCCTACAGCGACCTGCGCGTCAGCGGCCGGAATGTGACCTTCACCCTGACCAATACCGGCGACCGGGACGGAGCGGAGGTGGCGCAGGTCTATGTGTCTTGCAAAGACGGGAAAATTTTCCGGCCAAAGAAGGAACTGAAGGGCTTCGAGCGGGTATTTTTGCGGGCCGGAGAGAGTAAAACCGTGACCATTATGCTGGACGAAAGGGCATTTCGCTATTTCAACACTGCCACCGACCGGTGGGAAGTGGAAGGCGGCGTGTATGAGCTGTGCGTGGCCGCCAGTGTGGCGGATGTGAAGCTGCGTGCCGAGATCGCCGTCACCGGCACCGAAGCGGGCGTGCCCTATGGCAGAATGCCCGCCTATGAAACCGGCCATATCGAGCGGGTGCCGGACGGAGAATTCGAGGCGCTGCTTGGAAAAACCATTCCCGATGGCCACTGGAGCGGCCAGCTGACTGCCAATGATGCCATCTGCCAGCTCTACTACGCTGCCAGTGCCCCGGCCCGGGGAGTTTATAAGCTTTTGACCCGGCTGAAAAACCGGGCAGAGGCAAAGGGAACCCCGGATCTGAACATTCTGTTCATCTACAATATGCCCTTCCGGGCCATCGGAAAAATGGCGGGGGGCATGGTGTCCGGCAAAATGGTGGAGGACATTCTTTTCATCGTCAACGGGCATTTCTGGCGTGGCCTTGGCCGCCTGATTGCGGATTTTGTCCGCAATCTCTCCGTCAATCGGAAATTCATCAGACAATTGGAGGCATATGAAAATGGAAACGATTAAAAAATGGATTGAAAAGCATCCCAAAGCGGCCCAGTGGATCCGGGAGGGCGGCCTGTTCGTCATCGTCAGCAACGCCATCACGGTGTTCAAGTATCTGCTTTTGACCTTCCTGCCGGCGGCCTTTGCCTTCCTCGGCAGCCGGGATTTCGGGTTCCCCGGAATCGATTTGAACCTGTTCGGCATCGAGTTCAAGTGGTATATCATCGGCTACGGCGCGGATCAGGGTGGCGTGGCCTACTTCACCGCCTATATGATAGCCATGGTCATTGGCGAGGTGATCAATTTCTTCATCCAGCGCGGCTGGGTCTTCCGCAGCCATGGCAATGTGCTGTATCAGGGGCTGTGGTATCTGCTGGCCTTCTGCATCGTCACATGTGTGGTCAATTCCGTCAACTGCATCTGGGCGGCGGTGGCCGGACATTTTGTGGCACCGTGGCTGTATAACATCGGCACAACGGTGCTAAACGGCGGCGTAAGCATGGTGGTATTTTTCTTCGTCAACAAGATCGTTTTCCGGGATGCCCAGCCGCAGGCGGAAAAATCTTAAGAAATACGGCCGTTGCGCGCCGGCGTGGAGTGTGATAATATGATATTACTCCGCAGAAAAACTGCGGCTGCCCCATCGGCAGCGGAAAGAGATAAGTTATGAAACTGATCAGCTTCGCCATCCCCAGCTACAATTCCCAGAATTACCTGTGCCACTGTGTGGATACCATCCTCTCCGGTGGGGAGGATGTGGAGATCATCATCGTCAACGACGGCTCCACCGATGACACCGCCGCCATGGCCGAGTCCTACGCCGCCCGGTATCCCACCATTGTCCGGGCCGTACACAAGGAAAACGGCGGCCACGGCTCCGGGGTCAACCGGGGCCTGGCGGAGGCCACGGGCCTTTATTATAAGGTTGTGGACTCCGATGACTGGGTGGACGAGCAGGCGCTGCAAAAGCTGCTTTCCACTATCCGCACCCATCTGGCGCAGGGAACGCTGCCGGATCTTTACATCACCAATTTCATCTATGACCATGCCTGCGACAATACCGCTTTTCTGCGCCACTGGCGTCGGCAGTTCCCGGTAAATCGGCACTGCACATGGAAGGATGTGGGCCGCTTTCGCGGGGCGCAGGTGCTGCTGATGCACAGCCTGCTGTATAAAACCGAACGGCTGCGCCGGAGCGATACTGTCCTGCCGGAGCATACCTTCTATGTGGATAACCTGTTTGCCTATAAGCCCCTGCCGCTGATGGAGACGATCTTCTATCTGGATGTGGATCTGTATCATTATTTCATCGGGCGGGACGATCAGTCGGTGAATATCCGCAATTTCATCCGGCGGGACGATCAGCAGCTTCGGGTCATGGGCTGCATGGCGGACGCGTGGTCATATGCGCAGATCCGGCAGATGGAAAAGCCACTGCGGCGCTATATGCTCCATTGCCTTGGGGCGATCATGATGAATACCATGCTCTTTTCCTGCGCCGGCGGCAGCGAGCGCAGGCGAATAGAGGCCCATGATGCACTGTGGCAGCACATCCGCCGGCAGGATCCGGCCATGTACCGCTATCTGGCCCACCGCTCCCTCCCCGTTCTGGTGCGCTGGATGCCATGGAAATTCCGGAGCAAATTCATGCGCTTTGGTTACAAAATCCTCTGCCGCACAGTCAAGCTGGGATAAAAGATAATACAAAATGCCGGAGGCCTCCGCCTCCGGCATTCGTATTTTCAGCAGCACTATGTGGATGGATGCATCGATGACGTCTTGCGGTTATTCCAGCTCGAAGGCGCCGGTGTAGAGCTGGTAGTAGGTGCCCTTCTGGGCGATCAGATCATCGTGGGTGCCGCGTTCGATGATGTGGCCGTGGTCAAGCACCATAATGCAATCGGAGTTCATGACGGTGCTGAGCCGGTGGGCAATGACGAAGACCGTGCGGCCCTTCATCAGTGCGTCCATGCCGTCCTGCACCAGCTTCTCCGTGCGGGTATCGATGGAGGAGGTGGCCTCGTCCATGATCATCACCGGCGGATCGGCCACGGCGGCCCGGGCGATGGCCAGCAGCTGCCGCTGTCCCTGAGAGAGGTTGGCACCGTTGCCGGTCAGCTCCGTATCATAGCCATTGGGCAACCGGGTGATGAAGTCATGGGCATTGGCCAGCTTTGCCGCCTGCACGCACTGCTCATCCGTGGCATCGAGATTGCCGTAGCGGATATTATCCATCACGGTACCGGTGAACAGATTGGTATCCTGCAGCACCATGCCAAGGGAGCGGCGCAGATCCTCCTTGCGGATCTTGTTGATATTGATTCCATCGTAGCGGATCTTGCCATCGTCAATATCATAGAAGCGGTTGATCAGGTTGGTGATGGTGGTCTTTCCCGCGCCGGTGGCGCCCACGAAGGCAATCTTCTGCCCCGGGGTAGCATAGAGGCTGACATCATGGAGCACCGTCTTTTCCGGCACATAGCCGAAATCCACGTTGTACATGGTGATATCGCCCTTGAGCTCCGTGTAGGTGACGGAGCCGTCCGCCTGATGGGGGTGCCGCCACGCCCAGTGGCCGGTATGCTCGGCACATTCGGTGATATTGCCCTGCTCGTCGATATGGGCGTTAACAAGGGTAACATAGCCGTTATCCTGCTCCGGCTCCTCGTCCATCAGCTCGAAGATCCGCTCCGCGCCGGCCAGCGCCATGATGATGGAGTTCATCTGCTGGGAGATCTGATTGATGGGCATATTGAAGCTGCGCGAGAGGGTCATGAAGGCCATGAGGCTGCCCAATGTCAGAATCGTGACGCTGCTGTCAAGCCCCAGCAAGGAGTGGATGGCATCGGACTGCACCATCAGCGTGCCGCCGACGATGGCCAGAATGGCATACTGGATATAGCCCAGATTGTTGTTGATGGGGCCCATCATGTTGGAGAACATGCCTGCGGAGTAGGCGTTGCGGCACAGCTCCTCGTTGAGCTTATCAAAGTCCTCTTTGCAGGCCTGCTCATGATTGAAGACCTTGACCACCTTCTGGCCGGAGATCATTTCCTCGATATAGCCGTTGACGGCGCCCAAAGAGCGCTGCTGGCCGATGAAGTAGCGGGCTGCTTTGCCGGCCAGTGTCTTGGTGGTGAAGATCACGCCCACCACGGTGATCATGGACACGATGGTCAAAATCCACGACTCCTTGAGCATGAAGATCAGCACCACGATCAGCGTCACCACAGAAGAGACCGCCTGGGGGATGGACTGGGAGATCATCTGCCGCAGGGTATCGATGTCGCTGGTGTAGCGGGACATGATATTGCCGGCGGTATTGGTGTCAAAATAGCGGATGGGCAGGCGCTGCATTTTGGTGAACATCTCATTACGGACGTTTTCCTGAATGCCCTGGGTCACGCCCACCATCAGATAGCTTTGCAGGAAGCTGCCCAGCACACCGATGGCAAAGTAGCACGCCAGCTGAATCAGGAAGGTTTTCACCGCGCCAAAATCGGCGGAACCGGTCTCCACCATGGGCAGGATGAAATCATCCACCAGATCGCCCAGCGCCGTGGAGCTCTTGCCGCTGGCAATGGCGGTGGCCACGATGCACAGCATCACAAGAATCAGGGTCAGGGTATATTTTTTCAGATAGCTCAGAAGACGCCCAAGGGTCTTCATGGGATTTTTTGCCTTGCGGCCGTCGCCGCGCATTCTCACGGGAGGCATTATTCCATCTCCCCTTTCTGCTGAGAATAGTAGACCTCCTGATAGATCGGGGAGGTTTCCATCAGCTGCGCATGGTTGCCCACGGCCACGACCTGGCCGTTATCCAGAACCAGAATGATATCCGACTCCTGCACGGAGGCAATACGCTGCGCAATGATGATTTTGGTGGTGCCGGGGATCTCCTCGGCAAAGGCTTTGCGGATGGAGGCATCCGTCCGGGTATCCACGGCGGAGGTGGAGTCGTCAAGAATCAGGATGCGGGGATTTTTCAGCAGGGCCCGGGCGATACACAGCCGCTGCTTCTGACCGCCGGAGACATTGGTGCCGCCCTGCTCGATGTGGGTATCGTAGCCATCGGGGAAGG
>CAZMBL010000002.1:0-60323 GCA_964564605.1 uncultured Oscillospiraceae bacterium
GCATACTGGTGCCGATGCCCTGCGCCACCAGACCACCCCAGCGGTTCTCCCGGAAGCTCATGACGGCGAAGCCCACCATCTGGGCGCAGCAGCCGGCCACGGCCGCGCCGCCGGCCAGTCCCGCAAGGCCGAAGGAAGCGCAGATGGCCGCGGAGGAAATGGGCAGCGTCAAAGCAATGCCCACCAGCACGGAGACCACGATTCCCATCAGCAGCGGCTGCAGCTCCGTGGCCCACATGATGGCCTGTCCCACGGCCCGCGCGCCCTGCCCGATGGGCTCGGCCACCAGCCACGCCATCCCGGCACCCACCAGAATGGTGACGATGGGGGTCACCAGAATGTCGATTTTTGTCTCCCTGGAGACAAGCTTGCCGAACTCGCAGGCGATGATCGCCACAAAGTACACCGCCAGCGGGCCGCCTGCGCCGCCGATGGCATTGGCCGTGTAGCCCACGGGGATCAGGGAAAACAGCACCAGTCCCGGTGCCTTGAGCGCCATGCCGATGGCCACGGCAATGCCGGGGCCCACCATTGCGCTGGCCAGATCTCCGATGGTACCCTTGCCGCCCCCCAGATCCACCAGAATGGCGTTTAGAAAGCCGATGTTCAGCTGCTTACCCAGGGTGTTGAGAATGGTGCCCACCAGCAGGGTGCAGAACAGGCCCTGCGCCATTGCCCCGAGGGCATCGATACCGTAGCGCTTTGCGGAAAGGCTGATATCCTTCCGCTTGAGGAATTCGCGAATTTTTGCCATGTTTGTTTCACTCTCTTTCAGTCGATATACCGTCTTCTGAAAAAGCGTGCGTCAGCCCCTGCTGACCCTGGACGGTGCCGGAGTGCTTGAGCGGCATACACAAACCCCTTCGCCGCCGGCGCTCCCACCGTCTTCGGTGCCGGTTTGCCCTGCGCAGCCTCTGCGCAGGGCAGACCCCAGCTCCTTCTTCACAGATCGGAAACATTGTCCATATTATAGCCACTGCCCCGCCCCTTGTCAATGCCGGTGTCCGGGGCGGACGCAGTTTGGCGTTGTGCATGAAAAAGCTCCATTTTTCGGGTATGGAAATGCAAAAAATACCCCTTTTCCCAGGGCGCATCCTGTGTTATGATAGGGAAAATGGCGCAAGACCGCCCGTCTGCGGGGCCGGAGGCGGACTTTCGGAACGGAGGGAACATCATGATCCAGCAGATCAGCTGCACCTACCGCAACATTCCCATTCCCGGTGGCGGTTATGTCACGGGCTTCGTACTCCATCCCGGGCAGCCGGATCTTCTCTACGCCCGCACGGATATCGGCGGCACATACCGGTTTGACTATGCCGCCCGGCGCTGGGTCAGCCTGAGCGACCATGTGCCCGCACTGGATCCGGCGGAGGCCTTCCCCGCCGCGCTGGCGCTGGATCCCCGGGATCCACAGCTTTTATACATCGTCAGCGGGGCGGACGGCACGCCGGAAGGAAGGCTGAGCGTTTCCCATAATCGGGGTGAAAGCTTTCAGCATTTTCCCATGCCCATGCCGGTTCACGGCAACTGGAGCGGGCGGGGCACCGGCGCGCGGCTGTTAGTCAGCCCCGCCGACAGCAGGGTGCTGTACTACGCCAGTCAGCTGAACGGCCTGTGGCGCACGGAAAATCGGGGCGGCAACTGGCAGAAGCTCCCCCTGCCGGAGGATTACACCACCTTTATCTGGGCCAGCCCGGACGAGGGCATTCTGGTGGCCGGAACCGCCGGCTACACTACCCGCCCGGACGACCGGCACCGGGGGCACAGTCTGTACGTCTCCTACGACCGGGGAAACAGCTGGGAAAAGCTCACCATGCCGGAAAGCATTGAAATTCCCGACAGTAAAATGAACAATCTGGTCGCCTCCCGCTATGATTTCGACGGCACCTACCTGTATGTGACCATGAACTGCACCGGCCGCTGGAACTACATCGTGCCACTGGGCTACAGCTGCGACACCGGCGATGTGATTGGCGGACGGGTGGTGCGCTACTTCTTCCGGGACGGACGCATTGCCGGCTTTGACGATATCACCCCCGAGGGCGGGCAGTGGTGCAACTACGGCTTCGGCGGCATCAGCAGCTGCGCGGCCCGGCCGGGTCTGCTGGTGTGCAGCACCCTCTGCCGGGAAAAGGAGCATCCGGAGACCATCTATCTCTCCGAGGATCACGGCAGCCACTGGCGCATCAGTCTGGACGGGCTGGAAGTTGGCGGCATCCGCTTCCGTGCGTCCTACATGAAGCCCTGCTACAACGGCGGTGTCAGTCTGCTTCACTGGATCAGCGATGTCAAGCTTGACCCCTTTGACCCGAACCGGCTCTGGTTCAATTCCGGCACAGGAGTATTCACGGCGGAGCGGCTGCTGTCTCAGGAGCCCGGATATCACGATCTGTGCGATGGGCTGGAAGAAACGGTGCATCTGAATGTTTATGCCCCCCTGTCCGGTGCAGTACAGGTGGTGGACATTCTGGGGGATCTGGGTGGCTTTGCCTTCCGGCAGCTGGATCGCCCCTGCGAAAACTCCTTTGCGGATGACCATGGGAACCGGTACATCACCTGCATCAACGCTGCCCTGTCGGATCGAAACGGTGATCTTGCGGTGATCGCCGCCCGGGGCAACTGGAAGGGCTCCACAAAAGGCGGCCTGATCCGCACGGAGGACGGCTTCCGCACCTTCCGCCGCCTGACCATGCCTTTCTCCCTCGGCGGCGCACTGGAGCGGCAGCTGCGGCTGATCGAGCAGCCCAATGTCAACCCCGGATGGGTGGCCATGTCTGCCGACGGGCAAAATCTTGTCTGGTCTGTGGCAGACAACATCTGCCTGCCGATGGAATTTGTGATTTTCAGCCGGGACGGTGGCAACAGCTTCCGGCGAGTCCGGATTCTGGACGGGGACGGCAAGGCCGTGACCGGTGGCCGTTTCAAAGCTTTTGCCGATCCGGTGCTGCCGCCGCGCTTTTACGGCTTCGATGACCGGGGCCGGGTCTACCGCAGCGATGACGGCGGTGAAGCATTCCGGCTTCTGAATGCCTCCCTGCCGGCAGCGGATTTCGGTCTGATCGACACAGCCAACGAAACCGAGGTACGCCCGGCGGCGGGTGAAAACGGCCTTTTCTATCTGGCGCTGGGAAAGCACGGCCTGTGGAAGCTCCACGACCGGCCCGGGGACGATCATGTCACCTGCCAGCTACTGACTGCGTCGGGCGAAAGCTGTATGCATGTGGGGCTCGGGCTGGGAAAGCCCGGCGGGGACTACCTGCACGGCTGCCGGGCACTGTATGTCAGCGGTGTCATCGGCGGGGCCTACGGCTTCTACCGCACGACAGACGAAGGAAAAAGCTGGCAGCGGCTCAATACCGAAGGGCAGATGTTCGGTTTAATCAACAGCATGGACGGCGACAAGCGGGTCTACGGCCGGTTTTACATCGGCACCGGCACCCGCGGCCTGATCTACGGTGAAACGGAGGAATAACCATGACCATTACCATTGAAAATAACCGCCTGATTTTGCGGCAGGGCCCATCCACCCTGTGGCTGGAGCCGTGGGGCGAAAACTCCTTCCGGGTGCGCATGACAATGGAGCCACAAATGGACGGGCATGACTGGGCGCTGACGGAGCCGGTGAAGGCGTGTCCCCTTGTCTGGTCTTCCCTGGAGGTGGACACCACCGACCCGTGGTACCGCCCGGCGGAATACGCCCACTATCACAGCACCGGCACCGTCTACACCCTGACCAACGGCAATATCACCGCCGAGATCAACCCGGAGGGCTGGATCCGCTACTATAACCAACACGGCCGACTCCTGACGGCGGAATACTGGCGTAACCGTGACCGCATCAACCGCTACTGCGTGCCACTGCGGCTGAAGGCCCGGGAACTCAAGCCCATTCCCGGCACCTCCGACTATGCCCTGACCGCCCGGTTTGAAGCCTTTGACGACGAAAAAATCTTCGGCATGGGCCAGTACCAGCAGAAACATCTGAACCACAAGGGTGCGGTGCTGGAGCTGGCGCACCGCAACAGTCAGGCCAGTGTGCCCTTTATGATCTCCAGCCGCGGCTATGGCTTTTTCTGGAACAATCCCGCCATCGGCACCGCCACCTTCGCCACAAACAAGACGGAGTGGTATGCCCGCAGCACAAAAAAGCTGGACTATTTCATCACCGCAGGCGATACCCCCTTCGAGCTGGAGAATGCCTACTCCGCCGCCACCGGCCGCACCCCCATGATGCCGGAATACGGTCTGGGCTACTGGCAGTGCAAGCTGCGCTACCGCACCCAGCAGGAGCTGCTGGATGTGGCCCGGGAGCATAAGCGCCGGGGGCTTCCCATGGATGCCATTGTGGTGGATTTCTTCCACTGGACCCGGCAGGGCGAGTTCAAATTCGAGCCGCGGGACTGGCCGGATCCGGATGACATGGTGCGCCAGCTGCGGCAAATGGGCATTGAGCCGGTGGTTTCCGTGTGGCCCACCATCGATGAGCGCAGCGAAAATTTTGCCGAAATGCAGGACAGCGGTTTTCTCGTCCGCACCGACCGTGGCAAGGACACCGCCACATGGATGGGCAACACCCTCTATTTCGATGCCACTCATCCTGGCGCGCAGCGCTTTGTCTGGGAAAAGTGCCGGCAGAATTACTACACCAAGGGCATCCGCTGCTTCTGGCTGGACGAGGCGGAGCCGGAATACGATGCCTATGAATTCGACAATTACCGCTACTGGGCCGGCCCGGCGCTGCAATGCAGCAACATCTACCCCATGGGCTATGCAAAAGGCTTTTACGATGGCCTGAAGGCCGAGGGCGAAGAGCAGGTGCTGTCGCTGGTGCGCTGTGCCTGGGCCGGCAGCCAGAAATACGGCGTGCTGACATGGTCGGGCGATGTTCACTCCTCCTTCCGCTCCATGCGTGAGCAGCTGCAGGCAGGGCTGAACATGAGCGTTGCGGGCATTCCGTGGTGGACGTGCGACATCGGCGGCTTTCTGGGTGGCATAATCACGGACGAAGCTTTCAGGGAGCTACTGGTGCGGTGGTTCGCCTGGGGCGCTTTCCTGCCCGTTTTCCGGATGCACGGCGAACGCTCCCCGTGGTATGAGCGGGAGCAGGAATTTATCAACAATGTGCGCCAGCTGACCTCCGGGCAGGACAACGAGGTGTGGAGCTTTGGGGAGGACAACTACGAAATTCTCAAAAAGTTTCTCTTCGTCCGGGAGCGGCTGCGTCCCTACATCCGCACCTGCATGGAGCGGGCCAGCCGTTCCGGTGAACCGGTGATGCGGCCCCTGTTCTTCGATTTTCCGGGCGATGACACCTGCTGGAAGACCGAGGATGCGTACATGTTCGGCCCGGAGCTGCTGGTGGCCCCGGTGATGGAGTCGAGCGTTTCAGAGCGGGAGGTGTATCTGCCCGCGTCCTGCAGCTGGACGGAGGCGGCCACCGGGCGGGTATTTGCCGGTGGGCAGACCGTCCGGGCCGCAGCAGAGCTGGATGTGATCCCCGTGTTTCTGCGGCAGGGCTCCAATCTTCCGGTATATGAGACGAAAAAGTGCTGAGAAAGGCGGTATAACACTATGAAACAGCTGAATAACACGCTGCAAAATCTGTTGCAGCAGGCCGTTGACCGGCAGAAAATTGCCGGTGCCAACCTGCTGGTGCTGCAAGGCGGGCAGGAGCTTGCCTTCTGTCAGGCAGGACAGGCCACAGCCGAGCGGCCCTTTCAGCGCGATACCATCTGCCGCATTTTCTCCATGAGCAAGCCGGTTACCGCCGTGGCGGCCATGGTGCTGTTGCAGCGGGGTCAGCTGGACTCCGGGCAGGCGCTGGAGGAAATTCTGCCCGCCTACTCCGGTATGCAGGTCTGGGAAAAGGGGCAGAAGGTTCCGGCCGAGCGGCCGATTATGATCCGGGATCTGCTGAATATGACCTCCGGTATCTGCTACCCGGGTATGGACGAGCCGGGGCAGGAGTCGGCACAGGTATTTGGCGATGCGGTTTCCCGCCTCCGCGGCGAAAATCCCATGACCACCCGGGAGCTGGCCGACCGGCTGGGCGGCTGCGCCCTCGCCTTTCAGCCCGGGCGGCAGTGGATGTATGGTGCCTCCGCCGATGTGCTGGGCGCCGTCATCGAACAGGTCAGCGGCATGACACTGGCAGAATTTATGAAGCGGGAGATTTTCGAGCCGCTGCAAATGCATGACACCGGCTTTTATGTACCCCCGGAGCGGCAGCACCGGCTGGCGTGGGCCTACCGCTGTGGCGGTGGCACGCCGGCGCATTGCCCCACGGACAATCTGGCCATCTGCTATGACATGAACCGGGAGCCCGCCTTCCAGTCCGGCGGTGCAGGGCTGGTGTCCACTGTGGACGATTACGCAAAGCTGGCCTCTTCCCTGCTGGGCCATGGCCCGCAGATTTTGGAGCCCGCCACGGTGCGCTACATGACCGCCGCAAGCCTGCTGCCGTGGCAGCAGGAAAGCCTCTGGCGCAGCTGGGACGGGATGCGCGGCTATGGCTACGGCAATCTGATGCGCATCCTGCTGCAGCCCGGTGCCGCCGTACAAAACGGCTGGGCCGGTGAATACGGCTGGGACGGCTGGCTGGGCACCTACTTCTGCAACGCCCCGGCGCAGGATGTGACGGTGCTGCTGTTTACCCAGCGCATCGATGCCGGTACGCTCAGCCTGACACGGCGGGTGCGCAATGCGCTGTGCGCCGCCCTGTGACCATGGAGGACGCGGATATGAACACCTTTTGGAACCATCACAAAATCGCCTACGGCGGCGATTACAACCCGGAGCAGTGGCCGGAGGAGATCTGGCAGGAGGATATGCGCCTGTTCCGGCTGGCCGGAATCGACACCGTCACCGTCAATGTCTTTTCATGGGCGGCGCTGCAGCCCGGCGAGGATACCTATGACTTTTCCAAACTGGATAAAATTATGGAGCTGGCACGAAACAACGACCTGAAGGTAATCCTTGCCACCTCCACGGCGGCCCATCCGGCCTGGATGGCCAGAAAATACCCGGAAATTCTGCGGCTGGAGCCAAACGGCGTGCAGCGGAAATTCGGTTCCCGCCACAATTCATGCCCCAACAGCCCCGTCTACCGGAAATATTCCGTGGCGCTGGCCCGGCAGCTGGCCCTGCGCTACGGCCATTACGGCAATATCATCGCATGGCATATTTCCAATGAGTACGGCGGCGAATGCATCTGTCCCAACTGTGCCGCCGCCTTCCGCCGCTGGCTGCGGGAGCGCTACGGCACGCTGGATGCGCTGAACAAAGCATGGAACACCGCTTTCTGGAGTCACACCTTCTACGATTGGGAGGAAATTGAGCCGGCCAGCTATCTGACGGAGCATTGGGGCTGGGAAAGAACCACCTTTCAGGGCATTTCACTCGATTACCGCCGCTTCCAGTCCGACAGTCTGCTCACCTGCTGCCGGCTGGAGACCGATGCACTGCGGGCCGTGGCCCCCCAGATCCCCGTCACCACCAATTTTATGGAATTTTACAAGCAGCTGGACTACCAGAAATGGGCCCAGGAGCTGGATTTTGCCGCATGGGACAGCTATCCCTCCCCCGATGCCACCCCGGCCCGCATGGCCATGAACCACAGTCTGATCCGGGGTCTGAAGGACGGACAGCCCTTCGCTCTGATGGAGCAGACCCCCTCCGTGACCAACTGGCAGCCCTTCAACTCCCTCAAGCGTCCCGGCATCATGCGCCTGTGGAGCTATCAGGCCGTGGCGCAGGGCTCGGACAGTGTGCTGTTTTTCCAGATGCGGCGCAGCATCGGTGCCTGTGAAAAATATCACGGTGCCATCATCGACCATGTTGGGCACGAGCATACCCGGGTCTTCCGGGAGGCGGCGAAGCTGGGCGGAGAGCTGCAGCGGCTGGGTTCCCGGCTGCTGGGAACCCGCATCCATGCCGATGTGGGCATTCTGTTTGACTGGCAAAACTGGTGGGCAGCGGAATATTCCGCCGGGCCCAGCGTGCGCCTGCGCTATGTGGAGGAGACGGAGCGCTGGTACAGCGCCCTGCACGATCAGAACATCCCCGCCGATCTTGTCCGGCTGGAGGCCGACTGGCAGCCCTATCGCCTGCTCATCGCCCCCATGCTGTATATGATCCGCCCCGGTGTGGACGAAAAGCTGCGCCGGTTTGTGGACGCGGGCGGCACACTGGTTGTCACAAATTTCTCCGGCTATGTGGATCAGTCCGATCTGGTGACCACCGGGGGCTATCCCGGAAAGCTGCGCAGTCTTCTGGGCATCTGGGTGGAGGAAAGTGACGCGCTGCCGGAAGGAACCGCCAACAGCTTCCTCTGGCAAGGCCGGTGCTACGAGGCCGGGCTGCTGTGCGACCTGCTGCACCCGGAGGGGGCGCAGGTACTGGCCACCTACCGGCAGGATTTTTATGCCGGGATGCCGGTGCTGACCTGCAACCGGTTTGGCAAGGGCCTGGCCTACTATCTGGCGGCCCAGAGTGAGGCGGACTTCTACCGGGCTTTGACGGCCACGCTGTGCGCCGGACAGGCCATTGCCCCCGTTATGACCACCCCCGCCGGGGTGGAGGCGACGGTGCGCCGGGGAGAAGAAAAGCAGTATCTGTTCCTGCTCAACCACGCCGGAGAACGCCGGGAGCTGACCATGGACCGGGACGGCACGGAGCTTCTGACCGGGCGACAGCTGCGCCGGGGCGACCGCGTGGCGCTGGAAAAGACGGATGTGATGATCGTGGAGTGTGCCTATGAAAAAGCGTAAGATCATCCGCGTGCGGCAGCAGCTGTATCGGGTGTATTTTCTGACGCTGCTGCCGCTGGTGCTGATCGGCCTGCTGCTGATCCACTCCACCCGTACCCAGCTGGAGGATTACTATATCCAGCTGCTGCGCACGGATAACAGCCGGGTCAAGGCCCTGCTGTCGGAGATCACCATGAAGTCCTATGATGTCTCCAATAACATCTGCTTCGATGCCGATCTGCGAAAGCTGCTGCAGGCCAGCTATGACAAAAACGCGGATTTCATCTCGGCGGCCAACCAGTACACCGCATTGAACGATCTGACCTTCAACTCGCTGGAAATCGCCAGTGTCTACATCTATACCAATAACCCCACGGTGCCGGTATACCAGCAGTTCCGTCAGGTCACCGATGATGTACGACAGAGCGACTGGTATCAGAAGACCCTGCGCACGGCCAATGCCTTCTGGGCCTCTACCCCCAGCACCGGCGGCATTGAAAACTACGGCAATCTGTGTCTGGTGCGGCGTATCCATCTCGACTCCAATCACCATGCCGTTGCCGTGGTGCAGCTCAGCGACAACTACATCCGCTCCCGCATGGACTCGGGCAGCATTCTCGATGTGGTCTCGCTGGACGATCAGGGCATTGTCTACAGCTCCCGTGGCTCTCTGTACGGGCAGCAGCCCCTGACCCCCATCGACTACGCCGACGCCTACTACCGCAGCAGCGGCACGGTGGAGGCCGAGCAGAAGCAGTATTTTTACACGGTATCCACCATCAATCTGTACATGAGCACCTCCCGGCTGTATGTGGCCACGCTGGACAATGCCGGTCTGGCAGACATTCAGCGCGTCACATTGACATGGTGCCTGATTTTGCTGCTGGCGGTGCTGGTGCCGCTGGTGCTGCTGCTGCTCTACGCCAACCATTTTTCCGACCGTGTGGCACTGCTGCGCCAGCAGATGCACAAGGCCACCTTGCAGGATTACGACATCATTGACGATTTCAGCGGCAATGACGAGCTGACGGAGGTTTTCTCGGATCTGAAGCTGATGGTTCGGGATATCAAGGAAAAGGATGCCCGGATGTACGAGGCGGAGCTGAACGAAAAGGAGCTGCGCAACAACCAGCAGCTGATGGAATACAAAATGCTCACCAGCCAGATCAACCCCCATTACCTGTATAACACGCTGGAGACCATCCGCATGAAGGCCCTGACCTCCGGCAGTCGGGAGGTGGCCGACTCCATCAAAATTCTGGGAAGAACGCTGCACTATGTGCTGGAAAACACCGGAGTGGCCTATACCAGCCTGAAAAAGGAGCTGGAACATGTGGAAAACTACCTGTCCATCCAGCGCCTGCGGTTTGGAGACCGGATCCGCTACCGGATGGAGATCTCTCCGCAGTTACAGCCGGAGCAATGCACCGTACTGCCGCTGCTATTGCAGCCGGTGGTGGAAAACGCGGTGGTACACGGGCTGGAACTTACCACGGAGCCAGGTATGATCACCATTTCCGCCCTGCTGCAGGAGGATGTTCTGCTGTTGCAGGTCAGCGACAACGGCATCGGCATGGACGAGCAGCAGCTGTACAGGCTGCGCCAATCTCTGGACGCGCCCGAGATGCCCGCCCGCAGCATTGCCCTTTACAACATTCACCAGCGCATTATGCTGCGCTACGGCCGGCAGTATGGCCTGCAGGTAGACAGCACCGTGGGGCGTGGCACCTGTGTAAGCCTGCGTCTGCCCGCAGAATGACGAAAAATCAACGGGTCAGATGTAATTTTTCGGGTATTTTATCTAGAAAAACCCCTGTTTCTTTCCGCAATACCTTTTGATATAGTATTCCCATGGACGGCTTTCGGGCCGACATCAATAATTGGGAGGAAATATCGTATGATGAAAAAGCTTTTGGCCATCGCACTGACTCTGATGCTGACATTCAGCTGCCTGGCCGGTATCTGCGCATACGCGGAGCCGACCGAAACTTCCTACACCGCCGGAATGGGTCTGGTGGCGGACGATTGGAGCGTGCAGACCGGTTTCGGCGCTGACTCCAGTGTCAAGACCACTGTGACCGGTGACGGCACCTACACCCTCAACTATGAAGGCGCATGCCCCAATCTGGGCATTCTGGTCGTGGACATCATCGGCGCGCAGGCTGCCATGGATGCCGACAGCAAGACCTGGCAGGTTTCCGACATTGCCCTGACCATCGACGGCAACGCCGTTGAAGTGGACGGCAGCAAGGTTCTCTCCGGCGATCTGGAGGGTAACGGCAACTTCCGTATTGAGCTGAACAACATGTACGGCGGCACCAAGGACGCTCCCGCCCTCAACGCTGCCACCGCCGTGACCACCAGCCTGTCCGTGAGCTTCACCCTGACCACCATCGACAAGCCCGCTGCCGATGCACCCGCCGCAGGTCTGCCCGAAGAATTTGACGTGTTCGTGGCTTTCGGCGGTGACAAGGCTGCCGAAAACGACTGGGGTCTGAATTATGCCGGTGCCGATGCCGAGGGCATTACCGCTGTCGGCGGCAAGCTGAAGGTTGGCGAGACCATTACCGTCTCCCTCTCCTTCGAGACCCCCGCTGTCAACGCCTGGTACTTTGCCCCCTGCCTGATCGCGGACGGCGTTTCCGCCATCAAGACACTGGATTTCACCATCACCTGCAAGATCAACGGTGAGGAAGTCGCCATCAACATGGACGCCGATGCCGAGGGCAAGACCTGGTGGATGGAAAACACCGGTGCTTACGAGGGCAACTGCATCCGTCTGGCCGGCGGCTTCAATGAATGGGGCACCAAGTACATCGAAGAGCCCACCAACATCTCTTCCATCGAGTACACCATCACCCTGAACGCCATCTCCGGCGAGGGCGGCAGCGATGAGCCCGTGGAGGAGCCCACCCTCGAGTTCGATCCCGCCGCTACCTACAATGCCTACCTGCTACTGCAGACCCCCAACTGGACCTACCGTGATCCCTGGAACTCCAGCAACGGTATCGGCAGTGACTACTGGGGTGAGGCCATTTACGGCAACGAGACCAAGGAGTGGTACGGCAAGGTTACTGATGCCGTGCTGGCCGGTAACGGCACCTACACCATCGAGATCACCGATTTCGGCACCATCTTTGCCGATGACTTCGCCGCGGCCGGTCAGGATTACTTCAACATCCTCGGCTTCACCTGTGACGCTCCCGTGGGCGGCCTGACTTTCACCAATGTCAAGCTGATCGTGGACGGCAGCACCAGACACACTGTGTCCGAAGGCTACCAGAACCCCGATGACACCAAGTACGCCAACATCCTCATCCAGAACATCTGGAACGATGACGTCAAGGAAATCAGCTACTATCCCGCTCCTTCCACCTCTCTGAAGATCGAGTTCACCGTGTCCGGCTTCTCCTATGACAAGGCTGCGGAAGAGCCCGAGCCCACCACTCCCGCTCCCACTACGCCCGCTCCCTCCAACCCCGGTGATACCGAGCCCGCTTCTTTCCCCTGGGGCATCGTGATCGCCGTTGTGGCCGCTGTGGTCGTGGTCGCCGTGGTCATCGTAGTCGTCAAGAAGAACAAGAAGCAGTAATGCTCCGTTTTTCGGGACGAGGCAACCTGTAATGCATCCAAGCACCGGCCTGATTTTCGGCACTCCCGGAAATCAGGCCGGTTTTCTGTTGCGTTTTCCCCCGTTTCGGGGTATAATACAGGCAGGAGGGATGCAGATGGATTGCAAAAACTGTGCCGGGGGCGGCTGCGGCCACTGCGGGGCCGCGCTGGAGCTGACCCGGGAGGAAATTGGCCTTTTGCGGGAGCTGGCGGTGTACGCCTTTTTGCCGGTGGCCCGGCGCGCCGATGACATGACCCCCTTCTACCCCGAGGGTACACAGCTGCCGCAGGAACTTTACAGCGCCGTTATGGAGCATTTGCAGCGCAAGGGGCTGATTGATCTGGACTACGGTGCCCCCATCGGCAGCTACGAAGGGGCCGGTTATGCCGGTCTGCCGGTACACGGCTCCGTGGCTCTGACCGCCCGGGGCCAGCAGGTGCTGGAGGCGCTGGAAATTCAGGGTCTGCAGGACTGAAAATTTTCTGTTGACAAATCCCGAAGCCTTTGCTATAATTGCACTGTTCTTGAACAGCAAAGGCTGTGAAGGGAAGAGTAGGCTCGCCGATGCCATGCAGAGAGCCCCGGTCTGGTGTGAAGGGGTATGGACAGGTTTGCCGAACATGGTCCCGGAGCCGTGTAGGCGATATGTAGTCTGCAACGGGTGCGCCCGTTAAAGCGCAGGCGTATGCTGGTACGCCCGGAGGCCCATTTCGTGAGGAATGGGTGAATCAAGGTGGTAACACGGTTTATTTTTAAGCCGTCCTTGTGCGATCATTGCATGGGGACGGCGTTTTTTGTTGTCCCGGAAAGGAGTTATCTTGAACAGTATTATCGAGATCAAAGGTCTGTCCAAAACCTTCGGCAGCGGCGATACACAGGTTGCAGCCCTGCGGGATGTCAGTCTGGCCGTGCAGGAGGGGGAGATTTTCGGCATCATCGGCCTGTCCGGTGCCGGAAAAAGCACGCTGGTGCGCTGCATCAACCTGCTGGAGCGGCCGGAGGAGGGGGAAATTCTCTTCCACGGGCAAGATCTTACCGGGCTCAACGACCGGCAGCTGCGGGCCCAGCGGCGCAAAATTTCCATGATTTTCCAGAGCTTCAACCTGCTTGAGCAGCGCACGGCGCTGGAAAACATCTGCTTCCCGCAGGAGCTGGCGGGTGTATCCCGCCGGGAGGCTCGCAGACGTGCGGTGGAGCTTCTGGAGACGGTCGGCCTGCCGGATAAGGCGGCGGCCTATCCGGTGCAGTTGTCCGGCGGACAGAAGCAGCGCATCGCCATCGCCCGGGCGCTGGCCTCCGACCCGGAGGTGCTGCTGTGTGACGAGGCGACCTCCGCGCTGGATCCAAAAACCACCCGCTCCATTCTTGCCCTGCTGCAGCAGATCAGCCGGGAACGGGGCATCACGGTGATCATCATCACCCATGACATGTCCGTCATTGAGCAGATCTGCAACCGGGTGGCCATTCTCGATGCCGGCAGTGTGGCAGAGATCGGCCCGGTGGAGAGTGTGTTCCACAATCCCCGCTCCAAGGCCGGGCGGCGGCTGGTCAGCCCCAACCGGGGCCTGCCGGAGTCGGACTGGGATCGTCCCATCGCCCGGGTGGCCTTCAACGGCACCATGACGGAGGAGCCGGTCATCGCCACGCTGGCCATCGAAAAGCAGATCGCCGTCAGCATTCTGGGTGCGGACACCCGCAATGTGGATGGAAAAACCTTCGGCACCCTGCTGATCAGCCTGCCGGAGGATGTTCAGCAGCGGCGAACGGTGCTGGATTACCTCAACGCCCATCAGGGTGTCAGTGCTGAGGAGGTGCAACCATGCTAGACCTGTTTTCCGATCCGGAAAAGGTAGCCCGCCAATTGCAGATTCTGCAAAGCGAATACCTCTTCGCCGTGTGGGAGACGCTGTATTCGCTGGGGCTGCAGGTGCTGTTTTCCTACCTGATCGGCCTGCCGCTGGGCGTGCTGCTGGTCACGGGTGAAAAGGGCGGCATCCGTCCCCTGCCCGCATGGCTGATGCGGGTGATCAATGTAATCATCAATCTGCTGCGCAGTGTCCCCTTCCTGATTCTGATGATCATCGTATTCCCCCTGTCCAAGCTGATCGTGGGCACCAAAATCGGCACCATCGCCACCATTCCGCCCATGGTCATTGCCGCTTTTCCGCTGGTGGCCCGCATGGTGGAGAGTAGCCTGCGGGAGGTTGACCGGGGCGTGATCGAGGCTTCCCAGTCCATGGGTGCCTCCACATGGCAGATCATCACCAAGGTGCTGCTGCCGGAGTCTCTGCCCAGCCTCATTTCCGGCGGCACCATCACCCTGACCACCATTCTGGGCTACGGCGCCATGGCCGGTATCATCGGTGGCGGCGGTCTGGGCAAGCTGGCCGTGGACTACGGCTACTACAATTTCCAGGCGATCGTCATGTGGGCATCCGTCATTGGCCTTGTGGTGCTGGTGCAGATCTTCCAGAGCCTCGGAACCAAGCTATCCACAGCCTGCGACAAGCGGCTGCGTAATAGATCCTGACCTGATATCAAAAAGGAGAAATGTATTATGAAAAAGATCACATCCGTTGTGCTGGCCCTGGTGCTGGCTCTGAGCCTGTTTGCCGGCTGCGTGAACAAAGTTGACGAAAAGACCATCGTTGTAGCCGCCTCCCCAACGCCCCATGCCGAAATCCTGGCCGTTGCCGCCAAGGAACTGGCCAAGGTGGGCTACACCCTGGAAATCCGCAAATTCAATGACTATGTGGTGCCCAACACCGCCACGGAAGACGGCGAAGTGGATGCCAACTATTTCCAGCATCAGCCCTATCTAACCACCTTCAATGCCGAGCAGCACACCCATCTGGTGGCCGTTGCCTCCATCCACTATGAGCCCTTCGGCATCTATGCCGGCACCAAGGCCTCCACTGCGGATCTGGCCAGCGGCGACAAGATCGCCATCCCCAACGACGGCTCCAACCGGGCCCGGGCGCTGCTGCTGCTACAGGCGCAGGGTCTGATCCGGCTCAAGGAGGGCGTTGGTGTCGAGGCCACCGTGCTGGACATCGTGGAAAATCCCCATGATCTGGAGATCGTGGAAATGGAAGCCGCGCAGATCGCCAATGTCCGTGACAGCGTGGCGCTGGCCGTGATCAACGGCAACTACGCACTGTCCGCCGGGCTGAACGTGTCCAAGGACGCGCTGGCCACCGAGGACTCCTCCTCCGAAGTCGCCTTGCAGTATGCCAACATTCTTGTGGTGAAGGAAGGCAACGAAAAGAGCGAGAAAATTCAGGCGCTGGTCAACGCGCTCAAGAGCGAAGCGGTCAAAGCCTACATCGAAAGCACCTACAACGGCGCTGTCGTCCCCCTGTTCTGAGCCCATATGATCCCGGCCGCTGCGAAATTCCGCAGCGGCCGGTCTTTATAAAAAAAAGAGCCCGCCGATTGGCAGGCTCAACATGCAGCAGAGGATCAGTGGTTCTCCCGCCACGCACTGACCTTTGTTTTGGCCAGACGCAGGATGTCCTCAGAGGGATAGGGAGAGGCTTCACCGCCGCAAACATACAGAAAATACAGGCCGGAGGGAGTCTGGTAGAGCGTCTCCTCGTAGCCGGCGGGGTCGCCGTAGTAACCGAAGGTGTGCTTTTCGATCAGTGTGGCAGTCCCGGTATCGTATTCTTTCTTGCAGATGGTCTTTTTCATCGCCGCGACCTCCTTTCAAAATCTGGAATACGGTTGGAATTATACAATATTTCCGGCAGGAAATCAAGGGTTAAACGGCAATTTCCCCGTTTCCATGTAAAATTTGTTCGACAGCTTCAGTTTTCCCCGCCGCATTCCATTCATTTTCCGTCGAATTATACAAAGTTCCCTTTTCAAAAAATGAACATCTCCTCCACTCAGGCGGTGAATTGCGGTTGCCGGCTTGAATTTTCCGTGCCTGTATGGTATAATCCACCCAAAAGGGGTGATGAAATGCGGGATATCCCCTGCTTTACCACCGGGCATGGTGTGGCGGCCCTTTCTCTGCGGGAAATTCCCGGTCGGGGGGAGGCCTACATTCATCTGCTGCAAAGCCAACAGCCGCTGGCCCTGCTGGAAGAGTGTGTCAGCTTCTGCCGGGCCTGCGGCGCGCAGCGCATCTTTGCCGCGGAGCATGACTCTCTCCTGGGCCGGCCAAGCTACAGCACGGTGCTGCGGCTGCGGGGCACCATCGCCCTGGGGGAGACGGCCTGCCTTTGGCCGGTCACGGCGGAGAATGTGGGGCGCTGGCGGCAGCTGTACAATGAGAAAATGGCCCCGGTGGATCACGCCACCACCCTGACGGCGGCGGACGAGACCCGAATTCTTTCCGACGGGGGTGCGTACTTTGTCCACCGGCAGGATACGTTTCTGGGCATCGGCTGGATATCCGGCGGGACGCTGCTGGCGCTGGCCGCCCTGCAGCCCGGTGCCGGCGCGGTGGTGCTGCGCACCCTTGCCGACCTGTTCCCCGGGCAGGCGCTGGAGCTGGAAGTGGCTTCCACCAACCGGCGGGCGCTGCGGCTTTATGAACAGATGGGGCTGATCCCCATCCGGGAAGTGAAAAAATGGTACTGTGTATACGGAGGGTGATCTTTTATGTGGTGGAAATGGGCCTTGGTGCTGGCTGCGTCCGTTGGGATGCTCCAGCTGGGAGTTTGCTTCAGCGGCGCCCGGCGGGCGTTTAAGCTGGTGCCCGGGGCGCTGATGGCGCTGGGCAGCATCGGCTGCGGCATATGGTATCTGATCACCGATCAGCCGGGTGCCAAACTGGTGGCCGGTATCGCGGCGCTGGTGCTGCTGGCTCTTGTGGGGATCTGCGCCCTGGGCTTTCTGGCGCACCGGATCCTGCTGGCGCTGTTCGGAAAGTTTTTCGACTCTGACAAGGAATAATACTTGACAACGGAGCCGACTTGGTGTATACTACCACAGGTGTCAAGGAAAATGCCTTGCCACCCGGGAGGTCAAGATGGAGCCGCTGGAACGGATACTGCTGTTTGATTACTATGGCGACCTGCTGACCGAGCGGCAGAGACTGTGCTTCGACATGCACTACAATCAGGATCTGTCTCTGGCCGAAATCGCAGCGGAGCTGCACATCAGCCGTCAGGCAGTGCATGATAACCTCAGCCGCACGGAAGCGCTGCTGCGGCATATGGAAGAAAAAACCGGCTGTGTCAGCCGGGATATGCAGCTGCGCCGGGCCATGGGCGACATCGCCTCGCTCTGTGCGCAGCTGGCAGACTACCCGGACAGCCGGGTCGCGCAGATTGCAGGCCGGATCCGTGCCTGCGCTGCCAGCTTTGAGGAGTAAGCAATGGCATTTGAGGGATTGACCGAAAAAATCTCCGCCACCTTCAAAAAACTCCGGGGCAAAGGCCGCCTGAAAGAGGCCGATGTCAAGGAGGCCATGCGGGAGATCCGTATGGCACTGCTGGAGGCGGATGTCAGCTATAAAGTCTGCAAGGACTTCACCAACACCGTCACCCAGCGCTGCATCGGCGCGGACGTACTGGAGTCCCTGACCCCGGCGCAGATGATCGTCAAGATCGTCAACGAAGAACTGACCCGTCTGATGGGCAGCGATGTGCGCCATATCACCATCAACCCCAACGGCCCCACGGTCGTGATGATGGTTGGCCTGCAGGGCGCGGGCAAAACCACCAACGGCTCCAAGCTGGCCGGGCTGATGAAACGGCAGGGCAAAAATCCCCTGCTTGTAGCCTGCGACATTTACCGTCCCGCCGCCATCACCCAGCTGAAGGTCTGCGGCGAAAAGCTGGGCATTCCGGTATTCGACCGGGGCACACAGGATCCGGTGCAAACCGCGCGGGAGGCTGTACAGTACGCCCGGCAGCGTGGCTATGACATGGTATTTCTGGATACCGCCGGTCGCCTGCATGTGGACGAAGCGCTGATGCAGGAGCTGAAAAATATCAAAGCCGCCGTCTCCCCCGATGAGATCATGCTGGTGGTTGACGCCATGACCGGTCAGGACGCGGTCAACGCCGCCCAGAGCTTCCACGAATGGCTGGATATCGACTCGGTGCTGCTGTCCAAGCTTGACGGCGATGCCAGAGGCGGTGCCGCCCTTTCCGTCCGGGCCGTGACCGGCAAGCCGGTGAAGTTCGCCGGTGTGGGCGAAAAGCTGGAGGATATCGAGCCCTTCCATCCGGATCGGATGGCCTCGCGCATTTTGGGCATGGGCGATGTGCTGAGCCTGATTGAGAAGGCGGAGAAGGCATACGATGCCAAAAAAGCCGCCGAAATGGAAGAGAAAATGCGCTCCAACCGCTTCACGCTGCAGGATTTCTACGACCAGCTGGTGCAGATGAAATCCATGGGTTCCATGCAGGACATTCTTGCCCAGCTGCCCGGCGGCGGTGCCATGAAAAATGTGCAGGTGGACGAGCGTCAGATGGCCCGCACCGAGGCGATTATCCTTTCCATGACCCCAAAGGAGCGGGAAAATCCGGACATCATTCAGGCTTCCCGCAAGCGTCGCATTGCCGCCGGGGCCGGCGTGAAGGTGGAGGATGTGAACCGCCTTCTCAAGTCCTTCGATCAGATGCGCAAGCTGATGAAGCAGTTCTCCGGCCCGGGTATGGGCAAAAAAATGAAGCGCATGCGTGGTTTGGGTGGATTCCCGGGCTTCTGAGTGCCAAACGACATGGTTCGTAATAAGCAAATTGCTTTGCGATATTGACTAATTTGAAATTTTTATGGAGGTGAATTCTCAATGGTTAAGATCAGACTGAGAAGAATGGGTGCAAAGAAGGCTCCGTACTACCGGATCATTGTGGCCGATGCCCGTTCTCCCCGTGACGGCCGCTGCATCGAGGAGATCGGCACTTACAATCCCATGGTTCAGCCCGCCGTGATCACGGTCGATGCCGAAAAGGCCCAGACCTGGATCAAGAACGGCGCCCAGCCCACGGATACCGTCCGCGGTCTGCTGAAGAAGGCCGGCGTACTGTAATCCCAAAGGAGACTGGCGCAATGAAAGAACTTTTGCTGTATATGGCAAAGAGCCTGGTGGACCATCCGGAAGAAGTTACCGTCACCGAAACGGAAGGTGAAGACGGTAAGGTGCTGGAGCTGCGTGTGGCCGAGGGCGACATGGGCAAGGTCATTGGCCGTCAGGGCCGGATCGCCAGAGAAATCCGTACCATTGTGAAGACCGTTGCGCAGCGCACCGGTGAAAAGGTCACGGTGGAAATCGTGGATTAACGAGGATGCGTGGCAGGCTTGTCACGCATTTTTCGTTTTTGGGAGGTAACTATGGACGAAATCTGGCAAAAAATGTACGAAGCGGCAAAGGCCGTGCAACGCGAACGGCAGATTTCCCCCTATGTGCTGGCAGGCGGCGTGGCCGCGGCCATCCTCTCCGAGGGTGGGAATATCTACACCGGGGTGTGCGTGGACACCTGTTCCACCCTTGGCATCTGCGCCGAGCGCAGCGCGATTTTCAATATGCTGACCCACGGTGAAGACCGGCTCACCCGGGTGCTGGCAATTATGGGCGACGGCACCTGCGGCGCGCCCTGCGGGGCCTGCCGGGAGCTGCTGGTGCAGCTGATGCCGCAGCGTTACCGGGATGTTCAGATTCTGCTGGACAGTCAGACAGGAAAAACTACCACACTGGGAGAACTGACCCCCCAGTGGTGGATTTCATAAGGAGAATGCTATGAAGCTCCCATTTATCGAAGCCGGTGAGATCGTCACCACCCATGGCATAAAGGGCGAAGTGAAGGTGCTGTGCTGGTTGGATGATCCCGAAATGCTCTGTTCCTTCGACCGCTGCCGCATTGACGCGCAGGAGTACGAAATGACCGAGGTGCGGGTGCAGAAGACCTGCAATCTGGTCAAGCTGCGGGGCATTGACACCATGGAGGCCGCGCAGGCCCTGCGGGGCAAAAAAATCCTGCTGTTCCGGGAAGATATCGACGACGAGGTGATCTTCGCCGCCGAGCTGATCGGCATGGAGGTTTTTCAGGACGATGCTTCCATCGGAACCATCATGCAGGTGCTGGATTATCCCGGCAACAGTGTCTATGTGGTGCGCGGTGCCCACGAATACATGATCCCCGCGGTCAAACAGTTCATTCTGCGCACCGATCTGGCCGCCAACCGGATGGATGTGAAGCTCATTGAGGGAATGCGCAGCGATGAGAATTGACATTCTGACCCTGTTTCCGGACAGTTTAACGGACGTGCTGTGCGACAGCATCCTCGGGCGGGCGCAGGAGCGGGGCTTCATCCACATCGAGGCCCACCAGATCCGGGACTATACCGCCAACAAGCAGAATCAGGTGGATGACTATCCTTACGGCGGTGGCCGGGGTGCCGTGATGGCGGCTGATCCCCTGTACCGCTGCTGGGAAGCGGTGTGCGACGAGGCCGCCGGGCCGGTGCATACCGTCTACCTCTCCCCCTGCGGCCACACCTTCCGGCAGGCCGACGCCATCCGGCTGAGCAAGCTGGACAATCTGGTTCTGGTCTGCGGCCACTATGAGGGCATCGACCAGCGATTTATCGACGAATGCGTGGACGAAGAGCTGTCGCTGGGGGATTTTGTCCTGACCGGCGGAGAAATTGCCGCCATGGCGGTGACGGATGCCGTATGCCGCATGGTGCCCGGCGTGCTGGCGGATCCGGAATGCTTTGAAGACGAAAGCCATTTTAACGGTCTTCTGGAATACCCCCAGTACACCCGCCCTGCCCTGTGGCACGGCCGGGCCATTCCGGAAATTCTCACCTCCGGCAACCACGAAAAGGTGCGCCGCTGGCGCAGAAAGCAGTCCCTGCGCCGCACCCGGGCGAGGCGGCCGGACATGTATGAAAAGCTTGATCTTTCCTCCAAAGAGGATCGGAAGCTCCTGTCCGAAATGGAAGCGGAGGATGCCACCGCAGAAAACGCCACGAGCCCGCAGGAAGCCAAGCCCGCAAAAGCGTAAACCTTCATGGAAAACCGGGGAATTTCCGATCATCTTCCACAATCGTTATTATGAACTTTTGTGCAAATCTCCCCTTGATTTCGTCCTGATATGTGCATATAATATTGATGTGGAGAAATCCACGATGGCGAAGTCTTAGAGCGAGACTTCCGCCGGAAAAAAGCTCAATGGATGATCACACCCTCTGTCTTTGGCGGAGGGTGTTTTTAATCAGGAGGTACTTGTATGGATGAACTGGAAATATTGAAGCAGTGGGTCAGGGAGAGTGAAAAAATTGTCTTTTTCGGCGGAGCAGGTGTATCGACCGCTTCCGGGATTCCGGATTTTCGCAGTGTGGATGGGCTGTACAGTCAGAAATTTGACTATCCGCCGGAAACCATCATCTCCCACACTTTCTTTTTGCACAATCCGGAATATTTCTTCCGCTTCTACCGGGAGAAAATGCTGCCGCTGGGCTTTGAGCCCAACATTGCCCACCGGGTACTGGCCCAGTGGGAACAGGAGGGGCGGCTCAGCGCCGTGGTGACCCAGAACATCGACGGGCTGCACCAAAAGGCGGGTTCCAAAAACGTGCTGGAGCTGCACGGCAGCGTGCTGCGTAACTATTGCACCCGCTGCGGCAAATTCTACGATGCCCAATTCGTCAAGAATGCCCCCGGCCTTCCCCGCTGCGCCTGCGGCGGCCTTGTCAAGCCGGACGTGGTGCTCTACGAAGAAAGCCTGGACCAGCGAACCATGGATGGCGCGGCCCAGGCAATCGAGGATGCGGATATGCTCATTGTGGCCGGAACCAGTCTGACGGTTTATCCGGCGGCGGGACTGCTGCACTACTATCAGGGAGATCGCATGGTGCTGATCAATCGGGACCCCACGCCCCGGGATTACATGGCGGATCTTCTGCTACATGCATCGCTGTCCGATGTGTTTTCTCAGCTGTCTGAGGTTTGAAATACAATCCGGTAATAATCGTTCTTCAAAATCGCCGTGGAGACGGTGAAACGGTTCTGTACGATCCGGGTGACGGCCTCCACATACCCCTCCGGCACCAGAGACGGATCCACCAGATACGTCACCTCCCCATTGGAGGAATTGAAGCGCACCCGATCGGTGATGAAGGAGCCGTTATACAAAATGGCGATATGCTCCACCCCGGGATCCAGCACATCCTGCCCGACCAGCAGCCGGGAATCATAGGTGAAGCCGAACAGATTCAGCAGCGTGGGCAGAATATCCACAGTGCAGCAGGGGGCATCAATCTCAATGGGTTCCTCCATATCCCCCGACCAGCAGATAAAGGCGTTTTCATAGATGCCAAAAGCCTTGTCCTTCGGCTCATCCGCCAGCTCGTTGTACTGCTTCTGGGTCAGGCCATAGGGGAAGTGATCCGCCGTCATGACAATGACCGTATCTTCCAGCTTGCCCGCCTTTTCCAGCTCCTCCAGCAGGTAGGTCATGGCCTTCTCCAACTCCAGATGGCAGGCGATATAGGCCCGCACCGGCTCACTGTAGGGCAAATCCCGGACGGCCTCCTCGTTGGTGTAGCACATGGGATTTGTCTCGAAGCTGTAGGCATAATGGCCGCTGAAGGTCATGTAGTAGGCGTGAAATTGCTCCTGATTAATATAATCCGGGATGGACTGCTCCATCATTTCCAGATCGGAGCTGGGCCAGCCATAGGTAAAGTGCATCCCGGCCCCGAGGAATTTGCAGCTGTAGCCCATATTTGGATGGGATTTTTCCCGGCTGTAGTAGCTGCCACGGTAATTGTGGTAGCCGTAGGACTGCACTCCCAGCTGCTCGCGGAACATGTTGCCAAGAGCGAAGGGGACATGGTTTTTCGCGGAATAGGCGAAGCTTCCGTTCTTTTTGCTGCGGGACAGATCCGGGAATATGCCCATGCAGGCGGTGTATTCCCCGTTGGTGGTCACATTGTAGTAGCTGCCGTAGAAATTGGTGAAGCGGATGCCCCCGTGGTACAGCTTGTAGAGCGTGGGGGTCAGCTCCTGACTGATGACCACAGGTGAAAAGGACTCGCACACCAGATAGATCAGGTTTTTCCCGGCGAACATGCCGGTGTATTCGTTGGTTTTTGTGGGTGTCTGGGCGGCAAAATACCGATGCAGGGTCTCCAGTGTAGAGTTGCCATCGGCCTGCGCCTCGGCCAGCAGCGCGTCAAAATCGATCTGCATGACCTGATCTGTGTATTCAATCACAGGCTCTGTCGGCTCCGACGGCTCCGATCCGGACTGGGACGGTTCCGTAGGCTGTGCCGGCACCGTGGTGGTCGGCAGCGGTGGCAGAGTGCCCAACAGGTGACTCAGATCCCCGGGGCCTTCCGCGTCCGGCCCCAGCGCGGCATCGCCCAACAGCATGAACTTGCACTCCAGCCGGAAGGTGGTCAGAAAGCCCAGGGATTCCACGCTGGCATCGGTGCCGGTGTTGACACTGTGGTACACATCATAGATGCTGTAGGCCCCCGTCCCGCCAATGGGCAGGCACCAAAGGCACACAAGATGCACCACCACGCAGCCGGCCGCCAGCACCCCCTGCATAGGCAGACTGCGCCGCTGCAGCCGCAGGCGGTCGAAAAGCAGCAGGGCCCCCGTGACCAGAAGCGGCAATGCCAGTACCAGCAGCAGGCCGACATTGGCCGCCACGCAGGCTACCGTTTCCTTGAAAAAGCTGGTGATGGCATCGCCGCCCATCTGAATCAGATAGACGGAAATGAAGCCGCCGAAAATATTATAATAGATCAGCTGCGCCGCGTACCAGACATACAGCACCGCCTGCACCACCCACAGCACGGCCAAATTGCCCGCCCGGGGAAAAAAACCGGACAAAAGGGCAAACAGCAGAGCAAAAAACAGGCTGTAGCCCGCTACGAACAGCACACGACTGCCAAACTGCTGAAACAATATCCCATGCAGAAACAGCTCCCAGAACAGCACGGAGCCCAGCAGCAGAAAAAACGGATCCAGCCGAAACCGCCCAGCCGGCTCCGGCCTGAGATATTTGGGGCTGCTGTATTTGCGCCTGAACAAGAAAATCACCTCACCGTTTTGATATGGCCGCAGGGTGCCCCCATCGGCCGCAGACGATCAATCCGAAAATTCCATGGCTATATGGTAACGCCAAACGGCGAAAAAAGCAAGATAAAACCGCGGATCCGGCAAAAAATTCAGGAATTCTCTTCCGGCAAACGGCAACCCCAAAAAATTGTGCTGTCATTGCGTTTCCGTAGGAGCCGATTGCGGCACATTGACCCCTACAAAATACCCGGAAGGACGGGAGGATGCCACACCAGTGTGCGCACTCACTTCGTTATGACATTTCTTTTGGCACCCAGCGTAAAAGCCGATTGCAGCCTGCCGTGGAATGCGTGGCACACATGAAACAGGAAACCGGGCGTGCTGCTCTTGCGGCACGCCCGGGCGAGTTTTGTCAGGCTTTCCCGATTACCGGGGCGCCTTCCGGGTTATTCGACGATGATGCGGCCGTTTTCCTGCACGGTAACGGTCATGCCTTCTTTCACATAGTCCAGAAATTCCGGGCCCAGATTGTCTACCACCGGCATGTTGACACCATCGAGCCAGACGGAGGCCAGAATGGAACCGGCAGCTGCCAGAGAATCGATGGGGTTGGAGAACAGCATACAGGCCGGCTGGCGCTCCATGGCACAGGCACAGTACAGCACCAGACCGCCGGTGGTGGAGCCAATGGTCTGGGGCAGGCACAGAGCCTTACCGGCCAGCTCCCGACCGTGGAGTTCGGGGTTATTCTGGTCACCGCAGGTGGCCTTTTTGTCGCCAAACTGGAGCGCACCCTGCAGGGAGGCCAGCGTGTTGAATCCGCTGTGGGTCACAACGGCCTTGGCGGTGGTGGTGCCGGGGGCAATGACCCGTCCGATAAATTCCTTCATATCAGCGGCCTCCTTTCGTGATCTGCTCCAGAATTTCCGCTTCCGTATAGTAGCGCGCGGTGGTGTAGGTGCGCAGCTTGTTGGAAGAGGTGATGACGTTCATGCTCTTGCACAGGGGGTTGTTCATATACATCAGGGGGCAGATGTAGCTCAAAATCACACCGGTGGCCTCCAGCCGGGCGGCATATTCCGTCTGGCGGAACTGCTTGAGGACGGCGGGGGCGGTGGTGAACACGGTGGGCACCGCTACCTTTTTCCGTCCCGCCTGCTGCAGCCCCTGCTCCACCCGAAGCGTCCAGTCCGCCAGTTGCTGCAGGCTCATGTGGGGGCAGCCGACAAAGCACAGCTTCGGCGCACCCTCCGGCTTCTTCCACATGACAGGATAGCTCGCCTTGACCCGCTCCAGTTCCGCATCGTCAATGATATACTCCCGGGCATCGGGGGCAATCAGGGCTGTGCCCAGCTCCTGCGCCTCCGGGGTCAGACCAGCGATGTGATAAAGCCCCACGGCCCCATTGGATGCGGTGGCCGCGCCAAAATCCTTCAGATAGGCGCAGACCTCATCCGTCAGTTCGGTGCCCAGCCACTGCTCCATACCCTCGATATAGGGCACATCCTCCATGACCTTCATGCCGATGGCGGAGCCGAGCAGCTGCGCCTCCGGCCGGGAGGTGCAGCGCACCTTGACCACCCATGTGGCCTTGCGCCCTTCATCTGTCAGAAGCCCGAAGTTGGGCACGCAACCGGCGATGGAGCCCATGATATCCATAATGCCGGAATTGCGGTTGCATCGGGCCCCCAGCACGGAGTTGGCATACACCACGGCGGAGGACTCCGCCCAGCTGAGAATCTCGCCTTTCCGGGGTTTGTTGCCCTGCTGATCCAGATAGCAGGCGCAGGTGAAGGCATCCTCATCCATCAGTCCCAGCTGTGCAAGCTGCTTTTCGTAGCTTTCCTGGGTGGTGTACATGAATTTGTTGAAAACCAGCTTTTGCAGCAGATTGGCCGGAACATTGGGATCCAGTGGCCGGGGATCCACGGAGAAGGGCTGGGTGGAAACGGCACCGGCATCGATCAGCTGCTGCATCAGTTCAAAGACGGGCTTCATCATTTTCAGGCCGAAGGAGGTAACAAGGTGATTGTACCGGGAGGAGACCGGCACCATTTTATCCGCGCCGAAGGTCTCACCGTACATGACCAGCGTTTTCATGACCCGGGCCATGGTTTCGCCCCGGGCACCGCTCAGTATGGCCTGCTGTTCATCGGTTAAATACATTGCCTGCCCTCCTTACAGCTTCATGCAGACATCCCATGCCTGCCAGATGACGGTTCTGAGGTTGCCCACCTTGTCCGCATCGCCAACAAGATGGATGTGGCGGCCTTTTTCCGCCAGCGGGGCGGGCTTGTAGCCCACAGAGACGATCACATCGTCCGCCGCGATCTTGAACTGTGTCCCGTTCTTGTCCCGGACAATGACACCGTCTTCCTCGATGGAGATAACGGAGGTTTCCAGATGCACCGGCACCTTGTTGGCCTTGAAGAAGTCACGCAGGAAGGAGGTGTTGGCCAGACAGATGCCCGGGGTGGTCACCAGATCGTCCTGCATTTCCACGATGGTGGGGTGCTTGCCCTGCAGGTACAGCTCATAGGCGATCTCACAGCCGGTCAGGCCGCCGCCGATGATGGTGACATCGTTGCCAACCTCTTTACGGCCCAGCAGGAAGTCCACGGCCTGAATACCCCGGTCGAAGCCGGGCACGGGGATGCGGTTGGGGCGGGAGCCGGTGGCGATGATGATCTCATCGGCCTGACAGCTCTCCAAATTGCGCACCTCGGCGTTGAGCTTGACGGTGATATTGGGATACTTGGTCAGCTCCCGGCGGTACCAGACGATCAGATCCCGATCCTTTTCCTTGAAGGAGGGGGCCGCCGCCGCGATAAACACGCCGCCGAGACGGTCGGACTTTTCGTAAATGGTCACATCGTGGCCACGCTGGGCGCACACCAGCGCGCTTTCCATGCCGCCGATTCCGCCGCCGATGATGGCAATGTGCTTTTTCCGCCGTGCGGGGCGAATGTGGTGCTTTTTGCTCTGCATGGTCTGGGCGTTCAGAGCGCAGCGGGCCAGACCCATGGTATCGCTCAGATCCTGTGTGTTGTAATGCCCCTTGGAGGAGGAGAAATTGAAGCAGCCGCTGTGGCAGCAGATGCAGGGCTTGATATCCTCCACCCGGTCTTCCAGCAGCTTGGTGACCCACTGGGGATCCACCAGGAACTGCCGGGCAACGCCCATGGCATCAATGCGGCCCTCTCCGATGGCCTCGGCCGCAGTGGCCGGATCCATGCGCCCGGCGCAAACCACGGGGATGTCCACAAATTTCTTGATGTGGGCAACATCCTCCAGATTGCAGTTTTCGGGCATGTACATAGGCGGATGGGCCCAGTACCAGCTGTCGTAGGTGCCATTGTCGGCGTTGAGCATGTCATAGCCCGCGTCCTGCAGGTAACGGGCGGCCTTTTCCGACTCTTCCATGGTGCGGCCCAGCTCCGGCGCATCCTCACCGGGGACGATACCCTCCGCGAAGCCCTTGAGCATGGAACGCACGGAGTAGCGCAGAGAGACGGGGAAATCCGCGCCGCAGCTTTCCTTGATGGCCTGCACCACCTCAACGGCAAAGCGGTAGCGGTTTTCGAAGCTGCCGCCGTAGTCATCGGTGCGCTTGTTGAAGAAGGAAATGGCGAACTGATCCAGCAGATACCCCTCGTGAACGGCGTGAACCTCCACACCGTCTACCCCCGCGTCCTTGCACAGCTTGGCGGTGCGGGCGTAAGCGTCGATGATCTCGTGAATCTGCTCTACCGTCATTTCCGGACACTGAATGTCCGGCGCCCAGCGGGCGGGCTGCGCCGAGGGAGATGCCAGCTCATGGCTGGTGTCGATGACGGGCTTGATAATGGCGCGGGTCAGGGGATTTTTGTGCAGCGGGCCGATGGACTCCGTAATAGCCCAGGAACGGCCCATGCCGGCGGTCAGCTGAATGAACAGCTTGGCACCGGTTTTGTGGATCTCATCCATGAAATCCTTCAGTTCCCGGAACATTTTGGGGTTCTGCCACAGCCATTTGCCCCAGAAGGTATCCCGCAGGGGGGCAATGCCGGGGATGATCAGACCCACATTGTTCTGGGCACGCTCCAGAAACAGCTTTGCTGCTTCCTTGTCAAATCCGCAGCCTGTCAGCTCGAACCAGCCAAACAGACTTGTGCCGCCCATGGGGCACATGACAATGCGGTTTTTGATCTCCACATTGCCGATTTTCCAGGGGGTAAAAAGTGCTTCATACCTGGCTTGCATAATGCTCCACGCTCCAATCTTTTGATGATCTATCTTTCATCCCCGTTAGGGATGGACGATTCGGAGAAATTTGCCTGAAAAAGGGGAAACCGGGACTTTCTTAATAAGATTATACGCCTGTCCGGGCTGCCTGTCAACGGCTTCCCGGGCAGAAGATGGGGCGCAATATGCACAAATCGGAGATGGCTGCCGCGTTGACAAAGACTTTTCCCCATGCTATGATAAAAAGGACTCTGAAGCAATCGTCCGTGTCAAAATCCTTCGTGATCGGCGCTTTCCGATTGACGCAGAGATTCCATAAACAAAAGCCTCCGGCCAGCCGGATGGCGGAAGGAGCGCATCATGCACTACGATTTTACCACCATTATGGATCGTGCGGGGCACGACGCGATTGCCGTGGATGCGGTGGGCGCGGCGGATGGATTCACGCCCGGCGCGCCGAAGGAGGGCTTCGACCTGATCCCCATGTGGGTGGCGGATATGAATTTTGCCACGGCCCCATCGGTGATCAGCGCCATGCGGGAGCGGATCGAACATCCCGCTTTCGGGTACTTTGACCCCTCGCAGGCGTATTTTGACAGCATTATCCGCTGGCAGGAGCAACGCAATGGCGTGACCGGCCTGCGGCCGGAGCATATCGGCTATGAAAACGGGGTGCTAGGCGGCGTGATCAGCGCCATGGCGGCGCTGTGCGCGCCGGGGGAGAAGGTGCTGCTGCACAGCCCCACCTACATCGGCTTTACCCACTGTCTGGAAGATAACGGCTACCCCATTGTCCACTCGCCGCTGGTGCGGGATGAAAACGGCATCTGGCGCATGGATTTTACGGATATGGAGCAGAAGCTGCGCAGCGAACACATCCACACCATGATTTTCTGTTCACCCCACAACCCCACAGGCCGTGTCTGGGAACGCTGGGAGCTGGAAAAGCTGATCGAGCTGTGCCGGAAGCTGGATGTGCAGCTGATTTCCGACGAGATCTGGTCGGATCTGATTTTGAGCGGCAATCGCCATATTCCCACCCAGTCCGTCAGCGAGGCGGCCCGGCAGCGCACCATCGCCCTGTATGCCCCATCCAAGACCTTCAATCTGGCGGGACTTGTGGGCAGCTACCACATTGTCTACAATGATCGCCTGCGCCATGCCATGGAGCAGGCCGGCTCCCGCTGCCACTATAACAGCATGAATGTGCTGTCCATGCACGCGCTGGTGGGAGCCTATCGGCCGGAGGGCGGTGAATGGGTGGACGAGCTTTGTAAGGTTCTCACCGGCAACGTGGATTTTGCCTGCCGCTTCATCTGGGAGAATTTCCCCGGGGTGACTTTGTCCGCCCCCCAGGGAACCTACATGCTGTTTCTCGATTGCACCGACTGGTGCGCGGGCAGGGGACAGTCCATCGAACAGCTGCTGCGCGCAGGCTGGGATGTAGGCGTTGCATGGCAGGACGGAAGACCCTTCCACGGCCCATGCCACATCCGCATGAATCTGGCACTGCCCCGCAGCCGGGTGGAGGAGGCGTTTGCGCGCCTGGCCCGGTATGTATTTACTGCGGAACCGACAGGAAAGTGAGGGCGTTTCATGCTGCCACAGGCATTTTTACAGCGTATGCAGGCACAGCTGGGGCCGGAATACCCCGCGTATCTGGAAAGTCTGGATCGCCCCCGGGCGGTGGCCCTGCGGCTCAATCCGCTGAAAGGCCCGGCACCCCGGCTGCCCTTTCTGGAAACTGCGGTGCCATGGGAGAGCGCGGGCCGGTACTATGACCCCACGGCCCGGCCCGGGCTGCACCCTCTGCACGAGGCGGGCGTATACTATTTGCAGGAGGCCAGCGCCATGTCCGCTGTGGCGTTGCTGGAGCCCCAGCCCGGGGAGCGGGTGTGCGACCTGTGCGCCGCCCCCGGCGGAAAATCCACCCAGATCGCCGGGCGCATGGGTGGAAGGGGCCTTCTGGTTTGCAATGAGATCCACCCCAAGCGGGCACGAATTTTGTCCCAGAACATCGAGCGCATGGGCGTTGCCAATGCGCTGGTGACCAACGAAACGCCCCAGACATTGTCCCGGCGACTGCCGGGGTTTTTCGACCGGGTGCTGGTGGACGCGCCCTGCTCCGGGGAGGGGATGTTTCGCAAGGAGGCTGCCGCTGTCACGGACTGGAGCCCGGAGACGGTGCAGCTGTGCGCCCGGCGGCAGGGAGAGATTCTGCGCTGCGCCGCGGCGCTTCTTCGTCCCGGCGGGCGGCTGGTTTACTCCACCTGTACCTTCGCCCCGGAGGAAAACGAGCAGACGGTGCTGCAATTTCTGGCAGAGCATCCGGATTTCGCACCGGAGCCGGTGCAGGCCCCGTGGTTCACCCAAACCGGGGAGGGCATGTTCCGCCTCTGGCCCCACAAATGCCGGGGAGAGGGCCACTTTGTCGCCGTGTTGAGAAAGTGCCGCGGCGAGGAGGAGTCGTCGGTGCGGCTCCAGAGTGGCGTGCCGCTGCCTGCTGCGTGGAATGGCTTTGCCGCGGCCATGGGCATTACCCTGCCGGCCGGGAAAGCGGTGCGCTTCGGCTCCCGGCTGTACTGGGCACCGCCGGAGTTGCCCCAGCTGGAGGGGCTGAAGGTGCTGCGCCCCGGTCTGGAGCTGGGGGAGGAAAAGAAAGACCGGCTGGAGCCTGCCCATGCGCTGGCGCTGTGGCTGCATGGCTGTGCCAACGTCTGTCCGCTGGATCCGGATGGGCCGCAGCTGCGTGCCTACCTGCGGGGCGAGACCGTGGCCGGAACCCGGCGGGGCTGGTGTCTCGTCATGGCCGGGGACTACTCCATCGGCTGGGCAAAAGGGGATGGAACCATGCTGAAAAACCACTATCCCAAGGGACTTCGCCGGGAAATCCCATAAAAAATACTTTACATAAATCACGGTTCATGGTATAATACTCCTTGCGACTATGAAATGTATCAAATGTGTTACCTGAGGAGGATGTTCCTTGGCCAGATATGAAATCAGGGGCGGCACACCGCTCAACGGCAGCGTCACCATCAGCGGCGCGAAAAATGCGGCGGTTGCCATTTTGCCGGCTGCGCTGCTGGTTGACGGCATCTGCCGGATCGAAAATGTTCCGGACATCTCCGATGTCCGTATTCTGCTTTCCATTTTGGAGGGGCTTGGGGCGAAGGTCAGCCCGCTGCACGACGGCGTGGTGACCATTGACTGCTCCCACGTCCACGCCACCGAGCCGGAGGCGTCTCTGGTGAAGAAAATGCGTGCCAGCTATTACCTGATGGGGGCCCTGCTGAGCCGGTTCGGCCACTGCCATGTGGCGCTGCCCGGCGGCTGCAATTTTGCCACCCGTCCCATCGATCAGCATATCAAGGGCTTCCGGGCGCTGGGTGCATCGGTGGAGGAAACACAGGAATATGTGGCCCTTTCTCCCGGCCCCAACGGTCTGTGCGGCAGCCGGGTTTGTCTGGATATGGCCTCCGTGGGAGCCACGGCCAACATTATGATGGCCAGCGTCCTTTTGCCGGGGCAAACCGTCATTGAAAACGCCGCCAAAGAGCCCCATATCGTGGATCTGGCCAACTTCCTCAACACCATGGGGGCGCAGGTCTCCGGCGCAGGCACGGACACGGTCAAGATCCGGGGCGTCAGCTCCATGCAGGGCGGATGCTATGCCATCATTCCGGACCAGATCGAGGCCGGAACCTATATGGCAGCCGTGGCTGCCACCGGCGGCAATGTGCTGGTGAAAAATGTCATCCCCAAGCATATGGACTGCATCACCTCCAAGCTGGCGGAGATGGGGGCCGTCATTACCAATTATGACGATTGCATCCGCATCCAGAGCGACGGCAAGCTCCATGCCACCACAGTCAAAACCCGGCCATACCCCGGTTTCCCCACGGATATGCAGGCGCAGATCTGCGTGTGCATGACACTGGCCAACGGTGTCAGCCGCCTGACGGAAAGCGTGTATGAGACCCGTTTCTTCGGCTACTGTCAGGAGCTGGAGAGCATGGGGGCCCGTATCAATATCAACGGTAAAACCGCGGAGGTCACCGGCCGTGACCGGCTCAAGGGCACCACGGTGGTGGCTCGGGATCTGCGGGCGGGCGCCGCGCTGGTGATCGCCGGATTGACGGCGGAGGGCGTGACCCGTGTGGAGAATATCCATTATGTTGAACGAGGCTATGAGGATCTGATCAACAAGCTGACCCGACTGGGTGCGACCATTTCCCGCATCGAGAACTGAACGAGCAAAAGTTTGTAAAAAGGGCACGCCGATCCTTCGGTGTGCCCTTTTTGCATGTCGAAAAACCACATCATAACGAAGGGAGTGCGCACACTGGTGTGGCATCCTCCCGTCCTTCCGGGTATTTTGTAGGGGCCGATGTGCCGCAATCGGCCCGAGCGTCCCCTGCTCCACCCGGCCATCGTAGGAGGCGGCATCCCTGACAGCCCTCTTGCACCGAAAATTTGCACAATCATCCCATTACGTTGCAGGAGCTACCATCGGTCGCACGCCCGGTTTCCATTTTCTGCCGACCAAATATACGCATATGACACGGATGAGAATGCCTTTCCGGACAGAAAAAAGCCACGGCGTGAGCCGTGGCTTTTCATGGATTCATCTTAGAAAAAGCTGAGCGACAGGGCAAGGACGATCCAGGCCAGCGCGATCCACTTGGTGGAGGAAGCCAGAATGGCATCCAGACTGCCCTTCTTATTCTTGCCAAGGTAGCTATCCGTATTGCCGGCGATCGCACCGGACAGGCCAGCCTCTTTGCCGGACTGCAGCAGGACGACAACGATCAGGGCGATGCTGGCCAGCACCTCCAGAACCGTCAGAATGATCTCAACAACTTGCATGTTTCACAAACCTCCCTCCGCCTTCAGATGGCGGCAGCCGCACATCTGCGGCAGCGTATGCTCCCAATTACAGGGAACTCACAATAGCCCGGATATTATACCATGGCTAATTTCAAAAAGCAAGCCCAAAAACGGGATTTTTTCGATTATTTTGTAACCCAGTTGCCGGTGGCCAGACAATTGAGGTAGCTTTCGATGAAGGGATCCAGTGCGCCATCCATCACCGCATTGACATTGGAGGTCTCGCAGCCGGTGCGGGTATCCTTCACCAGTGTGTAGGGCATGAACACATAATTGCGGATCTGGCTTCCCCACTCGATCTTCTGCTGCACGCCCTTGATATCCGCGATGGTGGCCAGATGCTCCCGTTCCCGGATCTCCACCAGCTTGGAGCGGAGCATACGCAGGCAGGTCTCTTTGTTCTGGAACTGGCTGCGCTCCGTCTGGCAGGAGACCACAATGCCAGTGGCCTTGTGAATCAGCCGCACGGCAGAAGAAGTCTTGTTGATATGCTGGCCGCCCGCGCCGGAGGAACGGAATACCTGCATTTCATAATCCTCGGGTCGGATCTCAAAATCCTCCGTATCATCCTCGATCTCCGGCACCACCTCGATGGCGGAGAAGGAGGTCTGCCGCCGAGCATTGGCGTCAAAGGGTGAGACCCGCACCAGCCGGTGAACGCCGCCCTCCCCTTTAAGGAAGCCGTAGGCATTTTCGCCCTCGATCAGGATGGATGCGGACTTGATGCCAGCCTCGTCCCCGTCCTGATAGTCCAGAATGCGGTAGGTAAAGCCGCTGCGCTCCGCCCAGCGGGTGTACATGCGGTAGAGCATCTGGCACCAGTCCTGTGCCTCCGTGCCGCCGGCGCCCGCCTGAAAGCCCACAATGGCGTTATTCTTATCGTACTTGCCGGTCAGAAGTGTCTCCAGACGGCAGCTCTCCATTTCGGCGGCGAGCACCTCGAAGCCCTGCTTCAGCTCATCAAGCATGGAGTCATCATCTTCCTCTGCGGCCATTTCGCAGATGGTCATCAAATCGTCCCAATCCGCGCACATTTTCTCATAACGGCAGATTTTTGCCTCAGCCTGCCGGGTTTTTACCACGATTTTCTGGCTTTTATCCGGATCGTCCCAGAAACCGGGGGCCTCCTGCATGGCGTGCAGCCGCTCCAGCTCACTGCGCATACCCTCCACATTCAGAGACTGAGCCAGTCCATCCAGCGCGGGCTTGCAATCGTTGAGCTTCTGTCTGTAGCTGTCAAATGCAATATCCATAAACTATTCTCCATCCGTAAATTTCCACATTCCGGATTATTATAACCGAAAAAGCCCCGTCTGTAAAGAGGAAAAGGCCGAAAAGTCCCCGCAAATGCCGAAAGGTTCTCATTTCCCCCAGTCCGCCCGGCCCGGCAGGCGATTGCCCATGGCGTTAAACACGGCATCGCCGTTGGTCAGCAACCGGTCTTCATTGCGCAAAATGGCATCGCAATAGTCCTTTTCCGATGTGATGGGCCGCCGGAAGGCCACGCCGCCGCCGAACAGATCGGTGGTGTGGATATCGGAGCCGGCGGTCATAGGCTTGCCGTTGGCCAACGCGTAGGCGATGGCCTGCTCGTCAAACACACGGCGATTGTGGCAACCGCTGCGGGGATTGCTGTGGGTGGCATTGATGGCCTCCACCGCGTCCACATACTCCGGCAGCAGCACCAGCTGCCGGATATACCACGCCTCCCGGAACGGATGGGCGTGTACCACCATGGCGCCGGCCTGCCGCACCAGCGAAAGATGCGCCGGTGCCTCCATGTCCTTCAGCTCCGGGTGTTCCCGGAGCCACTGGGGGCTCAGACCGTAGATCAGAAATTCCGCGCCATAATGGGCTTTGCCGGAAAAGCCGGCCTCGTAGCCGAAGAAAACCGACAGGCCGATCTCCTCCCCCACTCGCTTCGCCGCCTCGTAGCTTGCAGCCATGCGGTCGATCCACTGGGGCCACGGAATATCCCGATCGATGCAGGAATTGCCCAACCAGTTGTGTTCCGTCACGAAAATACCGCTGTAGCCCGCCTGCGCGGCGGCACGCACCATCTGCTCCGGGGAATTCTGGGCGCAGGCGCTGCCCATAGCCGTGTGCAAATGGGTTTCATAAAGATAGGGATACTGCTCCCGATACATATCCGCTCGTCTCCTGTCTGTTTACAGCACGTCCAGCTGCCGAAGCTGGGTAAGAAAATCCTCCACATCTGCGCGCAGGATGGCCTCGTCCACATCATATTCTTCCAGCATACGCGCCACCAGCTCCTGCGCCGAGTCGCACTGCGGCAGCAGATCCCAGATGGCGGAAGCCGTTTCATTGAGGGTCAGCAGGCCCTTGAGTTCCGTCGATGCACTTCCAATGGGCACCAGCAGCACATCTCCGGCGATGCTGCGCTTTACAAGCTGCTTTTTGATCTTCATAAATCTGCCTCCTTCATGGTCTGCCGGATGGTTTCCCGGGTCATTTGGCACAGGTACTCCGGCTTTTTGTCGAATTGTCCCGTTTCCGTCACGCACATGGCGGCACAGACGTGGCAGGCGTGCTTCGATGGACACACGGCACAGGCGCCGGGAAGTCGGATGGCCGCGGTGGCCGCCTTCGTCCGCTCCCACGCCGTCTCGAAGCCCAGCTCCGGCACGGAGCATTTCGGGTGGGTCATCATGCCGCAGGGGGTCATGTCCCCCTGCCAGTTGATCCAGAAGGAGCTGCGCCCGGCGCGGCAGGAAATCCCCTCCCCCGGTGTGCCATCGCAGGCATCCTCCTGGGGCAGTTCCAGCCCGGAAACCAGATTTTGTGCCCGCTGGCGGAAAATTTCCGGTGTAAAGCGCAGCTTGTCCCACTGCACGGCATAGTGCGCCGCCTCGCAGGGGGTGAAGCGGGCATTGGTGCCGATCATCGTCTCATCCCGCCGGATGGGCGGGAACATATAGGTGGACAGTTGCACAGGAGTGCCAAGCTCCTCGGCGGTGGCCAGAAGCCGCTCCAGATCCCCGGCATTTTCCGGGGTTAGGGACACATTCAGCTTCACATCGATGCCCAGCTTTTTCAGGGCGCGGATGTTATCCGTCACCCGGTCATAGGCCGGATGGCCGCAAAGGCGCGAATACGCGTCATTTCCGCCGCCGTAGAGGGTGATATTGAAGCGGAAGGGCGGCTCTTCCCGGAAAAATTCCAGCAGACCTTCGTCGATCAGCGCGCCATTGCTGTTGACGGAGACCACAAGCCCCATTTTTTTCAGCTGGGACAGCAGTTCCGGAAAATCGGGGCGCAGCAGTGGCTCGCCGCCGGTCAGCAGCAAAAACAGCATGCCCCGATCCCGGGCCTCACCGGCAATGGACAGCCACTGCTGAGCGGTCAGCTCCGGGCCGCGGCGCTGTTGCTCCTGCGCGGACAGATGCACATAGCACATCCGGCAGTCAAAATTGCAGCGGGGGGTCAGTTCGAATGTTCCGGCCAGCGGGGTACCCTCCCGGCAGGCCCGGCTGTGCAGATAGGTGGAAAGGCGGGGTTCGGCGCTGGAAAATTCCATATCAGATGCTCCTCAGTTCATTCTGCAAGGTTCGCACGGCCTGTTCATCCATGCGGCAGTCCAGTTCAAATACGGGCACATGGCTGACCAGCCGGGCCACCAGCTCCGTCATCCGCTCCACAGCGGGCGCGTAGCCCGGATAATAGGCGCACTGGTTCAGCAGGCGGGCAAAGGCCACCCGTGGCCGGCACGGACGCGCCAAATTCACCGATGCCTGCCGGGGCAGTACGATGGCCGCCAGCGGCGCACTGACATTTGCGCAGATACCGGAAGTGCCACTGTAGATAATGCCATGGGCCGTAGCATCGGCGGGGCGAAGCAGGGCGCGGTCGCCATTGATCACCTGCGCGGCGGCAAATTGCTCCCACAATGCGGCCTGGGTGCTTTTGCCCACGCCGCTGTGGCCGGAAAATACCAGCCCACGGCCATCGGCCATGCGGATGTAGGAGCTGTGCAGAATCAGCATGCCATATTCCGCCAGCAGCTGCATCAGCCCGCCAGCCTCCAGAATGGTGCGGGCGGAGACGCTGCCACGGTAGCCGCCGGACAGCAGCACCCGGGTGGTATTCCCTTCCCGGGCGGAAAAGGTCACATATTGGCTGCCGAATACCCGCTCCAGACACGCGCGCTTCCCTTCCTGCCAGCAGTATTCCATTTCGTGGCAGGCGGCATTTTCGGGAATGGGGGGCATGGTATCGGAAAAAGCGGCGATCATGGTATGGTCAGCCACCGCGTCCTGTACGGCGAAGGGAACGCAGAGGGGCGAAGGAAGCAGCGCCTCCTCGCAGCACAGGCGAATGGTCAGGCCGCCGAAAGAATAATACTCACTGTGCATAGGTAATAAACATCAGTTTGCTGTGCGCGGATTTATAGTGCCCGGCATAGCCGGTTTGGCTCTCCCCTGCCCCAAGGCCGGAGACGCGCACGCGGTAGGTGATACCACCCATGAAAACATCATTGTAGGCGGTTTTGTAGTAAATATAGATATCACCGGAGATATCCTCCGGGGAGATATTTTTGATGGTAATGGCCTGATCCGTGCCGGTGACCTGAAAAATATCGGGGTACATGGAAGGCTCTGCGGAAAAGGCGGTGAAAGTGGTCAGTTCCGTGGAGATGGCGCTCAGGGCCGTGGCGGCACTGCGGCGCTGCAGATCCAGCACACGCACGGTTGCACCGGGCGGCAGTGTGGAAAGAGTAAAACTGTAGCGCACACCGGCCATGGTCAGGGTAAACGCCGCCTGTAAAACCGTCTGATCGCCATCGTTTCGGATATCGGCGGACATGACGGCAGTGACGGTCTCGTCCTTGCCGTCCTCCACATAGCTGCCAGTGTAGCTGCCAAGGGCCGTCAGTGTCAGGCCGCTGCCAAGGTCAATGGGCAGCAGGGTGCTATCCGGTTTTCCGGTGGTCTCCGGCGGCTTGGTGGCGCAGGCGCTCAGCAGCATGGCCACGATCAGCGCCACGGCAAAAACAGAACGTTTCATGGGCTCTCCTTGTGGGTGAATGTAGTTTTTGTATTTATTGCGAATTCAAATAGGCTGTCATCGCGATATCAGATAGCCACGCAATTGCGAACCAGTCTGCGGACTAGTTCGCAATGACACTTCTTTTTTTACATCACTGGTGCGGACTGGGGGCGAGGGGTTTTCAACAGTAAAGTGCCCTGCCCCGGGGGGCAGGGCACTTTGGATTAGATGATGGTTGCGGAAAGATCAGGAAGTGAACAGTCTATTGGCTTCAACAGAAACCTGATAGCACAATCCATTCTCATCCGGCGTATACGCACACTTATATTCTGCCGTGAACAACTGCATGCCATTGACTTTGCCGCAGTCCATCATGGCATGATCCGTCGGCACACCGCAACCAGTCGCAATATTGGCGCTGAGGTGGAAGTCTTCGAAGACAATCATCGGCTTGGAATAGACTTTTTTCATATTGCGTTCACTCCTTTCTCAGAACAGACGGCCAAGGATGCCGGAGATCCAATCGATCAGGCCGGGGCGCTGGGAGGCGGCCTGCACCGTCAGGGTGACGGAGATGGGGTCGCTCTCGATGCCATCGGCGTTGACGGCGGAAATGGCGTAATCCGTGGTTTCTGTTGCGGTGGTTGCCCAGTTGAATTCACGCCAGGTCTCACCGCTGCGGTTTTTGCGGGTGCGGTAGGAGGTGATCTCCTGCCCGTCCACCACAATAGCCTCCACATCCTCGGATGTTTTGACCGTCAGGATGGCCTTCTGCCCGGCGCGGACGGTGCTGACCAGCCAGCTGGCCTCCAGCCGCTCGGGGGTGAAGGTGACGGGAGCAAAGACAGAGCGCACCATCATCAGGGCGGTCTGAACATCGGCTTCAGTCATTTCCATGGTAACGGTGGCCTTTTCGGTGAAGGTCACTTTGACCGTGGTCAGGGACAGGATGTTATCACCAGTGTTGGTAATTGTAACTACACCGTTCTTTGCCACCGTGGTAATGTCATAGTACATATCCGTGGCGGTGGAGATGGGCGTTCCTTCACCGTTGCCGATCGTGAACTCAGCATTGCCCTTGACGGCCTTCATGCCGATCATGACCTTGTCGATTTTTTCGCCGGTCAGTTTGAACGAAAGCGTATCGCCTTTTTCCAAATAGACCTCATGGTTCGGGCCCTTGGCAACGTAGTCCGCAAGGGTGGGATTCTCCGGGTCATTGGAAGCGATCACAAGCGCGCCGTTGTAGGTCTTGCCCTCTTCCTGAATCTTGCACAGCACATCATGCAGTTCGATGAACTGGGGATAGGCTTCGTGGTCGTCCTTGTAGATGGAGGAGTCCTGCAGAGTGCCATAGACACGGACGCCATCCAGCCAGAAGGAGTATTCGCCATTTCCGGTGCCATCAAAGAAGGAGCCGTAGGCTGCGGTGATGGTGACGGTGTAGGTGCCATAGGACAGATCGCCCACCCGGATGACGGGCAGCTGATACAGGGCGTTATCTTCTGTTGCATTGACCCAGTTGCCATCCTCATAGTCGTAACCGTAGTAGTTGGTGACGAACTTGCTCATGATCTTTTCGCCATCGCTGTTGACCACATCATAGGTGATCAGGCCGGAGGTGTTGCTGGTCAGAGAAATGACATCGAAGCCGGTGCCGGTGAAGGTGAAGGTAGCCGTAGGCCAACTGCTGCTATCAGTCCAGGTATTTTCCATGTCCCTGGTAACTGTGACCTTCTTGGCCGAGCCGAGGGAGAACAGGGTGCCATTTTCATACACCTTGTCATAGCCATAATGGCCACTACTGCCCAGCCAGCTGAAGGCCTGCTGGGGATTTTCGTGTACTGTACCATCCGTCACAGGTACCCATTCGGAGCCACTGAAGCTGCCGGAGTTCACGGTGATGAAATCATCCTCATAGTACACGGTAGAGGCCGGGATCACGCGGAAGGTAAAGACCAGATCCGGGTGATTCAGATTCCACATCTTAACCGTGTCAATCTGATCAAGAATGCCATTGGGCGTGTAGACAATGGTAAGACCCGTCGTATTGTCACCGGTCACGGTCACAGTACCATAATCCGCACTGGCACCAGTGCCATTGAAGGTTTCATTCGCGCCCAAGCTCCATTTATCGGTTGTAATGGTAACCGGCAGGCCGAAATCGATCACAATATCGTTGGGGGCAACGAAGTTGGTAACGATCAGCTTTGCTTCTGCGGAAGCGATTGTCTTCCAATTGCCCGTGGAGTAAGCGGACTTATAGGTATAGTTCAGGGTCACCGTGTTGTGAATCAGCTTATCCAAGTCGCCGGACTTAACCGTATATTCCACATAATAAACGGTTTTGGTCTCTTCTTCGGAGGCCGTGATCGAAATGGTTGCAGAACCGTTTGTCGCGATTACGTTTCCGTCCGAATCCGTGATCTTGATGTTGCTGACATTGACACCGCCGACCGTCATGATATCCTGCAGCTGGACATCGGAATAAGTCAGATTTGTGCTGCCGGCGTATTCGGTAACCGTGATTTTGAACTTGACAGTGTTGCCCGCACGGCCAACCATGCCCTCAGTATAGGGCACGCCATTCACAGACTCAACTTCCTTGTCAACGGTGGGCAGTCTCTTGGCATAGTAGGACAGGGTGCCGGGCCACATCGCGTTGACCTCTCCGGCGGGCAGCGTAAAGCCGTGGGCTGCGTCACAGCCAATATCCATTGCTGCCTGAACCTGACCAATGACCGGTGTGCTGCCGTCCGCGCCATAAAACTGGCAATACGGAGATGTAATTGTGGAAGATGTACCCTTATAGAGGTTATTCTGTTTTGCGCCTGCTGCAGCCTCGTTTTGCGTTCTCTCCAGATTTTTGTCCAGAACGTAGCCCCGCAGATAGTCGGTCTGCGCCGGGTCATTGCCGTTCAGTGCGGAATAGTCTCTGCCGTTGGTGTGGAAAACCTGCTCATAAACAAGGGCATAACCCTCGTCCGGTTTGGCATAGAAGTTCAGGGCCACGGCCGCACTTTTCGGCCAGACGAAATTGATCACTTCGCCAAGCTGGACCTGATGCAATTCAGACGCTTCAACGGTTGTGTCCGTTTCGCCAAAGAGGAGGCCCCACCAGACAGAGGTATTGGTCAACTCATCGATGTAGAAGTCCATGAACTTTTTTTCTTTGCTATTCACATCGGCGGAAGCGTTGCCATGATCATATACTGCGACAGGAATCTTGTAGGACGTTCCATCCGAACCGGTCACGCAAACCCAGGTCTCGCCCGCGCCAACCGCTGTTACCACACCATTTTCGTCAACGGTCACGATATTTCCATCGCCGGATGTCCATTTGGCGTCGGAAGAAATCTTTGTAGTGTCCAGATCGAGGTCATACAGCTGTCCCTTGGACATAGAAAGCTTAGTCACTGGGAACTGGCCGAAAGTACCCGTACCGTTGCAACTATAGCCACCCTGTCCGGTTACTGCCGGATTGTCGTCGCTCGCCGCATTCTGCCTATATCTGGTTGTGCTTGTCAGAATGGGGGAAATATCGATGGTGACATACTCGGGGGCTTCCTTCACAGTGACGTGATAGGTGGTGTTGCCCACGGTGAAGGTGGTCTTACCCACAGCCAGCGCCTTGATGGTGACGGTGGTGGAATATTTATCCTCACTAACTACCTTGTCATACACACCGGCCTCGCTGGCACTGTCTGCACCTTCCCAGATGCCATTGGAGTAAGTCCAATAGCGTGTTGTCAGCCAGCCAAAAGAATAAGATATCCGCTTATTGGTCAGGTCAACATCAAATTTGATGCTTGTCAAATTGGAAACACCGTATTCGTAGCTGTAGCCCCAGTCAAATGTTCGACCCATATAAAGGAAATACCCACCATTGGAAATGGTATACCCATCGTTGCTGTCGCCGGTGAATGTCCAGGCGGTGGCCTCCTCGATCTTTGTTGTGGAAGAAAGCGCGCCATCCACCAGTGTCATGTAATTGGTGCCATCGGAAATATAGTAGGCGTTTCCGCTGACAATTTCCGTGACAGCTGTGATGGTGGACTCACCCGGGATGGCGGTGCCCGTCCAGCCGGCGTCCACGATGTCGTCTGTATATGTGCCGAAGGGGGCATAGCCAGTCAAGGTTTCAGACCAGGTGCCGCCAATGGTCAGGGTGATATTTTCCGTTTTCACAGGGGTACCGGGGATCTCATTGGAATCGGGGGCACCATTGGAGCCATCGCCCAGTTCCGCCAGAGACACAACGCCAACGGTGGAGAAGGAGGTTTCAAAGGTGTAGGACTTGCCGTCCGCGCTCTTTGTGCCCTGAATGAAGGTGATCTCGCCATTGGATTCCACATGGAATCCGGTCAGCAGCCGATCTGCAATGCCCTGCAATTTGGCGTTCAGCGGAATGGTGACGGTTGCCACCTGTCCGGCGGTGTAGCCCTCGCCGGGCAGGACATTATAGGCCACGAAATCCTTGCTGGGCAGGCCGCCAACCTCCGGAACGGCGGTCACGGTCATATCCTTCACGCCATTGGGGAAGGTAACGGTCACGTTGTTATCCGTGTGGATTTTATCCAATTCGGGAGTGGTGGGCTCGGTGGGAGCCGTAGTCGGCTCGGAGGGATCAGTGGGTTCCGGGTCGGTCGGCTCCGGCTCGGAGGGGACGGTGGGCTCCGGATCAGGCTCCGGGGTCGTCTCCGTGCCGAAGACGAAATTCTCGCCCAGAATATCGGAGATTTCATAGTGCTTGTATTCCACCTGGCCATCGCCCGGCTCACACAGCAGGCCAATGCTGCCATCGGCCAGTTCCGTCAGGCAGGAATAGCTGAAAGCCGCGCCGCCATCGTTAACGGCCAGAGAGCCAATGCACTTCATGGTGTCTGCCCGGAAGGCATAAATGCGGCCATTCTGGCGGCTGGAAGCATGCGAGGGGCAGGAAACCAGAATGATTTCCGCACCGTCCGCCGTCTTCTTTGAATACTTGATGGCAGAAATCTGGCAGGTGCCGGTGAAGGGCTTTTCCGTAGACTGGATTTCGCCCCAGACGAAGGTACCGTCCGCGTTTCTGGTCACATCCATGTACTTGACAACACCGCCGGAGGTACTGTAACGGAAGAACACACGCAGGGTGCCGTCCGCCAGCTCCACAATGGCCGCTTCACTGGTGCCGGCAATGTTGCTGCTGCTACGGCTCCATGTGGCGCCGCCGTCATCGGAATAGACGATGCCGGTGTTGAATGTGTCGGTGGAGCTGTACACAGGGTAAATGATGGTCTTGCCGTCCGCCGTGACGATGCCGCGGCCGGGGCCCACCAGGCAGGCGCTCTCGTCCGCCTCTTTCAGGTTGGGCAGCAGCATGGGCGCAGACCAAGTAGCACCATTGTCCTCAGACTTGGTGAAATACAGGAAAGTGGTCCGCACAGCCTTATAAGGTGCGCCGGAGAAGAACAGGTTGCTGACATAGCTACTGCCGGAATAGATATTAAAATATTCGTCCACGGTATAGCCGCTGACAGCTTGGCCGGTGCTGGTGCTATAGATCTTGCCATCTTTCAGGTAATAATCATAGGAAGAAGATTCGCTCTTGGCGATTTTCAGATAGCCATCGGCGGTAAAGCCGGAGTCCGTGCTGGGCAGTGTATAGCGATCTTCATACCACTTGGCCATGAAGCTGCAATTGTAAGAATGCAGATCGCAGAGCATATACAGGGTTTTGCCGTCTGTTGCCAGCGCAGGGTCAATAAAGCAGGTGGAATCATAGCTGAACTTGTTACCATTGTCACCCAAATAGTTGGCAAAGGTATATTTCCACGTTGCGCCGTTATCATCCGACCGGGAGACAACGGTATCCAGTCCACCGCCGTCAACCGTAGCATTCCATCTGGCGTCAGACGCGGCCACAATGGTGCCGTCCGCCATGGTGATCAGGGCAGGGATGCGGAATTTAGAACTTCCGCCGGTGCCGCTCGCAAAGGGCTGACCGGTGGTTTTGCCATCGGCCGGTTTATTGGCTATTGTCTGGCTGCTGGCCAGAACCGCAAAGCCATAGCTGCCGCTGACATCGGTGGCCAGCACGGCGGCGGGCAACACGCCAACCAGCAGTGTCAGCACCAGCAGCAGCGCGAGGACACGGGTGCCACCTGTACGAATTTTCATCTTCTTCATAAACATCGTTCCTTTCCGAAACGGATTTGTGCGCCATGGCCCGGAATCAGGCAAAATGACTGACGAATTTTCATTCATCCTCCGGCGACACATATACATTTTGTATTATACTGCATCCGCCCGCATTTTGCAAGTACAATTTTCGGATTTTTTACGGCTTGTCCAGGCCGGTGGAGGCATCGAAAAAATGCAAGGCGGTGGCGCATTTTGTGGCGGAGGGATTGCCACACCACAGCCTGCGGTCATTGCAAGGAGGCGCAGCCGACGTGGCAATCCCCGAAAGCACGCTGTCACTGGCGTGGCAATTCCCCGGTTAGACGCACAATCCCCCCGTTCATCCAACAATCCGGAAGAACGGGGGGATTGCCACACCAGTGGCGCGGACTGGTGCGCAACGACATATTTTTCGCTCTATTTACAACGAGAAATAGGCTTTGGCGCTGGTAAACAGGTGCAGGTCGTAATCGCCGGGGACGTTGCGGTACAGCCGGGAGCCGACACGTTCGCTGTGGCCCATTTTACCCAGTACGCGGCCATCCGGGGAGGTGATCCCCTCCACAGCCCAAACAGAGCCGTTGGGGTTGAAATCCACGTCCATGGTGGGCTCGTTTTGCAGATTCACATACTGGGTGGCGATCTGACCGTTGGCGGCCAGCTTTTCCAGCAGCGCAGGACTGCAAAGGAAACGGCCCTCGCCGTGGGAAATGGGGACATTGACCACATCTCCCACCTGCATCCCCGCCAGCCATGGTGAGGCACAGCTGGCCACTCTCGTGCGAACGATGCGGCTCTGGTGGCGGCCGATGGTGTTGAAGGTCAGGGTTGGGCAGGTTTCGTCCGTATCCAGAATTTCACCGAAGGGCACCAGACCCAGCTTGATCAGGGCCTGAAAACCGTTGCAGATGCCCAGCATCAGACCGTCGCGCTGTTTCAGCAGCTCCATGGTGGCATCCTTCACCCGGGGATTGCGGAAGAATGCGGTGATGAATTTGCCGGAACCGTCCGGCTCGTCCCCGCCGGAGAAGCCGCCGGGGATGAAAATGATATTGCTGTCGCCGCAGGCTCGGGCAAAACGGGCTGCGGACTGCTCCACGGCCTCGGGCGTCTGGTTGCCGATGACCAGAATCTCGGCATCCAGCCCCGCTTTCATGGCGGCGTTGGCAGAGTCATACTCGCAATTGGTGCCGGGGAATACGGGAATCAGCACCTTCGGCCGGGCAACCGCCACGGCCGGGGCTGCAACGGGCCGCTTTTTTGCGCTGAGGGTGGGAACGGTCTGCTCCGCCTGCGCGGGAATGACGGGGTACACATCCGCCAGGACGGCGGCGTTCAGCTTCTCGATCTCATCAATGGTGCAGCTGTCGCCGCCAAGGTCGATGCGGCCATCGCCGGTGGTCACGCCCAGAAGGGTCACGCCGGGCAGACTCACGGGCTGCGCCAACTCTGCCACGATGGCACCGCTGCAGGGGGCATACCAGCGCGCGCCCAGATCGGCCTGCGCCCGGAAGCCGATGTCATTGCCGAAGGACATATTCATGATGCCCTCTGCAATACCGTTTTCCACCGCCCATGCCGACAGGATGCTCCCCTGCTCATGGAGGGCCCGGAAGGTCTCCCAGCAGCGGCGCTGCGCCTCGGCGGAAGCGTCCTCCGGGGCGATAAGGCAGACACTGTGTCCCGCCTGCCGGAAGTCGGTGCCCAGCACGCGGTCGGCCTTCACCGGTGTGATGGCAAAGGCGATGACCGTGGGGGGCACATCGATATTCTGGAAGGTGCCGCTCATGGAATCCTTGCCGCCGATGGCTGCCGCGCCGAAGTCCAGCTGGGCATCCAGCGCACCCAGAAGGGCGGCGAAGGGCTTGCCCCAGCGAAGGGGTTCGTCTCTGAGCTTTTCGAAAAATTCCTGCAGGGAAAGGTAGGCATTTCTTTCATCGCCGCCGGCACATACCAGCTTGGTCAGGGCCGTGACCACGGCGGCATAGCCGCCGGCATAGGGATCGGCACTGAGCAGCTCCGGGTCACAGCCGTAGGCCATGATGCTGCCCTGATCGGTCTGCTGACCGGGGAGCATGGGCAGCAGGGCCGCCATGGCCTGTGCGGGGGAGCGCTGTTTTTTGCCACCGAAGGGCATCAGCAGGCTTCCCGCACCGATGGTGGCATCAAACCGCTCCACCAGACCCCGGCGGCTGGCGCAGGCGAGGCTGCCGGCCATCTCCCTGAGGGAGGCAAAGCGGGCCGCGGACTGCTTCTGCCGGTCTTTTTCCGGCACCGCCACGGTGGTATGCTTCACGGCACCGTTGGTATTGAGAAATTCCCGGCTCAAATCGGCCACGGTCTGGCCATGCCAGTGCATGACCATGCGGGGGCTTTCCGTGACCACCGCCACGGGGTAAGCTTCCAGATTTTCCCGCTCCGCAGCGGCGATGAAGGCATCCGCGTCCCCGGGGGCAACCACTACGGCCATCCGCTCCTGAGATTCGGAAATGGCGATTTCCGTGCCGTCCAGACCGTCATATTTTTTCCGCACCGCGTCCAGATCGATTTGCAGGCCGTCCGCCAGCTCTCCGATGGCCACGGACACGCCGCCCGCGCCGAAATCATTGCAGCGCTTGATCAGCCGTGTGACCTCGCCATTACGGAACAGGCGCTGGATCTTCCGCTCCTCGGGAGCGTTGCCCTTCTGCACTTCGGAGGCCATAGTTGCAAGGGAGGCGGCATTGTGGCTCTTGGAAGAGCCAGTGGCTCCGCCGATGCCGTCCCGGCCGGTACGGCCGCCCAGCAAAATCACCACATCGCCCGCTTCCGGCCGCTCCCGCCGGACATTTTCCGCCGGGGCCGCCGCCACCACCGCGCCGCATTCCAGCCGCTTGGCGGCAAAATTCGGATGGTAAAGCTCCGCCACATGGCCGGTGGCCAGACCGATCTGGTTGCCATAGGAGGAATAGCCCGCCGCTGCGGACTGGCAGATCTTGCGCTGGGGCAGCTTTCCGGGAATGGTCTGCTCCAGCGGCAGGCGGGGATCCGCCGCGCCGGTGACCCGCATGGCCTGATGGACGTAGGCCCGCCCGGACAGGGGATCCCGGATGCAGCCGCCGATGCAGGTGGCCGCGCCGCCGAAGGGCTCGATCTCCGTGGGGTGGTTGTGGGTCTCGTTTTTGAACATCAACAGCCAGTCCTCGGGCTTGCCGTTGACATCAGCGGTCACATGGATGGAGCAGGCATTGATCTCCTCGCTCTCATCCAGCTCCGGCAGAAGGCCACGTTTTTTCAGCACCTTGGTGCCGATGGTGGCCAGATCCATCAGGGTCTGGGGCCGCCGGGCGGCTTTTTCCGCTCCGTAGACCTCCACCCGGGCCGCAAGGTAGCGCTCGTAAGCACGAAGCACCACCGGATCTTCGATTTTTACCCCATCAATATGGGTGGAGAAGGTGGTATGGCGGCAGTGATCCGACCAGTAAGTGTCCACCACACGGATCTCCGTCACGGTGGGGTCACGCTTTTCCTCCTCCCGGAAATAGCGCTGCAGGAACAGCAGGTCCTCCCCGTCCATGGCAAGGCCCATTTCCTGCCGCAGAGTCTCCAGCCGGGATGCATCCATGGCGGTAAAGCCCTCCACCACGGCCACATGCCGGGGAATAACGCACTGGGTATGCAGGGACTCGGGCAGCTCCAGCGCCGCCTGCCGGCACTCCACAGGGTTGATCAGATGCCCGCGGATCCGATCCAGCTCCTGCTGCGACAGCTCGCCGCAGAGGATATATACCTTCGCAGTGCGAACCGGCGGGCGTTCTCCCCGGGTCATCAGCTGGATACAGGCCGCAGCAGAGTCCGCCCGCTGGTCAAACTGACCCGGCAGCGGTTCCACCGCCAGCACCTGCCCGGCTTCTTCCGGCAGGTGGTCATATACATCGTCCACCTGGGGCTCGGAAAACACCGTTGCCACCGCCCGACGGAAGGTCTGCTCGTCCTCCATTTCCGTGTCATAGCGGTTGAGCAGCCGCAGGCCGGTCAGTGACCGGATGCCCAGCAGGCCGTTGATCTCCTGCTGCAGGCTCCGGGCTTCCTGCCGCAGACCCGGTTTCTTTTCCACATAAATCCGACGAACCATTTCTTACCTCCAACGCTCTGCCTTACAGCAGCTCCAGCGCCCGTTTTCCAATATCCCGGCGCAGATATTTTTTCTCAAAATCCACCTGATCGGCGGCGGCATAGGCCAGTTTCAGCGCCTGCTCCAGCGTCGGCGCCGTGGCCGTCAGGCCCAGCACGCGGCCGCCGGTGGTCACCAGTTTGCCGTCCCGCAGGCCGGTTCCCGCATGGAAACAGGTCACATGGGGGTCAAACCGCTCGGGCAGACGGATGGTTTTTCCCTTTTCATATCCGGCCGGATACCCGCCGGAGGCCAGCACCACGCAGGCGGCGCTCTCCTGCTTCCAGCGAATGTCCAGCTGAGACAGAGTGCCCTGCTCCACCGCCTGCATAATGGTCAGAAGATCCGTCTGAAGCAGCGGCAGCACCACCTGTGTCTCCGGATCTCCGAAGCGGCAGTTGTACTCAATGACCCGGGGGCCATCGACTGTCAGCATCAGACCGAAATACAGGCAGCCCCGGAAAGGACACCCCTCCGCCGCCATGGCCCGCACCGTGGGCAGGAAGATCTCTTCCATGCAACGCTCGGCCATTTCGGGGGTGTAGCAGGGGTTGGGCGCGATGGTGCCCATGCCGCCGGTATTGAGGCCGGTGTCCCCTTCCCCGATCCGCTTGTGATCCATGGAGGACACCATGGGCCGCACCGTGACCCCATCGGTAAAGGCCAGAACGGAAACCTCCGGCCCGGTCAGATACTCTTCCACAATGATGCGGGCACCGCTTTTGCCGAATTTACCGTTTTCCAGCATATCCCGGGCAGCCTGAAGCGCCTCCTGCCGGGTCTGGGCGATAATCACACCCTTGCCCAGCGCAAGGCCGTCCGCCTTGATCACCGTGGGCAGCGGCACCGCGCGCAGGTATTCCAGCGCCTGCTCCAGCTGGGTAAAGACCGCGTGGCGTGCCGTGGGGATGTGATATTTCATCATCAGCTCCTTGGCAAAGACCTTGCTGGCCTCAATTCTGGCAGCAGCCGCCGTGGGGCCGAAGCAGGCAATTCCCTCGCCATGGAGCCGATCCACGCAGCCCATGGCCAGCGGGTCATCCGGTGCCACCACGGCAAAATCCACGGGGTTTTCCCGGACAAAGGCCACAATTGCATCCAGATCCGTTGCCGCAATGGGGACGCAGATGGCCTCCCGGGCGATGCCACCGTTGCCCGGCAGGGCATAAATGCGGTCAACGGTTTCGTTTTCTCTGAGCTTTTTAATGATGGCGTGTTCCCGGCCGCCGCCACCGATCACAAGAATATTCATACCTGCCTCCGATGCAGCCGTTTCAAAAAGCTGCTTTTTAATGATGGAACAGCCGCAGACCCGTAAAGGCCATGAACATGCCGTATTTATCGCACTGGGCAATCACCGCGTCGTCCCGGATGGAACCGCCGGGCTGCGCCACATAGCTGACACCCACGGCCTTCGCCCGCTTGATGCTGTCCGGGAAGGGGAAGAAGGCATCGCTGCCCAGCGCCACGCCGTGCAGGCCGTCCAGATACGCCCGCTTTTCTTCCTGCGTCAGCGGCTCCGGGCGGGTGGTGAAGTATTCCGGCCAGATATCCTCGGCGCAGACATTCTCCTCGTTGCCGTTGATATAGCCGTCAATGGCATTATCCCGGGCCGGTCGGCCCAGATCCGGCCGCAGGGGCAGCGCCAGCACCTTGGGATGCTGCCGCAGGAACCAGGTCTCCGCCTTTCCCGCCGCAAGACGGGTACAGTGTACCCGGGACTGCTGCCCGGCACCGACACCGATGGCCTGCCCGTCATAGGCAAAGCAGACGGAATTGGACTGGGTATATTTCAGGGTGATCAGTGCCACCAGAAGATCGGTCTGCGCTTCGGTGGGCAGTGTCCGGTTGACCGTCACCACGTTTTCCAGCAGCTCCGCTCCGATGGCACAGTCATTGCGCCCCTGCCGGAAGGTGATGCCGAAAACCTGCTTTTCCTCCTGCTGTGCCGGAACATAGGCAGGATCCATCTGCACCACATTGTAATTGCCGCCCCGCTTTCCGGCGAGGATGCGCAGGGCCTCCGGGGAATAGCCGGGGGCGATGACTCCGTCCGACACCTCCCGGGCCAGCAGTGTAGCCGTCAGCGCATCGCATTCATCGCTCAAGGCCACCCAGTCCCCGAAGGAGCAAAGCCGGTCGCCCCCCCGGGCCCGGGCATAGGCGCAGGCCAGAAGGCTGCTGTCAAGCCCAGGCACATCGTCCACAAAGCAGGCTTTTTTCAGCTGCGGCGGCAAAATCTTTCCAACGGCGGCAGAGGTGGGAGAAACATGCTTGAACGATGCCGCGCAGGGAAGCGACGTTGCTTTTTTCAGTTCCGACACCAGCTGCCAGGCATTGAGCGCATCGAGAAAATTGATATATCCGGGCCGCCCCTGCACCACGGTGACAGGCAGCTCGCTGCCGTCCGCCATAAAGATGGCGGCAGGCTTCTGATTGGGATTACAGCCGTATTTCAGGGTAAACTCCTGCATAAATGTTTCCTCCGGTTCCGTTTTTCCGTTTACTCGTAGCGATTGATGATCCGCTGCTCGCTCTTCCCTGTAGCCGGATCGGTATAGCGCACAAACAGGGAGATTTTGTTGTCGCTGTCCAGATTATCCCACAGCTCCCGGGTGAAAGCGTCGATATCCGCCGGGATGGCCACATGCTCCGGCTCTCCGGTGAAGGAGGGCAGCGGACTTCCGTCCCCGGCGTAGGTATGCAGGAAGTATCCGCAGCCGGGCATGGCGGGATATTCGAAGAAGCAGCGCTGGCAGTTCTCCCCTTCCGGGTCAGCTGCCTTCAAAATGGCAAGGCGGCAGCTGCCGTCCTGCTCGAGAATGCCGGAAATTCTGGGTGTCCAGTTAGGGCCGTCATCCTCAAAGCGGCGGGTGCGCAGGGCATTTTCCCAGCTGTCGCCCCGGCAAAGCCAGTCCCGGATGGTATCGGTCTGGTCGCCGTTGGTCACGATCAGGCTGCTGCCCAGCTGCCGCACGGGATGATAGATGATCAGATGGGGATCGGTCATCAGCGCCGGGTCATACGCCTGTGTGCGGATGCCGTCCGGCTCCGGCCGGAACACCCGGTTGCGACTGTTGACGCTGCGGCCCATGATGAAATAGGCCGCCACGGCAGCCCCCGCCGGGCTGCAGCCGAGGACAATGCCCCGCCCGGGGTAACGGTCACCGGCCAGCCGCCGGCCCATGGATTGCTCAAACACCATAATTGCCTCCTTCCCGGATGCTCCGGGTTTCCGTCTCACCGGCTGCGCAGACCATGGCGCAGACCTGTTCCGTCGCCTGTGGAAGCAGCACCCATTCGGCCTGCTCCATCACCCGGCGCTGCAATGTTTCGGGAGTATCCCCCGGCAGCACCGGCACCGCCTTCTGCGCCACGATGGGGCCACCATCGCAGACGCCGTTGACAAAATGCACCGTTGCGCCGGTAACCTTCACCCCCCGGCGCAGGGCCTGCTCATGAACACGCAGGCCGTACATTCCCTCCCCGCAGAAGCTGGGGATCAGGCTGGGGTGGATGTTGAGAATGCGATTTTCCCACTGGTCGGTAAATTCCGCCGGAAGGATGGAAAGAAAACCGGCCAGCACAATCACGTCCACCCGCCCGGTCAGCAGCTGGCACAGCCGGTCGGCCAGATGAGGCTTCGTGACCACGGCGGTCTCCACCCCTGCCGCCTGCGCCCGACGCAGGGCATAGGCATCGGGCCGGTCGGACACCACCAGCGAAATCTTCCCGTGGGGCAGCTGCCCCCGGGCCGCCGCGTCCAGCAGGGCCTGCAAATTGGTGCCGCCGCCGGAGACCAGCACCGCTACCCGGGCCGTCATACCAGCTCCACCCGGCTGTCGCCCCGGGTAATGGTGCCGATGATATAGGCATTTTCGCCCTCGGCCCGCAGCAGCGCCAGCGCCTGCTCCGCCTGCTCCGGGGGCACCACCACGGTCATGCCCACACCCATGTTGAAGGTGTTGAACATATCCCGCCGGGAAATGCCGCCCACCCGGGCGATCTGCCGAAAAATGGGCAGAATCTGCACCCGATCCAGCTCGATGCGGGCGCACAGCCCCTCCGGAATGCTGCGGGGGATGTTTTCATAGAAGCCGCCGCCGGTGATATGGGAAATTCCCTTGACCTGCACCTGCTCCAGCAGGCGCAGCACCGCCCGGACGTAAATACGGGTGGGGGTCAGCAGGGTTTCGGCCACGCTGGCACCACCCAGCTCCGGGCAGGGCGCATAAATGGCGGGCGGATTGTTGTCGATATCGAAGACCTTGCGGCAGAGACTGAAGCCGTTGGAGTGGATGCCGGAGGAGGCCAGTGCGATCACCACATCCCCGGCGGCCATGCGGGTCTTATCGAGAATTTTTTCCCGATCCACGATGCCCACGGCGAAGCCGGCCAGATCATAGTCCTGCTCCGGCATGAGGCCCGGATGCTCCGCCGTTTCGCCGCCGATCAGGGCGCAGCCGGCCTGCACACAGCCCTCCGCCACACCGCTGACGATGGAAGCGATCTTCTCCGGCACGTTTTTGCCGCAGGCGATGTAATCGAGAAAATACAGCGGCCGCGCGCCACAGCAGATGATATCGTTGACGCACATGGCCACGGCATCGATGCCGATGGTATCATGGCGATCCATGAGCACGGCCAGTTTGACCTTGGTGCCGCAGCCATCGGTGCCGGAGACCAGTACCGGCTCCTTCATGCCGGTGGGCAGGGCAAAGCAGCCACCAAAGCCGCCCACATCATCGACACAGCCCTCGGTTTTGGTGCGGGCGATGTGGCGTTTCATCAGTTCCACCGCCCGATATCCGGCGGTAATATCCACGCCGGCAGCGGCATAGGCCGCGCTATGGGAGTTTTCGTGTTCCATAATTCGCTCCTTTTCAGTCATAAATGCCGGCCGTTATTCTTTTCCGGTCCAGCAGTAGGTGCAAAGCTTGCACGGCGGCAGCCCGATGGCCTTCACCACACCCTCCAGCGTCTGGAAGCCAAGAGAAGCGAAGTGGAATTTATCGCAGATGGCCTGCCGCATGGCCTTGCCGCGCTCGGTGCTGCCATCGGCGTATTCCTCGATATGGCGGAAACCCTCTTCCCCCTCCAGCTCCAGAATCACCCGGCGGGAGATCAGCTCCAGATCCGATGTGGAGCGGGAGAAATTCAGGTATTTGCAGCCGTACATGATTGGCGGGCAGGCAGAGCGCATATGCACCGCCCTGGCCCCGTTTTCATAGAGGAACTCCACCGTCTCCCGCAGCTGCGTGCCGCGGACAATGGAGTCGTCCACAAACAGCAGCCGTTTGCCGCGGATCAGCTCCTGCACCGGGATCTGCTTCATTTTCGCGATTTTCTGCCGGTCGGACTGCCGGGCCGGGGTGAAGCTGCGCGACCATGTGGGGGTATATTTGATAAAGGCCCGGGCGAAGGGCAGCCCCGTCCGGTTGGCATAGCCGATGGCATGAGGGGTGCCGGAATCGGGCACACCGCCCACATAATCGATGTCCATGTCCCGGCCCTGCGCCATGTCCCGCTCGGCCATGGCCGCACCGTTGCGGTAGCGCATGGCCTCCACATTGATCCCTTCATAGGTGGAGGTGGGGTAGCCGTAATAGCTCCACAGGAAAGCGCAGATGCGCATATCCTCCCCCGGCTCCGCCAGCCGGGTCATGCCATCCGGCGTAAGCTCCACGATCTCCCCGGGGCCAAGCTCGCAGACCTTTTCATAGCCCAGCTTGGTGAAGGCGAACTCCTCCATGGAGGCACAGTAGCCGTCGGCATTGTGGCCGATCTGCACCGGAATGCGCCCCAGCCTGTCCCGGGCGGCGATCAGACGGCCGTCCTGACAGAGGATGAGGATATTGGCCGTGCCGTCAATGGCGTGCTGGGCAAAACGGATGCCCTCGGCAAAGCTGCTTTTCTGATCGATCAGGGCAGCCACCAGCTCCGTGGAATTGACCTTGCCGCCGGTCATGGCATCAAAATGCCCACCGCTGAAGGAGAGGAAATGCTCGATCAGTTCCTCGGCATTGTTGATCGCCCCCACGGTGCAGATGGCGTAGGTGCCCAGTTGGGAGCGCACCAGCATCGGCTGGGGGTCGGAGTCGGAAATGCAGCCGATGACGGAGGTTCCTTCCATCTCCTCGAAAATATGCTCAAATTTTGTACGGAAGGGGGAATTTTCAATGTTGTGAATTTTGCGCTGGAGGCCGATCTGCGGGTCATAGGCCGCCATGCCGCCCCGCCGGGTTCCAAGATGGGAGTGATAATCCACTCCGAAAAACACATCCACCATGCAGGATGCATGGGATGCGATGCCAAAAAAGCCGCCCATGGTAATCTCCTTTGAATTCGGGAACCTCTGATGCGCGCCGGCCGTTGGCGATGGATGCAGAGGCTTCTTTATGGTAAGTGCGCAAAAGGCCCTGTCCCGGAGTCCGGCGGCAAGGCTTTTTGTCAAATGCGTTATGCGAAAAACAGCTCGTTGAGGGTCATGGGATCCACATACTGGCCATCCCGGTACACCCGCATATTGCCGGAGGCGATCTCATCGATCAGCATCACACGGCCCTGGGCATCATAGCCGAATTCGAACTTGATATCGTACAGTTCCAGATTTTTGGCGGCCAGATCATCGGCAACGATCTTTGTGATCTGCTGGGTCATGCGCTTGAGATCGTCATACTGCGCGGCAGTCATGACACCCAGATCCACCAGCGCATCCCGGGTCACCAGCGGGTCGCCCTTTTCATCGTTCTTGAAGGTGGTCTCCACATAGGCCGGCAGGGGCTGGCCGAGGGTGCAGTAGTCGCTGTAGCGGCGGTAGAAGGAGCCAACGGCCCGGTAGCGGCAGATGACCTCCAGTCCCTTGCCGAAGACCCGGGCGGGCAGCACCTGCATGGTGGTGTTGTCCAGATCGGCGCTGACATAGTGGGTCAGGATGCCGGCGGCATTGATCTTTTCGAAGAAATGGATGCTCATGCGCAGGTTCACATCCCCCACGCCCTCGATGCTCAGTCCGACGGCATTCTCGCCGGGATCAAACACACCGTCCTTGCCGGTGCAGTCGTCCTTGAATTTCAGCTCATAGTTCCCATTGGGCAGTGCGTAGACATTTTTGGTTTTTCCGGTGTAAACGAGTTTCTTTTCCATGATAAAATCCTCCAGACGTGTATGAAAGTGGATGGGTTACGGATTGTTCCGCCGGGCCGGGGATTTTGTGTGTATTTCCCCCTTTGGAAACGCCCGGATTGGTTCAGATATTTCCAAGCTCCTGCTGCAGCTGCCGCTCTTTCCCGGCAATGTCCGCCGCCATGGCCGCGCGCTGCTGCTCCAGCTTTTGCGCCAGCGCATCATCGGACACCGCCAGAATCTGCGCCGCCAGCACAGCGGCATTTTTCGCGCCGTTGACGGCCACCGTCGCCACAGGAATGCCGCCGGGCATCTGCACCGTGGCCAGAAGCGCGTCCAAACCGTCAGAAACGCCGCCTTTCATGGGGATCCCGATGACAGGCAGCGTTGAATTCCCGGCAAAAGCGCCGGCCAGATGTGCGGCCATACCCGCCGCGCAAATCAGCACGCCGAAGCCGTTTTTTCTTGCATCGGCGGCAAACTGCGCCGCCAGTGCGGGGGTGCGATGGGCCGAAAGAATATGAGCCTCATAGGGAATCTCAAACTGCTCCAGCTGCGCACAGGCAGCCTTCACCACAGACCAGTCCGACGCGGAACCCATGATCACAGCAACTTTCTTCATAAATGCCTCCTGTTCACGCAAAAAGGGCGCACTTCACCACCGGAAAATCAGACGGTAAAGTGTGCCCAGACGGTCGGCCATTGTGCGTCCTTACTCCACGTGGTACTCCACTGATCCGTCAGTCATAAGGGCGTCGTTTCTTACAATTCCATTATAGCACAGGCGGGGGCAGACCGTCAATTCGTTATTCAGACGGAAAGTGACGGTCTTCGCCCTTTGCTTCATGTGGAAGTTGCCGAAAGGCGATGTTACACCTCAAACATCAGGTCGCCATAGGTGGGCACCGGCCAGTAATCCTTGTTGACCAGCAGCTCCAGTTCATCGACGGCACTGCGCAACTGCTCCATCACCGGCACCACCAGGGTGCGGAAGGCACGGGCGGCCGTCTCGGCATCGGAATTGGCCCGGGCCTGCTCCGTCAGCCGGCTCAGGCTGTCATGGGCGGTGCTGGCCGTGCGCAGCAGGGCACTGACCCGGCCCAGCAGCTCCTGCTGGACGGAAACATCCGCCGCCGGGCAGGCGCTTTTGACTTCGTTGATAGAGGATGCCAGCTCCGTTGTGTAGCGGATCACGGCAGGAATATAATGCTTGGAGGCCATGTGCAGCATGGTTCTGGCCTCGATGCAAATGACCTTGGCATAGTTCTCATAAAGAACTTCCGCCCTGCTTTCCAGCTCGTTTTTGTTATAGATATGGAATTTTTCGAACAGCTCCACGGTTTTTCTGTCGGTCAGAGCCGGAATGGCGTCCACCATGCAGGGGATATTGGGCAGCCCTCTGCGCTTTGCCTCCGTGACCCACGCTTCCCCATAGCCGTCCCCGTTGAAGATGATGCGGCTGTGCGACAGCAGGAAGCGGCGAATCAGCGCGCGGCAGGCGGTTTCAAAATCCTCGGCACCCTCCAGCGCATCGGCCGCTTCGCAGAAAGCCTCCGCCACGATGGCGTTGAGTACCGTGGTGGCATTGGCCACGGAGTCGGAGGAACCGACCATGCGGAACTCAAATTTGTTGCCGGTGAAGGCCAGCGGCGAAGTGCGGTTGCGGTCTGTGGCATCCCGGCGCAGCACCGGCACCACGGAGGCTCCCGCGTCCAGACTGTCGGCCACGGCATCCCGGTCGGCGGTGTTATTGAGCAGATTGTGAACCATCTCATCCAGCTGATCTCCGAGGAAGACGGAAATGATGGCCGGCGGCGCTTCCTGGGATCCGAGGCGCAGGTCGTTGCCCACATTGGCCGCACTCTGCCGTAGCAGGGCCGCATGGGTATCCACCGCTTTGAGGATACAAGCCAGCACCAGCTGGAAGCGCAGATCGCGCATGGGATCCTCCCCGGGGTCGAGGAGATTGTCGCCGGTGTCACAGCCGAGAGACCAGTTATTGTGCTTGCCGGAGCCGTTGACGCCGGCAAAGGGCTTCTCGTGGAGCAGGCAGACCAGCCCGTGGCGATTGGCCACCCGCTTCATGGTCTGCATGGTCAGCTGATTGTGATCCACCGCCACATTGGCGGCGCAGAAAATGGGGGCCATCTCATGCTGGCCGGGGGCCACCTCGTTGTGCTGGGTCACGGCGGGCACGCCCAGCTTCCACAGCTGCTGATTCAGATCCTTCATGAAGGCGCCGACCCGCTCCCGGATCACGCCGAAATACTGATCGTCCAGCTCCTGCCCCTTGGGAGCCGGTGCGCCAAACAGGGTGCGCCCGCAGTAAATCAGATCCCGGCGCTTGAGATATTTCTCCCGATCCACCAGGAAATACTCCTGCTCCGGGCCGACAAATGGGGTCACGCGGGTGGTCTGATCGTCACCAAACAGGCGCACGATTCGAACCGCCTGCCGACTGACCGCGTCCATGGAGCGCAGCAGCGGTGTCTTGGTGTCCAGCGCCGCCCCGGTGTAGGAAACAAAAACCGTGGGAATGCACAGAATATTTCCGGCAGACTCCTCCTTGATAAAGGCGGGAGAGCTCATGTCCCATGCGGTGTAGCCCCGGGCATAGGCCGTCTGGCGCAGGCCGCCTGTGGGGAACGAGGAAGCGTCGGATTCGCCCATGATCAGCTGCTTGCCGGTCAGGCGGATGATGGGCTTGCCATCGGAAATCGCCAGAAAGCCCTCGTGCTTTTCAGCGGTGATACCGGTCAGGGGCTGGAACCAGTGGCTGTAATGGGTCGCGCCGTGCTCCACAGCCCACTCCTTCATTGCGCCGGCCACCTGATCGGCCGTGGCCATACTCAGCTGGCCGCCGCAGGTCATGGCGTGGAGAACCTTGTCGTACTCCGTCTCCGGCAGATAACGCCGCATGACTTCCCTGCTGAATACATTGGTGCCAAAAACATCATAAATCATGTTTTTCCGCCCTTTCCAGTGGTGTTTCTGGTAAAACAATACATCATTCCTCCCCGCAATGCAAGGATTTTTTTGCCGTTATTTTCCCCAAAATATTGTATGCCCGCAGCCCGAAAATTGGACACGAAAAAGGCCCCGACAGCCACCCTCTACGGAGAGGTGCGTCAAATAATTAGCGTGTCAGTGTAAAGTAAGTGCGCACACGGGTGAGGCAATCCCCCGGTTCCTTCTCCATATGTATGATATCGGCAAAATCCGGAATTTTGTCCCATTCCATATTTTTGAGCGCTCTGCAGGATGCGACCCACAGAGCGCCCAAAGCTCACACATTGAACAGGAAATTGACAATGTCCCCGTCCTTCATAACATATTCCTTGCCCTCGCTGCGGACACGGCCCTGCGCCTTGGCGTTAGCCATGGTGCCCAGTGTTTTGAGGTCTTCAAAGGCAATGACCTCCGCCCGGATGAAGCCCCGCTCAAAATCAGTGTGGATTTTGCCGGCGGCCTGCGGTGCTTTCGTGCCGTTTTTGATCGTCCACGCCCGGCATTCATCGCTTCCGGCGGTCAGGAAGGAGATCAGCCCCAGCAGGGCATAGCTGGCCTGAATGAGGCGATCCAGTCCGGACTGCTGCACCCCCAGCTCTTCCATAAACATGGCCCGCTCCTCGGGATCGTCCAGCTCCGCAATGTCCGCCTCCAGCTTGGCGCAGATGGGCAGACACTGGCTGCCCTCCGCCTGCGCCAGCGCCTGCACGGCAGCGTAATGGCGGTTTTTCTCCGGCTCGTTGATCTCGTTTTCCGCAAGATTTGCAACATAAATCGTCTTTTTCAGAGTCAGCAGATCACTCTGTGCGATGATCGCCAGTTCCTCGGCATCATCTGTGTAGGTGCGGGCCAGCTTTCCGGCGTTGAGATGCTCCAACAGCCCCGCCAGTACCTGCGCTTCGGTGGCAAAGCGCTTGTCGCCACTTTTCATGGCTTTCTGGCACTTGTCGATGCGGCGCTCCACCATTTCGATGTCCGCCATCACCAGCTCCAGATTGATAATGTCAATGTCACGCAGGGGATCCGTAGAGCCCTCCACATGGGTCACATTTCCGTCGTCAAAGCAGCGCACCACATGGACGATGGCATCGGTGGTGCGGATGTTGGACAGAAACTTGTTGCCGAGGCCCTCGCCCTTGCTGGCCCCCTTGACAAGCCCCGCAATGTCCACAAATTCGATCACGGCAGGGGTGGTTTTCTTGGGCTTGTAGAAATCGGACAGCCAGTCCAGCCGTGCATCCGGCACACTCACCACACCCACATTGGGGTCAATGGTGCAAAAAGCATAGTTGTCCGCCGGAACCCCGGCATTGGTAATGGCATTAAACAAAGTAGACTTACCCACATTCGGCAGCCCCACGATACCTAATTTCATTTTATCTCATTCTCCTTTGA
>CAZMBL010000003.1:0-59019 GCA_964564605.1 uncultured Oscillospiraceae bacterium
GCCGACGGCGGTGCCGTGGGCCTTCAGATAAGTATGGGGGCAGGTGGCGAGCAGACAATCCAGCGTGGGGGTGTTGGCGAGCTTTACCGCATCGCCGCTACCGCCGTCGCCCTTGCCAACGCCGTCCATGATCACAAGTACAATCGGTTTTTTCATAATGGAACCTCCAAAAGCGGAAATGACCGCAACTTTGCATGATAATACAGATACTATTCTACATCATTTTCGGGAAAGATACAACCGGAAAATTGAAAATTTATGAACCGGACAAAAAAATCTCCCGTAAAAATGGAAGATTTGGCATTTTTCCGGCGAATGTTAAAAAAATGTTGCGAAGAGGTTGAAAAATATCGAAGGGCAGCGCGGCGCCGCGCTGCCCGAAATCAGCGATTTCTCAGTTCATGGCACCCTCCGTCTGGCGGAACAGGGCGGCGATGCGGCTGCGAAGGGCCCGGGACTGGGGCGTGTCGGCGGCACCGTCCGTGTCGATCCACGCGGCAGAGGCGGCCTGCGCGTCCCGGAGGGTCTGCAAATCCAGAGAAAGATCCGCTACCCGGAATACAGGCAGGCCGGACTGGCGGCTGCCGAAAAAGTCGCCGGGGCCACGCTGGCTCAGATCCGCCTCCGCAATGCGGAAACCGTCGCCGGTCTTGCAGAAGGTGCGAAGCCGCTGCAACGTGTCGGGATTGCGGTTGTGGGAGGTCAGGATACAGTAGCTTTTGCTCTTGCCCCGGCCCACCCGGCCCCGCAGCTGGTGCAGCTGGGAAAGACCGAACCGGTCGGCGTCCTCAATGACCATCAAAGTGGCGTTGGGTATATCCACGCCCACCTCGATGACGGTGGTGGCCACCAGAATGTCCCCCTCGCCCCGGGCGAAGGCGGCCATGACCTGCTCCTTTTCCGCGCCCTTCATCTGCCCGTGCAGCAGCATGACGCGCAGATCGGGGAAAACCGTCTGCTGCAGGGTCTGGGCCCAGAGCTCGGCGGATTTGATGTTCAGCTCCTGATTTTCTTCCACCGCCGGGCAGACCACAAAGCACTGATGCCCCTGCTGTACCTGCTTGCGCAGGAAGGCGTTGATGCGGGGGCGGTAGCTTTCGTTGACCAGAAAGGTATCCACCGGCTCCCGGCCCGGGGGCAGCTCGTCCAGCACGGAGATATCCAGATCACCGTAGAGGATCAGCGCCAGCGTCCGGGGAATCGGCGTGGCGGACATGACCAACAGATGGGGATCCAGACCCTTGGCGGCCAGGCCGGCCCGCTGGGCCACACCGAAGCGGTGTTGCTCGTCCGCGATTACCAGCGCCAGATCGTGAAATACCGTACTTTGCGACAGCAGGGCGTGGGTGCCGATGATCACATCGGCCTGCCCATTGGCAATTTCGCCACGGAGTTGGCGCTTGTGGCTCTCCTTCATGGAGCCGGTCAGCAGACACACCCGAATTCCCAGCGGCTCCAGCAGGGCGCGCAGGGAAGCGTCGTGCTGCTCTGCCAGAATTTCCGTCGGCACCATCAGCGCCGTCTGGCGGTGATTTCGTGCCACACAGAAGGCGGCCGCGGCAGCCACTGCCGTCTTTCCGCTGCCCACATCCCCCTGCACCAGACGGTTCATGGGCATTCCGCTGCCAAGATCGGCGGTGATCTCCCCGATGGCCCGCCGCTGCGCGCCGGTCAGGCGGAAGGGAAGCGCCTCTTCAAAGGGGGCAAGGGAGGGAATGTCCAGCGGCCGGGTGCGGCGGCGGTTGCGCTCGGCTCGCATCAGGGCAAGACCGGCGGAGAAGACGAAAAATTCCTCAAAAATCAGCCGCTTTTTCGCCTGCTCTGCCTCGGCCATGGAGTCGGGCATGTGAATGGCCCGGTAGGCCCGCTCCGCCGGCAGAATATCATACTGCTGCAGAATCCGCTGCGGCAGTACCTCCTCCGGCGGCGGGCAGATCGCCAGCGCCTGTGCCACGGCCCGGCAAATGACATTGTTGGAAAGCCCGGCGGTCAGCGGATACAGCGGCAGCACCCGGCGGGTGGCCACGGCCGGCGCGTCCGGCCGCTCAAAGACGGGGTTTGTCATGCCGTAGCCGGTAAAATCTCCGTTGAGGGTGCCGTGGAAAATATATTCCCCCCCGTATTGCAGCTGCTCGGCGGCAAAACGGCTGTTGAAAAAGGTCAGAGTCAGTCTGCCGGTGTGATCGGCCACCTGCAGCCGGGTCAGATCCAGCCCCTTGCGGATGTGACTGGTGCGGGGGTTGTTCATGACCACCGCCCGGAAGCAGGCGGGCTGATCCGGCTCCAGCTGGCTGATGGTGACGAGGCGGGTGCGGTCGTCATAGGCCCGGGGGAAATGGCAGATCAGATCCTGCAGTGTCACGATATTCAGATTGGCAAACAGCCGCACCCGGGCAGGGCCGATTCCCTGCAAAATGGAAATGGGGTCTGACAGCTGGGCCACGGTGGTCACCTCCTGATCGGTCTAACGTTTCACCTTTATTATTATAGCGAAAAGGGCAGTATCTGGCAAGGAAAAATCCGTTTTTGGCGTGAAAAAACTCCCTCCGGAATCCGGGAGGGAGATATTTTCAGAGAAATCAGGCCAGAGCGTTCAGCTTCAGGGTCATGCTGCTCTTCTTGCGGGCGGCATTGTTCTTGTGCAGAAGGCCCTTGATCACAGCCTGGTCAACAGCCTTCACGGCAACCGCGTAAGCGGCTTCGGCAGCGGCCTTGTCACCGGACACGGCGGCCACGTCGAACTTCTTCAGAGCGGTCTTCAGAGCGGACTTGTCGGCTTTGTTCTTCTCGTAAGCGATCTTGGAACGGATAACATCCTTCTTCGAGGACTTAATGTTGGGCATTTTGGTTACACCTCCTGTTCAGCGCAGTTTCATACAGTTCCACATTATAGCGTCCTTTTTGAATAAAATCAATCCCCAATTGCAAAAATTTTTCGCTTTTTCAGAAAAATTCCGGGCAAAGGAGGGGCTTTTCTGCGCGCAACGGCTGTCAAGTGCTTTTTTTGCGCCGCCGTGGCGGGAGGTTGTGGAAAAACACATGGCACGAAAAAGTGGGAAAACCGTCGAAAACGGAAAAAAATTGTTATGTCAACGGAAAATGCATACCGTCATCGGCAAAGCCTGTGGAAAATGGCTGTGGAAAACTCTGTGGAAAATGTGGAAAAGTTCCTGTTTTCCACAGATAAACCGGGAGTTTGCAAAGGATGGCCAAGCTGAAAAAATGAATGCTGTTTTGCATATACGCGGATGAAAAAGGAAAAATTTCGTGTTACGTTACCATGAAAAAATAAAGCGAAACAGTTCGTATTACGGGAAAAAGTTTGTAAAACGTGGCATTATGTCTCATTGGGTCCCGCTCCACGCCGGAGGATGGCGGAAAATTTGTGAAAATCCGCCAAATGGGAAGGTGGTATCAAATTTCCCGTTCCGGGAAATACTGACTTTACAAAACCGGTTCACAGGAGGATCGCTATGCCAGGAAAGGTAGAGATCTGCGGTGTCAACACCGCAAAGCTGTGCAGACTCTCCCCGTCTCAGATGGATCAGCTGCTGCGACAGGCCCGGCAGGGGGATGAGCAGGCCCGCGCCAGACTTGTGGAGGGAAATCTGCGGTTGGTGCTGAGCGTCATTCAGCGTTTTGACCGGCGCGGGGAAAGCCCGGACGATCTGTTTCAGGTCGGCTGCATCGGGCTGATGAAGGCCATTGCAAACTTTGACCCGGACAAGCAGCTGCGCTTTTCCACCTACGGCGTGCCCATGATCGCCGGGGAGGTGCGGCGGTATCTGCGGGACAACAGCGTGATCCGTGTCTCCCGCTCCATCCGGGATGTAGCCTACCGGGTGCTGCAATGCAAGGAGGCCCTGCTGCTTCGCATGGATCGGGAGCCGACGCTGGAGGAAATCTCCCGGGAGCTGGAGCTGCCGGTGGAGGAGGTGGCCCGGGCCATGGATGCCGTCTGCGCGCCGGTGAGCCTGTATGATCCGGTGTATGCCGACGGCGGTGACCCCCTGACGGTGATGGATCAGGTGCGGGATACGAAAAATACGGAAAGCAACTGGATGGAGCATATTGCCCTGCGCAGCGCCTATGAAAAGCTGGGAAGCCGGGAAAAGCAGATCGTCTCCATGCGCTTTGTCGGCGGCAAAACCCAGACGGAGGTGGCCGCCAGCCTCGGCATCTCCCAGGCGCAGGTGTCCAGACTGGAAAAAGGCGCCATCACCGCCATGCGCAGGGAAATCAGCATATCATAACCCCCAACCGGGCCTGCCACGCGGCGGGCCCGGTTGTTTGCTCCGGCAGCGAACGCGGCCGGATTACAGGTTCTGTTCGCTCAGCCAACCAAGAAAGCTTTTGGCAAGGCTCAACTGTCCGGGGGTCATATTGCGCATCAGCTCGGCCACATTCCGCCATTCGTCACCTTCATAGCGAATGCTTCCGGTCAGGAATTCGTCCGGGGTGGTGTCCAGTGCCAGTGCCAGCTTCATGATCACTTCCAGCGAGGGAATGGAGGTGGTGCGCTCAATACAGGAAAGATATTTGTCATTGATGCCCGCACGCTCGCAAACCTGTATCTGCCTTAGACCCAGCTGTTTGCGCCGCCGGGCGATTCTTTTTCCAATTTCTGTGTAGTCCAATTCCATCAAACCATCGCCTCCAGCGCCTATTTTACGGATTTTCCACTTGCGTAAAAACAGTCCATAAGCGGAAAAACGACTCGACATAAGAATGTTAAGTAATTATAATGAGAATAATCCGCTTATAGATAGAATTTTGTTAAAATATGCATGAATAACCCGCAAACCGGCGGAGGCGGGCGAAAGGTGGAGATAAGCAGGTGGAAGTTCTTTTGATCAGCTTGATTCTGATTGTATTTGGAATCATGGTGGCTTGCACAATTCAGGGAGGAAAAGAGGACGATTTTGTACCGGCAACGAAGACGGAGCCAGAGTCAAAGCCGGAGACCGAAGAGAAGCTGAAAGAAGCGGCGGCAACGAGAAAACCCACGCAAGACAGTTATGTAGGCCTGTACGAGTACATACCGGGCGGCGGCAGGAGAAAATGCGCCTGCGCCGGATGACACTTTCCGCGGTGACGCGCCCGGCCAGCATAAATGGGCGAGCCTCGGCGATCTGTAGGAGGAAGATGTATGGTAAATATGAAACGCGGCACATGGCTGGCCATTGCGCTGACGCTGCTGATGGTCAGTCTGGTTTCCATGCTGCTGCCGGTGCTGACCTATGAACTCAATGGGCGGGAAATTGCTTCGTTCAATGTGCTGGACGTTGCGGGGCAGTCTCTGGAACTCACGGCGATTCTCAGCACATACACCGGGGAACTGTCGCTGGACATTGACCCGTGGGTGGCTACGCTGCTGGCGGTGCTGGCGGGCGCATCGGTGGTGGCAGTATTTGATGGCCATGACCGGACTGGTGGGTACATTGATCCCTTCCGTGGTAATCTATGTAATCCTGATCCTGTCTCTCCGGTATTTCCCCGGCACCTTCCGCTGCGGGGTCTACCCGATCGTCACGCCGATCGCCATGTGCATCTGCGTGTATATGGTGACCCACCGATACAGACATAGTCGTGCCCAGCTTTATGCCCAGATGGCGGCAGAAAAACACTGGAGAAATCCCGGCGGTTTGCTGCCAGACAGTGTTTATGATGAAAACGCCAATGGAAACGGGTACCGGTTTTCTGCCCGGCGGCCGGAAAGCCTTTACCCGAACTGCGGGGCGAAGCAGCCGGAGAATCTGGCAGCACCCGTGCGCACGGCTTCCCGGAAAAGGGGCTGGATGTGCTTGCTGCTGATCATCTGCTGCATAGGCCTGCTTTGCGCCGTGCTGGTGTGGAGCCCGGAAGATGTGGGGGTTCCGAAAGCTCTCTGCGGTACATGGATGCGATATAATTCAGAACTGCAGAGCCAGTCTTACATCCGGCTCGAAAGCAATGGACGGGTCACCGTTCAAGCGTTGTTTGGCGGTCTCTATGAGGGAACTTGGTCTGCTTCTGAGACATCGACCGGCTATGTCATCCGGATGAACCTGACCGGGTTCTTTGCGAGCGGGATATCCACAGAAGATGTGACCCTGATCGTGCAGATCAATGGCGAGTATATGAAAATGGATTGGTATTCCACCGCCAGAATCAGCCTGGAATGGGGACAGTGGTACAAAAGGTCGTGAGCTCGAGTGGGGGTCGACCGCGCGGGGCTTATGGCAGCTCAGGATATGTATGATATGGATGGGGACGGTTGTAGCGCGTTCTATGTGTATGAAGGCGGAAGGCTGGAATATATCGACCGGCTGGCTCCCATTGGGGCGGACAATATGCCATCGGACGCGATCTATACCGGTTACGGCTTTGCAATTACGGACAACAAATGATTACAACAAATGATTACAAAAAGAAAGGAAAGAAGAAACAATGGTACCACAAACAAAAAAATCATCGCCATTGGCCTGCTGCTGGTCAGCTTTGCCATGCTGTTCCTGCCGTGGGTAAATATGTCTCTGAGGGTTATGGGGACAAGCTGTTCCATGTATGACCTGATGCAGATGGGAGGAGTCAGCAAAGAACAATTTGATCAGCTCATCCGGGAAAACATACAGAAAATGGCAATGGAAGCGCTGGAGGCTGGAATACACATTGACACGAAGTCAATGGAGAAACTATGGACAATTTTTATGGAAGGAAAGGCTTCCGTGGCACAGTTGGCGTGGGCGAGCAGCTATATGAATTCGCTGTTGAAAATAGAAATGGAAGAGGAAGAAATAGATGAAGTGTATGGAATGGATGTAATATCCACTACGATCTACAGCAAACTGGATTCAATCCTCGCTGTCGCAAGCATTAGTCTGTGGGGTGGGCTGATTCTGGCTGCAGTAACGCTGTGTTATGGAATTTATGCGATTGTACGGGGAAAAAAGTGGGGTGTCTGGCCTTATACTGTCGTAGCATCGGCTATTTTTCTGCTGGTGATGATCTCTGTGGGAAGCATCAATGGCAAGCTGGAATCCATGCAGACTTTTGTCGGCAATGTAGGCGATTCGATGCTGGGTATTGTTGGTTCTATAGCCGGAATCGGTGGGGTTGGCGGATTGGGCAGCAGTATGCTAAATGGGATTTTGGACTTCAAGATGTTCCATGTGGAAATCGGGGCATACATTTGTCTGATCGCGGCGCTGGGCGTAGCAGTGCTCCGGCTTTTGCAGATGAAGAATGTGCGCTGGGCGGTGCTGCCCGGCATGGGGAACTGGCCGTGTGGTTGCGGTGCGATCAACCGTTCCGAAAGCCAATTCTGCGTCCGCTGCGGCAGAGCCCGGGTACAGAATCGGTGTTCCTGCGGCGCGCAGCTGCAGCCGGGAGCCTCCTTCTGCAATGCGTGCGGTGCGCGGGTTGGCGGTGGGGAACCGTATACACCCCCAATCCCGCCGGTGCATGTGGAGCCGAAGTACGTTCCCACGGTGCGTTCTGATCCCCCAAAGGATCCGGAACCTTTCCAGAGCATGGGCGATTTGTAACGATTAAGGAGGAAAAAACATGTATTTTTCGGCATCTAAAGATCGAAATTCCGTTATGACAGCGGCAACGGCCTGCGCATCCCTTCTGGCTCTGATCAGCTTTTTTCTTCCATTTGCCGGTAAATTGATCATTTCACTCAGCGGTTTTGACCTGTTGAGTTGGAACGAATTGTTTGATACGGCAACATGGTTGGTTTTGGCACTGATCGCCACGATCATCAGCCTCTGCGCGTCCGTTGCCACGCTTCTGATGAACAACCGGAAGATGCTCTACGGCGTGGTTGCTATGGCACTGTTTGCGGCCATTTCTCTGCTGGTATTCTTTGGGGATCGTCTGGATAGAGCGGCGGTCGGATTCTGGCTGTGCCTGTGTGCCCACCTGTGTGCCGGCGTTATGTCGGTGGTCGTTCTGGCTTCCGGTGAAGCCACCCCGGCCGCGAACGCCATGCTCCGTCCCTGCCCCAGCTGTGGGAAAATGCTGGGCAACAGCACGCCCTTCTGCCCCAGCTGCGGAGCGAAGCAGCCTACCCCCGCAGCCCGTGTGACCTGCACCAACTGCGGCGCGGAGATACGCGTGGGCGCGGCTTTCTGTGACAAATGCGGCACCAGACGGCCGGATACAGCTGGCAAAATGGCCTGTCCCCATTGCGGTGCTGCCCTTCACACGGATGCGGCCTTCTGCGATAAGTGCGGCTCACCCCTGCACGGTTCCGGCCCGCACACGGCCAAAACGGCTTATCAGGGAGCCGCGGATCCAACACCGGCGGGGAAGGAGGGTAAGACCGTCTGTCCCCACTGCGGCGCACGGCAGAGCGCGGAAAACGCCCGCTGCCGCTACTGCGGCACACCGCTGCGCTGAGATCACCACCGGCCATTGTCAGGGGCGGCAGAAATGTCGTCCCCAATGGTGCGTTATCAAACCCGCTTCTGGCGGGCCAATGTGCCTCAATCGGCTCCTGCGAAGGAGTTGCAAAAGACGAACATGCCCTTACGAACCAGTGTGCCACCGGTGTGGCAATTCCCCCTGTTTTCCGGACTCTCGGAAAACAGGGGGATTGTACGTTTATCCGGAGAATCGCCCCAGCGGTTCCGGGATGGGCGTGGGGGATTTTTTATGGCGGAGATTGCAAGATCACCCTTGACATTTGTGCGATTTTTTATAATATGAAAAAAGAAGCGGGCCCGGGGAAATGACAACCATACTCCCGGGGCACACGGATTTCTCTGGCAGGAGGCTACTATGAAAAAAGCGGGCGGAATTTTGCTTGCGCTGTGCATGCTGTTTTCACTGGTGGCTTGCCGCGCTGACGGCGGGTCAAGCGTGCCGCAGGACACGACGGCTCCAACGCAGGCGTACAAAAACACAATGACAGGGGAGGAACTTATGAAGGAAATGAAAATCGGCTGGAACCTGGGCAATACACTCGACGCGCCGGAGGGCGAACTGTCCTGGGGTATGCCAATGACCACACGGGAAATGATCGAAAAGGTTCATGCGCTTGGCTTTGATACCATCCGCATCCCCATTTCCTGGCACAAGCATGTGGGGCCAGCGCCGGAATACACCATTGATGAAGCATGGCTCAAGCGGGTCGAAACGGTGGTCGACTACGCGCTGGAGCTTGACATGTATGTCATCATCAATTCCCATCATGACAACAGCGTCTATTTCCCCACACCGGAAAACGCCCAGAGCGCCAAGACCTTCCTGCAATCCATCTGGACACAAATCGCCACCCATTTCCGGGATGCGGGGCATCGGCTGATTTTCCAGACCATGAATGAACCCCGGATCGAAGGCAGTTCCTACGAATGGAACATCGATCTGAAAAATCCGGACTGTGTGGCGGCGCTGGAGGTGATCAACCAGCTCAACCAGACGGCGGTGGATGCCATCCGGGCCACCGGCGGCGCCAATGCCGAGCGCTGGATCATCGTTTCGGCCTACGCGGGCAGCCCCCAGTCCTCCACTGCAAGCCAGTTCCGGCTGCCGGAGGATCCGGCCCGGAAGCTGATCGTATCCGTGCATGCCTATACGCCCTATAACCTGTGCCTGAATGTCAATTCCTCGGAAAGCACCTTTACGGACAGCATGGCCGGCGATTTTACCGGCTTTATGAAGAGCCTGCATTACAAGTTCGTGAGCAAGGGAACGCCCGTCATTATTGACGAGATGGGCTGCATCAACAAAAACAATCCCGATGACCGCTATGCGTGGGCCAAAGCCTATGTCTCTGCCGCGCAGCAGTACGGTATGGTCTGCTGCTGGTGGGACAATGGCGTGGTCAAGGGCAGCGGCGAGCTGTTCGGGATCCTCAACAGGAGAAAGCTGGAAGTTCACGCGGACTCCCAGTCGGTGCTGCAGGGTCTGATGGACGGCCTGACAGAAAACGAAAATAAGGAGTAATACCATGAATCCGATCATACCAACTGTTTTCAGTGCGGATGCTTCCGCCCATGTATGGGACGACAAAAATGTAATGTGGGTCTATGCCTCCAACGATGAAGCCATGACCAATACCCATGATACCATGGCATCCTATCATGTGTTTTCCTCGGAGGATATGGTCAACTGGACGGACTACGGCTGCGTGCTGACGCTGGAGAACGTGAAGTGGGCCGTCAGCAATATGTGGGCCATTGACGCGGTCTACCGCCACGGCATCTACTATCTGATTTTCTGCGCGGTGGAGGCGGCCACGGGCATGTTCCGCACCGGCATTGCCACCAGCAAAAATCCCCAGGGCCCCTTTGTGGATCAGGGTTTCATCCCGGAGATCGAATGGGGACAGGATCCGGCGCTGTTTGTCGATGATGACGACACGCCCTACCTCTTCTGGGGACTGGGCGGTTCCTGCTTTGCCTGCCAGCTGACGGACGATCTGCTGCACGCAAAGACGGAAACCCGGGTGAATTTGACCGATCAGCTCAAATGGGTCTACGAAGGCCCCTTCGTCCACAAATATCAGGGCAAATACTATCTGACCTACCCCGGCCTGTATGAGGGCAAGTGGCCGGAGCGGATGTACTATGCCGTGGCAGACAAGGTGCTGGGGCCCTATACCTTCCGCGGAGAGTATATTCCCCGGTTTGAGGGCCAGTCCGGCACCAATCACGGTTCCGTGCTGGAGTTCAAGGGAAAGTGGTATGCCTTCCACCACAGCGCATGGGTGTCCGGCATTAGTGAATCCCGGAGCCTGATGTGTGATTATGTAAACTACGACGAGGCGGGCAATATCCTGCCCATCATCCCCAACCGGCAGGGCGTGCATTCGGTCTATGATGAGAGCGATTATCAGTCCCGGGTCACCCTCTGGCTGGACGCGGCGGGGGCCCCCCGCATGAAGGGACGGCTGGCGGCGGTGCGCGTGGGAACGGATATCCCCGGCTACACGGGCGATGGCTATGTGGAGGGCTTTGAAAAAAGTCTGGCCGGTGTGACGGTCATGGCCCAGAGCGCCCTGTCCTTCCCCGCGAAGCTGAAGATCCGCTACTGCGCCCCGGATGGCGGCTGCACCAAGAAAATCATTTTCAACGGTCGGATGCTCTGCCCGGAGGATGTGGATCCGGAGCAGTATGACAAGCTCTACCGCTTTGAACCCTGCAACAGCTGGCAGACGGTGACCGTCACCGATGTGCAGCTGCAGCCCGGCGAGAACTACATCCGCCTGTACAACGGACAGGGGGAAATGAAGGTGGATGCCATCATTCTGGAGCAGATCATCTGACACGGCCTGAGGAAGTAGGAAGTATGAGAAAGGCATTATCCAATCCGAACCCCAGCCAGGAAGCGGTGCGGGTGTATGAATATCTTTGCGAAATGGAAGGGAAGGGGATTCTGGCCGGCCAGCAGGAATGCCCCGCCCCGGGGTACACCGGCAGTGAGATGCGCTATATAGCCGCTGTCACGGGGAAGCTGCCTGCGATCCGGGGACTGGATTACATCCATCAGGATTTTGACCGGGTCAACCGCCGGGCAAAGGCGTGGTGGCACAGCGGCGGAATTGTCACCATCTGCTACCACTGGGGCACGCCGCCGGACGGTTTCGGTTACAAGTCCAGTCTGGACACCGTGGATCTGACACAGCTGCTGACGGAGGGCACCGAGCTTCACGCCGGCCTGCTGCAGCAGATGGACGCGGCGGCGGTGGCCCTGCAAAAGCTGCGAAACGCCGGCGTGCCGGTGTTGTGGCGGCCCTTTCATGAGTTTGACGGCGGCTGGTTCTGGTGGGGCAAGGGCACGCCGGAGCAGTTTGCCCGGCTGTGGCGGTTGATGTACCGGCGCTATACGGAGGAATTCGGCCTGAACAACCTGATCTGGGTGCTGGGCTATGACGGCGGCGTGAAGGACGGCTGGTATCCCGGCGATGCATATGTGGATATCGTGGGGGCGGATACCTATCAGCCTGATGTCCCCGTGCCCATGTATCACCGGCTGACGGAGCGGTTCGGAGACCGGCTGCTGCGCTGTTACCATGAAAACGGCCTCATTCCAGACCCGCAGGAGCTGATTCTGAAAAAGCTGCACTGGTCGTGGTTCATGACCTGGCATACGACACACATTCGCCGGCAGAATACGCAGCAGTATCTGCGCTATGTGTACAACCACGATTATGTGATCACAAGGGACAAACTTCCCCGATTTATTCCATGAGGAGGAACGGATATGGGCATCACTTACTGTGAAAAGAACCGGGTATTCAAGCTGGATACACCCAATACCAGCTATTTGATGGGCGTGGTGGATGACTGGGGGTATCTGGTGCATTACTACTATGGCCGGCGCCTGGAAACGGCGGATGTGACCGGTCTGGCCCGGCTGGAGGAGCCGCCCTTCACCCCGTCGGTCAATGCCCGGGATAAGCTCAGCTTCCTTGACAGCGTGCCGCTGGAATATCCCACCGGCGGCATCGGGGATTTCCGGCTGCATTGTCTGGAGATCTGCGACTGCAACGGCCACAACGCGGTGGAGCTTCGCTACCGTAGCCACAGCATCCGCGCCGGAAAACCGAAGCCGGAAGGGCTACCCGCCACCTTCGGCACGGAGGAAGACTGCACCAGCCTGACGGTGGAACTGGAGGATCCGGTGCTGCAGCTGCGTGTGGATCTGATGTACACCGTATTTGAAAAGCTGGATGTGATCACCAGAAGCGTCCGGATCACCAATGCAGCCGCACAGCCGATTTATCTGACGAAGGTGCTGTCGGCCTGTCTGGATCAGGATAACCGGGATTTTGACCTTCTGACCCTCCATGGCTCCTGGGCCCGGGAGCGGCATATCCAGTACCGGAAGATCGGTTATGGCAGACAGGGCGTTTTCTCCGAACGGGGGGAGACCAGCCATCAGGATCATCCCTTTGTGGCCCTGACGACCCCGAATATCACCCAGACCACCGGCGAGGTGTACGGGATGCACTTTGTCTATTCCGGCAACTTTGAGGCGCAGGCGGAACAGAACCAGTTTGATCAGGTGCGCATGGTGATGGGTATCAGCCCCTGCAATTTCCGCTGGAAGCTGGAAAAGGACGGCGTGTTTCAGGCGCCGGAGGTGGTCATGGTCTACTCTGCCGGCGGCCTTGGTACCATGAGCCGGACATTGCACGATCTGTACCGCGGCCATCTGATCCGCAGTCCCTACCGCAACAGAAAGCGGCCCATTCTCATCAACAACTGGGAAGCCACCTATTTCGATTTCAACACGGAAAAGCTGCTCTCCATCGCCCGGGAGGCTTCCCGGCTTGGCATTGAGATGCTGGTCATGGACGATGGCTGGTTTGGCAACCGCTTTGATGACAACCGGGCCCTGGGGGACTGGGTCGTCAACGAGGAGAAGCTCCCCGGCGGGCTGAAATATCTGGCCGACGAAGTCAATAAGCTGGGCATGCAGCTGGGCATCTGGCTGGAGCCGGAGATGATCTCACCGGACTCCGAGCTTTACCGGGCGCATCCGGACTGGGCCATTCAGGTGCCGGGACGGACGGCGGGGTTGTGCCGCAACCAGTATGTGCTGGATCTGACCAGACCGGAGGTACTGGAGTATACCTGGAAGCAGATTGAAAATGTGGTGGCCAGTGCCAATATCGCCTATGTGAAATGGGATATGAACCGGCAGCTGTCGGATCTTGGCAGCATCGGCCTGCCGCCTGACCGGCAGGGAGAGCTGTACCACCGCTATGTGCTGGCGGTCTACGAGCTGCAGGAGCGCCTTGTGACCCGATTCCCGGAGTTGCTGCTGGAAAACTGCTCCGGCGGCGGTGCCCGGTTTGACCCCGGTATGCTCTATTACAGCCCCCAGATCTGGTGTTCCGATGACACGGATGCCATCGAGCGCCTGCAAATTCAGGAGGGTACGGCGCTGATCTATCCCCTGTCTTCCATGGGAGCCCATGTTTCCGACTGCCCCAACCACACAGTTGGCAGATCCACCCCCTTTGAGACCCGGGGACTTGTGGCACTGGCGGGCACCTTCGGCTATGAGCTGGATATCACGAAAATCTCCCCGCAGGAGCGGGAGCAGATCCCGCAGCAGGTTGCGCTGTACCACAGCTGCAACGATCTGATCCGGGAGGGAGACTATTACCGGCTGGCCTCCTATGGGGAGAACCATCTCTGGGATGCATGGCAGGTGGTGGCGAAGGACGGCAGCGAGAGCCTTGTGACCATTGTGCAGGTGCTGGGACGTGCCAACTGTCACTCCCGCCGTGTGACACTGCAGGGGCTGGATCCCCGGGCCATGTATCAGGTGGAGGGAACATCGGAATGCTACCAGGGTGATCTGCTGATGTACGCCGGGCTGCCGGTGGGCAATCTGTGGGGCGATTACCGGGCCGCCCTGATCCGGCTTCGCAAGGTAAATGAATTGCCGGAAGAATGCTTAAATTAATTTAGCTAAATTATTTCGATAGTACTTTTTTACATAAAAATCGGTGACGGTTTGTGCAACTGGACAAAAAATACAAAAACACTTGTAAAAGGCATCGGGCTGTAGTAGAATTACAACAGCCCGATGCTTTTATATTCTGCAAATTACGGTAAATACAGACCTAAATTGCGGAGTTCGGGCAAATAAGTAACTTAAATAAGCGATTTATTTAGCTTGTTGGCACACTGTACAGATAATCGAAGCGGGATATCCCGCTTCATGCTGTTTACAACAGCATGATAAATCTCTGTCTATGCGAAAAGGGAGCTTTACAGATGATGAAAAAACTGACCGGACTGATTCTTGCCTCTACCATACTGCTCTCCGGCTGCGCCGTGGCACCGGATCCCACCGGCACCACGGCCGCGCCCACACAGCCCACGGTTCCGTGGGAGGCGGAGAAGGTTGGCAGCTTTGAGCCGGAAACCGGAAAAACCATCGGCACGGAGGCTACGGCCACCTACGTCACCGGCTTCGATCAGGATGGCGATGCCTGCGAGCTGGAGATCTCCGTGCCGGCCGACGGCTTTTATGATCTGGAGTTTGTTATGCGGACGGACGGCGGCTTCAAGCAGAACTACGTCTTCCTCGATGGGGAAAAGGTGGCGGATGTGGACGCGGACGGTAAGACCTTCAAGGGCTACTTCATCCGCAGAGTCTACATGAGCGCCGGAACCCACCAATTGTCGCTGGTGAAATTCTGGGGCTATGTGGACTGGGAAAAGCTGAATGTCTGGACATCGGAGCCCTTTGATGAGTCGATTTACAATGTTTCGGCCAAGCTGGTCAACCCCAATGCCAGCGAAAACGCGAAGCGGCTGTTCAGCTACCTGTGCGATAACTACGGCAAGCACATCCTGACCGGTCAGCAGTGCGACAGCGGCATGATGGGCTGGGAAATGCGGGTGATCGAGCAGAATACCGGCAAATACCCGGCGGTTATGGGACTGGACATGATGGACTATTCCCCCTCCCGTGTGGAGCATGGAAGCTCCTCCAAGGCGGTGGATCTGGCCATAGCCTACTGGGAAAAGTGCGGCGGCATTTCCACCTTCTGCTGGCACTGGAATGTTCCTTCCAAATACATCCGCCCGGATAAGGAATGGCACGGCGCTTTCTACACGGAGTATACCACCATCGACCTGTCCGCCGTGATGGGCGGGGAGGATCCGCAGGGGTACGATCTTCTGGTGTCCGATATCGATGCCATCGCCGTACAGCTGCGCACTCTGGCGGATGCGGGGGTGCCGATTTTGTGGCGGCCGCTCCATGAGGCCAGCGGCGGCTGGTTCTGGTGGGGCTCCGATGGCCCGGAGGCTTACAGACAGCTCTACTACCTGATGTATGACCGCCTCGTCAATTATCATGGACTGAACAATCTGATTTGGGTCTGGAACGGCCAGAACGGCGACTGGTACCCCGGAGACGAATATGTGGACATCATCGGGCAGGATATTTACCCCGGTGAGCGGGTCTACACCTCTCAGATGGGATATTTCCTGAGCAACCAGTCCTGGGCCGACGGAAACAAGATGGTGGTGCTCAGCGAGAACGGTTGCATGATCGACCCGGAGCTGGCCGTGCGTGACCGCGCCATGTGGGGTTACTTCTGCACCTGGTCCGGTACCTTTGTAATGACCGATGGCACCGTCAAACGCTACAGCGAGCAGTATACCGAGATCGAGATGCTGAAAAAGATTTATGACAGCGAGGTCTACATTTCCAGAGATGAATTGCCGGATATCCGGGAATATCCGATTCGGGATGATGCCTGATGGAAGAAAACATCATTACGGAAAGGCCGCTGATCAAAATTCTGGACAGAATCGGTCAGCTGATCGTGCTGGGGGTCTGCTGGATCCTCGGCTCCCTGCCGGTGATCACGCTGGGAACATCCACCACGGCGCTGTACTATGCGGTGATGAAGTCCGTTCGCCATGAGCGGGGCTACAGTCTGGGAGAATTCTGGAAGAGCTACCGGGCCAATCTCGGGCGGGGCATTCTGGCAACGGTGCCGATGCTGCTGCTGGCGGGGCTTCTGTGCCTGAATATCTGGACGCTGTGTCTGGCGGCCGAGAAAAACGGAACGCTCATTGTGGGCAATGTGCTGCTTCTGGTGCTGCTGGCCCTTACATGGGTCTATGTGTGTCCGATCCTTTCCCGCTTTACCATGCGGTTGCGGGATGTATGGAAGCTGGCGTTTGTGATGGCGCTGCGGTATTTGCCGGGGGCGGCGGCCGTGCTGGCCGGAACCGTGGTGCTGGTGGCGCTGCACATCTGGGTTCTTCCGATTGCGGCGGTGGCACTGACACCGGGCCTGTGGTGCTTCGCAACGACCTATCTGATCGAAAAGGCGCTCCGCAGATATATGCCCGAGAAGCCGAAAGACGACAATGCCTGGTATTACGAATAAGTTAAGAGGGTGGCAAAAAATGACAGGAACGAAGAAATTTGTACGATGCGTTGCGCTGATCGTGGCGGTATGCAGTGTCCTGACGCTTGGGATGCCCACTGTGGCACAGGCCAAGACGAACCTGAGCAAGGACGACTATGAGCAGATCGTCAATCAATATGCTTCCTCCAAAGACCATATTGGCTACAGGGAGTATCTGGCGCTGCATCAGGATGTGCGCCCCGATGCCTCCATTGAGGTGGATGCGGCGGACTATGTGCGCTATGAGCAGGGCGATGCCGCGGCCACGCCGGAAAGCTATCAGGACTATGAGGGCATGGAAGGCCAAAGCGTGCTGACTACGGAGGACTCCATCATTGAGTATGAGGTCACCGTGAAGCAGGAGGGCTACTATGATATGTCCCTTCTGTATTATCCTGTGGCGGGCAAAAATTCCGCGATCCAGAGAAGCATCTTCCTCGATGGCCGGCTGCCCTATGAAGAGCTGTCTCTGGTGGAATTCCAGAGAATCTGGACGGTGGATGTTCACGATACCGTTACCAACAAGGACGGCATTCTGGTCAAGGACTGGGAAAAGGACAATCAGGGCAATGACATGAAGCCCTCCTCCGTGGAGATTCCCGAGTGGACGACCAGCTTCCTGTACGACAGCGAGGGCTACATCACCACCCAGATGGCCCTGTACCTGACGGCCGGAACCCACACCATTACCATCACCGGCCTGCGCGAGCCCATGCTGATTCGCAAGCTCAGCCTGTCCAATGCCGATCGGGCGAAGAGCTATCAGCAGGTCAAGGCCGACAATGACGCGGCCGGACGCGTCAATACAACCGGCCAGATCATCCGCCTGGAGGCGGAAAATGCGGATAAGACCTCCTCGCAGATGCTCTATCCGCAGCAGGATCAGAGCTCTCCCGCCGTTTACCCCGCCAGCGCGAAGGAGCTGCTCAACAATACCATCGGCGGCAATTCCTGGCGGCTGAACGGGCAGTGGATCGAATGGGCATTTGAAGTTTCCGAAAGCGGCTACTATAATATTGCGCTGTTTGCCAGACAGAATTTTGTCAGAGGCACCTATGTGTCCCGCCGGATCACCATCGACGGCGCGGTGCCCTTTGAGGAAATGGAGCATTACGGCTTCCGTTACAGCTCCAACTGGAGAAAGGACGTTCTGTCGGACAATCAGGGCGAAGCCTACAGCTTCTATCTGGAGGCCGGAAAGCACACATTGCGCATGGAAGTGGTGCTGGGCGAATTCGCACAGATCATCAGCACCGTGCAGGACTGTGTGACACAGCTCAACAGCATTTACAGAAGCGTGATTCGCATCACCGGTGTGAGCCCTGACCGCTATCGTGACTACGAAATCGAAGACAATCTGCCGGAGCTGGAAGGACAGCTGGTTGCAGTCAAGACGGAGCTGGATCAGGCCATTGCGGATCTGCGGGCCCTGATCGGCACCAACAGTGATAAGGAAACGGTTCTGATCACCATGTCGGATCAGCTGGAGGAATTGATCCGGGATCAGGATCGGTTCACGGAAGTGATCGGCTCCTACAAGGTCAACGTCCGCGCGACGGCCAGCTGGATCAGTCAGGTCATTGATCAGCCGCTGCAGCTTGACCGCATTTATATCTATTCTCCCGGTGAAGATGTCAAGATCACAAAGACAGGCTTCTTTGCGGGATTGTGGCATGAGCTGTGCCGTCTGTTCTACTCCTTCATCGTGGACTACAACCAGATCGGCAATGTTTCCACCGATAAGGATGCCACCACCATCACGCTGTGGATCGGCACCGGCCGCGATCAGGCCAATATCATCAAATCCATGATCGATGCCTATTTCACCCCCGAAACCGGCATCAATGTGAACGTCCAGCTGGTGGACATGAGCGCGCTGCTCCGTGCCACACTGGCCGGGGAGGGGCCGGATGTGGCCATTCAGGTCGGCGGCAACGATGTGCCGGTCAACTACGGCATCCGAAATGCCGTGCTGGATCTGTCCCGGTTCCCGGATTATGAGGAAGTGATCCAGCGCTTCTCCCAAAGCGCCATGGTGCAGATGCAGTTCCACGGTGCCATCTATGGCCTGCCGGAGACCCAGACCTTCCCCATGATGTTCTACCGCAAGGATATTCTGTCGGATCTGGCCATGGAGATTCCCCAGACATGGAGCGATGTGAAGGTGGCCATGACTGTGCTGGCCAAAAACCAGATGGAATTTGGCATGCTGCCCAGTGAATCCATTTTCGCCATGATGCTCTATCAGAACGGCGGCGCATATTATAATGAAGACGGCAGCGCCTGCATCCTCGATTCCGAGAAAGGCGTCAACACCTTCAAAGAATACTGCGAGTACTACACCGATTACAAGCTGGACAAGGCCACCAGTGTGGAAGAACGCTTCAGAACCGGTGAGTGCCCCATCATCATTGCGGACTATACCTATTATAATAATCTGCAGGTTTCCGCCCCGGATATCGATGGACTGTGGGGTATCGCACCGGTGCCCGGCACCGTAAAAGAGGACGGAACGATCGACCGCAGCGTCAGCAGCTCCGGCAACAGCAGCCTGATCATGGCAGCGACACAGGAACCGGATGCCAGCTGGGAATTCCTGAAATGGTGGACTTCCGCCGAGACCCAGACCAGCTTCGGCTATGAGATGGAAAGCCTGCAGGGCGAGGCCGGCCGTGTGGCGACCGCCAATCTGGAAGCATTCCAGAACCTTGCGTGGCGTGCTTCCGATATGGAGGCACTGCTCGATCAGTTCCAGTGGGTCAAGGGAATTCCCCAGGTGCCTGGCGGATACTACACCTGGCGTAACGTCAACAACGCATTCTATACAGTGACCACGGATACGGATATCGCATCCCCCAGAGAGGAGCTGGTTGACCAGATCGTTCTGATCAACGAAGAGCTTGCCTATAAGTGGGATGAGTTCAAACTGGTCAGCACACTGAAAAAGGAGGATTGACCATGGCACACCTGACAGCGAAAAAGCCATCTCTTGCGATGCAGAGCAAAAGTCTGTTTCACTCGCTGCGCAAGGACAAGGTGTCCTACCTGATGCTGGCCCCCTATTTTATCCTGTTTTTCCTGTTCACCGTGCTTCCGGTGCTGGCCTCCATTGTGCTCAGCTTTACCAACTTCGACATGCTGCAGTGGCCCACCTTCACGGGCTGGACGAACTATGTTCGACTGCTGGTCAACGACGAGCTGTTTATTCTGGCCCTGCAGCATACGCTGCTCTTTGCGGTCATTACCGGCCCCATCAGCTACATGATGTGCCTGCTGTTTGCGTGGGTCATCAATGAGTTTTCCGGCAAGCTGAGAACCTTCCTGACCCTGATTTTCTATGCGCCTTCCATCTGCGGCAACGCCTTCATGATCTGGCAGATCATTCTCTCCGGTGACCGCTACGGCTACCTGAACGGTCTGCTGCTGAAGTTCGACATTATCAATGAAGCGATTTTGTGGATGCAGACGGAAAAGTATGTTCTTCCGATGCTGATGGTGGTGCAGCTGTGGCTGAGCCTCGGCACGGGATTCCTCAGCTTCATCGCCGGTTTGCAGACGGTGGATAAGACCCTGTATGAGGCCGGTGCGCTGGACGGTATCAAAAACCGCTGGCAGGAGCTGTGGTACATCACCCTGCCGGCCATGAAGCCCCAACTGATGTTCGGCGCGGTGATGCAGATCACCCAGTCCTTCGCCGTGGCGGATATTTCCATCGCCCTGGCGGGCAATCCCTCCGTCAACAACGCCGGTTCCACGGTGATCACACACCTGCTCGATTACGGCAATGTCCGTTTTGAAATGGGCTACGCCTGCGCGATTGCGACGATCCTGTTCCTGCTGATGGTGGGATCCAACAAGCTGGTGCAAAAGATACTCAGAAGGGTGGGAGAATAATGGCGAAATTCCGGTTATTCAAGCACAGACAAAGAAAGCTGAACCGCTCGGCCGCCGGTAACGCGCTGCTGTTCTTCATCATGGGCATTTTTGGTGTGCTGATGGCACTGCCGCTGGTTATGATCGTCAACAATGCCCTCAAGCCTATGGAAGAGCTATTCCAGTACCCGCCGAAGCTTTTCGTGCGCAATCCGACGCTGGAAAACTTCACGGATCTGTTTGTGGCCATGAACTCCACATGGGTGCCTTTCTCCCGCTATCTGATGAATACGATCATCATCACCGGCGGCGGCACCATCGGCCATGTGGTGCTGGCCTCTCTGGCTGCGTACCCCCTGGCCAAGCATAAATTCAAGGGCAAGAATTTTCTGTTCCAGATGGTTGTGCTGTCGCTGATGTTCTCCTGGACGGTGACACAGATCCCCAACTATATGATCATCTCCTGGCTGGGAATCAACAATACCCATCTGTCCCTGATTTTGCCGGCCTGCTCCTACGGCATGGGCCTGTATCTGATGAAGCAATTCATGGAGCAGATCCCCGACTCTCTGCTGGAGTCCGCCCGGTTGGACGGCGCCGGAGAGTTCCGGGTGTTCATGACCATCGTGATGCCCAACGTCAAGCCTGCGTGGCTGACCCTGGCAATTTTCCAGTTCCAGCAGATGTGGGGCAATACGGGCTCCATTTTCCTGCGGGATGAGGAGCTGAAGCCTTTGCAGTATTCTCTGCAGCAGATCGCTGCCGGTGGTACCGCCAGAGCGGGAGCCAGTGCCGCAGTTACCTTTGTGATCGCGGCCATCCCCATCATCTTCTTCCTGATGTGCCAGAGTCAGGTTCTGGAAACCATGACCACTTCCGGCATGAAAGAATAACACAAGGGGGCGAAGTTTATGAGTAAGCTGAAAAGAACACTGATACTTGCGCTCACCGTGATCATGTGCCTGCTTGCGCTGCCGGTCAATACTTACGCAAATGACATCCCCTATGACTCCTATAACTACGATTACTGGGGTGATGTTGTTTTTACGCCCGCACCCTACGTCCCGGACGGAACGATTTCCGGCACAAGTCTGGACGCCGGCAGCTTTTCCAGTCCGCAGGACATGTGTGCGGCCCCGAACGGTGATCTGTATATTGCCGATACCGGCAACAACCGGATCGTGGTGCTGGACGCTGCCACGAAAAAGCTGAAAAGCACCATTACTTCCTTCCTGCGGGATGGCCACGAAGATACTTTCAACGCGCCCAACGGCGTGTGCGTGTCCGCGAAGGAGCAGATCTACATTGCCGATCGGGACAACCGGCGCGTTGTGGTGCTGGAGCTGGATGGCACCTTTGTCAAAACCATTCAGGATCCCGTGTCGGACGCTCTGCCGGACAATTATGAGTTCATGCCCCTGAAGGTTACGGTAGACTATGCCGACCGTGTTTACTGCATCGCCCAGAATATGTTCCAGGGCATTCTGGTGTTCGAGACCAACGGCCAGTTCTCCGGCTACTTCGGCACGATCAATGTCTCCCTTTCCCTGTGGGAAAAATTCTGGCGCAACATCGCCACCAAAGAGGAACGTGAAAACCAGAAGCTGTATGTTCCCACGGAATTCACCGGCATCGATGTGGATGCGGACGGCTTTGTCTACGCAACCAACATCGACGATTCCGGCGAGCAGGGCATCCGGCGGCTCAACCCCCGTGGCGAGGACGTGATCAAAAAGGGCAGACGCGGCACGGTTGGCGGCGATGTCCAGACCGGCGGCATGGGCGTCTACGCCGGTGCCAGCCAGATCACCGATGTGGTATACCGTGGAGACGGCATCTATTCTCTGCTGGATCGCAAGCGTGGCCGGGTCTTTACCTATGATCATGAGGGCAATCTGCTCTACATCTTCGGCGGTCTGGGCACCCAGGAGGGCACATTTACCTCCGCCACCTCCATCGAGGAATGGAACGGACAGATCCTGGTACTGGACTCTGCCAGAGCAGAGATCTATGTGTTTTCTGCCACTAAGTACGGCAGATTGATCAACGAGGCCGTGTCCCTGCGCTACGGCGGCGATGAGGCGCTGGCGGTTCCCCTGTGGCGGCAGGTGCTGGAGCTGGACGAAAACAACGAGCTGGCCAATTCCGGTATCGGCAAAGCCTATCTTTCCGCCGGAGACAACGAGTCAGCAATGAAATACCTGAAGCTGGGTATGAACCGGGAATATTATTCGGTGGCGTTCAAGCGTTACCGCAATGAAATTCTCAAGAAATACATGGGCCCGGTGCTGACCGCCGTGGCGGTTGTGCTGGTGGCCGTCTGGCTGATCAAAAAGATCCGTCAGCGGATCATCTGGTCTCGGAAGGAGGGTAAAGAGCAGTGAAAAAGTATTTTTCTAAAGAAAAGTGGAAATACCTGTTTTATACCATGTCCCATCCGATGGACGGATTCTACTGGATCCGGCACCGGGATTACGGCAGTGTCCCGATTGCCATTCTGATGGTGATTCTCTTCTCCCTGAGCTACTCCTTCAACCGGATCAGTGCCAATTTCATCGTAAATGACATTGAACCGGCGCTGGTGGACAGTCTGGACGAACTCAGCGGCGTGCTGGTGCTCTACGCCCTGCTGTGCGTCGCCAACTGGTCGATCACCTGCCTGATGAACGGCGAGGGAAGAATGAAGGACATTGCCGTGGCCGTCGGCTATGGCTGTGCGCCCCTGATCCCCACCTTCCTGCTGGCGACCGGCCTGAGCCATTTCATTGCTCTGGATGAGGCCTCCTTCTATACGATCGTGCTGATCGTGGGCATTGCCTATGCGGTGGGGCTGATTCTGATGGGCATCATGCAGGTACACAATTACACACTGGGCAGAACACTGCTGACGCTGCTTTTGACCTTTGTGGCAATGCTGATCATCATCTTTGTCGGGCTGCTGCTGGCGGATCTGATCGGTCAGGTGGTCAACTTTATCTACTCGATCTATACAGAGCTGATATTCAGGTAAAAGGGGGAGTTGACAATATGAAAAAGGCAAAAAAGCAGCTTCCCCTCGGGAAGAAACTCCTGCTGCTCCTGCTGGCGGTGGCGCTGGTGGTGGGATTGGCATACCTGACATACTATCTGCTGCGTTTTACCTTCTATAATGACTACAAGCAGCACCTTTCTTCCTATGACTACGAGCAGGGGACAGAGCTGGTGCTGCAGGCGGAAACGCTGGAAGGCTACGAAAGCTTTAAGCTGGCCCTGCAAACGGACAGCCTGAAGCTGTATCTGGAGGAAAAAACCTCCAATGTCGCCATTTATGACAAGCGCAGCGGGGAAATCACCTTCGCGGCCCCTGTCGCGGCGGATGACGATGCGCTGGCCAACGACAAAAACAAAAATTATCTGAAATCCCACATCCGGCTGGATTATTACAATGCATCCCGGGTGGTTGGCACCTACGATTCTTACAGCATGGCGGTCAATCGTGATCAGGTGACCTATGAGGCGATTGAAGGCGGCATCCGTGTAATCTACGATATGGGTGATTACACCAACGCGCTGGGTATTATCCCGTGGTACATGACCAATGAAACCTTCGAGGCTCTCAGCGCCCGGCTTTCCGAGTCGGAGGCCAAGGATCTGGCGCGGTACTATTCCACCGAATCGGATATCGCCGGTGTGCGTATGCTGATCCGTGTGGCCCGTACCAACCCGATTTCCCGGGCGAAAATTCAGGCACTGCTGGAAGGCATTGGTTATACCGAGGAGGATTGCATTGCCGAAATGACGGCCGCCGGGGCCGAGGTCGTGCAGACGATTTCCTTCAAAGTCCCGCTGGAATACCGGCTGAAGGATGACCATGTAGATGTCAGCGTTCCCGTCAGCGGGATCGAGGAGCATGGCGGCGGCGCGGTGTATCGCGTTCATGTGCTTCCCAATTTCGGTGCGGCCGGCGCGGATGAAACGGGCTATATGGTCGTGCCCAATGGCGATGGCTCCCTGATCTACTTCAACAACGGAAAAACCACGGTCAACGATTATTCCCAGTATGTCTACGGCATTGATCTGCTGGCGGCCAACTATTCCGTGGTGGAGTCCACCAACAAGACAACCATGGCACTGTTTGGCCTGAGCAAGGAAAACGCCACGATCCTGGCCACCATTGAAGACGGTGCGTCTCTGGCCAATCTGACGGCAAGCGTTTCCGGCAAGGTCAACAGCTACAACAATGTATATGCGACCTTTGTCCTGCGTGGCAGCGAGACGCTGTCCATGTTCGGCACCACCGGCAACGAGTCGGAGCTGCCGGTGGTAGAGGATGCACCCTACAATTGCAATCTGACCGTGCGCTATTCCTTCCTGGATGATGCGCACACGGGCTACAGCGGCATGGCGGCCTATTACCGTGACCGCCTGATCAGCGAAGGCGTGCTGACACCCAATGCGGGGCGGGATAACATCAAGTTCTACTATGATGTGATCGCCGGTGTTGAGATGACGGAGTTCTTCCTGGGCAAGCAGTACATGAGCACCTATCCCATGACGACCTTTGAAGAAGCCGCCCAGATGGTGGAAAAGCTGACCCGGGCCGGCATTACCGAGCAGGTGATGAATTTGCAGGGCTGGTTCAACGCCGGTTACTACCATGATGCCGCGCGCTACATCCGCCTGTCCGGAAAGCTGGGCGACAAGAGCGATCTGGAAACGCTCAATCAGCTGCTGGCGGAAAATGGCGGCCTGCTGAACGTGGATGTCGCCTTCCAGAAGGTTCCCTTCAAGAGCAAGTACTTCAATTATGAGGCGGAAAGCTCCAAGTATTACAGCGGCTATGTGGCCAGCTTCGGGCAGATCCATCCGGCCACGCTGCGCCAGACCTCTTCTCTGGGCTACATCCAGACTATGTATGATTTGATTTCCCCCAAATTCCTTAGCCGCTACACCGGCAGCTTCGCGGAGAAAATCGGCAAATACGATGTTTCCGGTATTTCTCTGCGGGATCTGGGCACCCAGCTCCATTCCGACAAGAAGCGCACCAACGTCATCGACCGGGAAGCGGCGCTGGATGTGGTGCTTTCCCAGCTGGAACTGCTGGAGGGAACCGACAAGAACATGCTGGTGAACATGGCCAATGACTACGCATGGGGCTTTGCCGATGATATCATCAATCTGCCCCTGTGCGACAATGAGTATTCCATCGTCGATGAGGACATCCCCCTGTACGAAATGATCGTCCATGGCAGTATCGACTACTGCGGGGAAGTCTACAACCTGAGCAGCTCCGAAAATGATCGTGTCCGGGTGCTGAATATGATCGAGTACGGCGCTGCGCCCCACTTCGTGTTTACCTGGAAAGAAACCAGCGACATGAAGTATTCCAGCCTCAACAGCAAGTATTCCACCACCTTCTCCCTGTGGGCCGACACGGCGATCGAAATCTATGACGAGGTCAACGGTGTCCTGCGGCAGGTGGACGGCGAGACAATCACAGCCCATGAGATCATCCAGAGTGGCATCAGAAAAATTCAGTACAGCAACGGCGTTACCGTTTATGTAAATTATACGGAAACGGACGTCACCGCCGATGGAATTACGATCCCCGCTCTTGGCTATGCGGTTCGGTAAGGAGGTGTACAGATGAAACATAATCGTTTGAGCCTTGCCCAGCGGCGCAGCATCAGCGGCCTGCTGTTCATCGCGCCATGGCTGCTCGGCTTCCTGTTTTTCTATGTACGCACCCTGTTCCTGACCTGCCAGTTTTCCCTGTCGGAGCTGACAATGAACATGGAAGGCGGCGGTTACAACCTGAAATTCGTGGGGCTGGATAACTTCCGCTACGCATTCTTCGAGCATGGCTCCTTCAAACAGGTGCTGACCACCTCCGTCATGGATATGGTGATCGATGTACCGCTGATCACGTTCTTCAGCCTGCTCATGGCGTTGCTGCTCAATCAGAAATTCAAGGGCAGAACCATCGTGCGCGCCATCTTCTTTCTGCCGGTTATTCTCAATTCCGATGCGATCATGTCGGCGGTCAGCAGCGCCGCAGCCATGATGGGCGAGGGAATCAACTCCACCAGCTCGGAAATGGCATCGAATTCCGCCGGCATGGGCATTTCCTACTACATCAGCCTCTTTGGCGATCTGATGATCCCGGATGAAATCCTGGAATATGTGGTGGGCGCCGTGGGCCGGATCACGGATATCATTTCCGCCTCCGGTGTCCAGATCGTGATTTTCATCGCGGCACTGCAGGCTGTCCCCAGCTCCCTGTACGAGGTGGCGAAAATGGAGGGCGCTACGGCTTATGAGACCTTCTGGAAGGTGACCTTCCCCATGGTCATGCCCCACATCATCACCAACATCGTCTATACCGTGGTGGACAGCTTCATATCCAGTGAAGTGGTCAATCTGGCCTATACGACCGCATTTACCAACTTCAACTACGGCCTGAGCTCGGTGTTCAGTCTGGTCAGCACCGTAGTGACCTGTTCGATCCTGGCGATCGTGGTCGGTCTGATCCAGCGCAAGGCATTCTACTATACCTGAGAAAGGAGAGGAAACACAATGATCCAGAAAATCAAACACTTTCTCGACAGGCATACACAAGCGCTGAACAATGAAGCAACCCGCGATAATGAGATGCAGGCCCTGAACAATTCCGTCAAAGGCTTTCTGGTGAGGATTTTTCAGATCATCATTATTGTTGGTGTCAGCTATGTGATTCTGGCACCTGTTCTGGGACTTTTGGCCAGCTCCTTCTTCTCCACGAAGGATGCCTACAACCCGATGGTCTACCTGATCCCCCAAAATCCCACGCTGGAGCGCTATCAGACCGTCATTGATATCATGGACTACTGGAAGACCATGGGAAAATCCCTGTTCTACACCATCAGCCTGATGATCATCCAGTGCCTGGTATGCTCCATGGTCGGCTACGGCTTCGCAAGATTCAATTTCCCCTTCAAAAAGCTGCTGTTCGGCTGCGTGGTGGTGATGATCGTCATTCCCACCCATACCATCATGCTGCCGCTGTACATGACCTTCAAGAATTTCGATCCGCTGGGCATCTGCACCTTGCTGTTCGGCGGCCCGATATCCCTGATGAACAAAACAACGCCCATGTATATCATGACGCTGTTTGGCACAGGTCTTCGCTCCGGCCTCTATATTTACATCTTCAATCAGTTCTTCCGCGGCTTGCCAAAGGAGATCGAGGAAGCGGCCTTTGTAGACGGTGCCGGTACATGGTACACCTACTTCCACATCATGCTGCGAAATGCCACACCTTCTGTGATCACGGTGGCGGTGTTCTCCATGGTTTGGCAGTACAATGATACCTTCTTCGCCAGACTGTTTGTCTATAACTCTGCGGACTCCATCGGCATCCGCATCAGCTCTCTGATGGGCAATGTGGCAAATCAGCTGAAGATCATGGACCGTGTTGTGCAGCAGCTGTATCTGGATGCGGGCATTATCCTGATGATCCTGCCCATCATTCTGGTATACATCTTCCTGCAAAAGTATTTCATCGAAGGCGTGGAGCGAAGCGGTATCGTCGGATGATCCGTTTACCCCTGCCCTGAAAGCCGTAAAACAGGGGTGCCCATGAAAATGGGAGAAACTTCACGGGCACCCCTTTTTTAGAATGAAACAAAATCAAGGAGGACTGACAAAGTGAACGCAAAGAAACTGATCGCAATGGCGCTCTGCCTCATGATGCTGCTTTCCATGGCAGCCTGTGTCCAGAGTGACCCCACCCAGCCTGACCCCAGTACGAATGCTCCCACACAGGGCCAGACGACTCCCCCCACCAACGCTCCCACCGAGCCCGCTGAGCCGAAAGCTCCGGCCAGCATCGATTTCAAGGATGGGAACATGGCTTTTGTCCAGATTTACTCCGGCAAGGCCAACGCGGATGCTTCTTCCCTTGAAGTCGTTGATTACAACGGTGACAAGGCTCTGAAGGTTATCAATGGCAGCGGCAAGGTTCCCTATGTGGCCTTTGACATTTCCAGCCTGCTGGGCGACAACGCCGGCAAGGTCGCTTCCATTGAACTGATCATGGGTCTGGAGCACCCCGATGGCAAGTTCTATGCCGCTTCCGGTACGATCGTTACCTGGACCGGTGCCGATCTTGTCGAGCGTACCCACGCATGGTCCATTTACATGGAGAAGAAGAACCCCAAGTCCTGCGTTGCGCAGCTGGACACCGCCGGTGGCGAAGTCTTCACCGGTGACAAGAACATCATGATGATCACCCTGATGGACGACAACGGTCTGGACAAGGGCGCCAAGAATGCCAACCTGCTCATCGATGACATCCGTTTTCTGGATGCTGAGGGCAACCTGATCGAAGCCGACACAAGCGTGACCTTCGATGGCCCCGATGCCTTCAATGCGGCAAAGGATATGTCCAACCTGTTCTACATCAAGGACGAGACCGTGCTGCTTGACACCGCCATCTCCGGCGACGGCTGGGCCCAGGTCGACACCGGCAAGAACGTGCCCGACTTCGCGTCCCTGTTCGTGCCCGGCGCTGTCATCGAAATCGAGTACAGCTCCGAAAGCGGCGACATTTGGCTGGTATTCCCCGACTCCGGCGCAGGCTGGATGCGGATTGAGCAGCAGACGGCCAGAACCAACAACTCCAAGAATATCGCGCAGATCACTTATGAAGAGATCGCCGCCGTTCTGGGCGAGGACGTTTCCACTTGGGGCGGCCGCATCCAGTGCGAGGCCAGCGCAAAGTGGGAAGTTTACAGCATCAAGGTCGGCATGAACTCCGGCCTGGTACACACCGGCAACAGCACCCTGCTGGACGGTTCCGCTATCTCCGGCGACGGCTGGGCCCAGGTTGATGTGGGCTCCGCTGTCGAGCAGTGGCTGCCGCTGATGGTTCCCGGCGCTGTGATCGAGATCCAGTACACCTCTGAAGATGGTTCCATGTGGATCGTTCTGCCCGATGCGGCCAACGGCTGGACCCGTCTGGACGCTGTCGCGCGCTGCAATGGTTCCGTCTGCCAGATCACCTATGAGGACATTGCTTCCATCCTTGGCGAAGACACCTCTACATGGGGCGGCCGCATCCAGTGCGAGGCGAAGGCCAAATGGGAGGTCTACTCCGTTTCCATCTGCATGCCCATGGTCAATACCAAGGGCAACACCCTGCTGGACGGCTCCGCCATCTCCGGCGCCGGCTGGGGGCAGGTTGATGTGGGCTCCGCTGCTGATCAGTGGGTGCCGCTGATGGTTCCCGGTGCCGTGATCACCATTCAGTATGAGTCTACCGATGGTTCCATGTGGATCGTTCTGCCCGATGCGGCCAACGGCTGGACCCGTATGGATACCGCCGCCTGCTGCGACGGTGGCATCTGCCAGATCACCTATGAAGACATCGCCGCCGTTCTGGGCGAAGACACCTCTACATGGGGCGGCCGCATCCAGTGCGAGGCGAAGGCTGACTGGACGGTCTACGCTGTCTACATTGGCACAGCCGCGTAACCATCCGCATAGTCCCGCATTCTACTTTACAATCAAGGAGGAATTTACGCATGAAGCTTTTTACTAAGATTCTGGCGCTTGTTCTGGCCGTGCTGACCCTTGTCTCTCTGGTGGCCTGCAACAACACAAACCCCACCGACCCCAGCAGCAAGGATCCGACCAGTGGCGACAAGCCCACCAATCCTGTCGATCCCAGCAAGAGAAGAACCATCACCATCGGTGTTCACTGGGAGTGGCACTATGACAGCAACGATGATGATCCCACCGATGACCCCGCCTATGCCGGCACCGTGCAGGATCAGATGCGTTATGAAGTCGTCGAGTACATCGAGAAGACCTACAATGTCAACATCGAGTTCGTTGACCTGACCTGGGACGGCGTCCGTGAGTCCATCAACACCTCCGTGCTGGCCGGCACCCCCGAGTGCGACCTGTATTTGGTTGACCCCGCCGCCGGTATCTCCGCTGTTACCAACGGTCTGGCTCTTGACCTGAAGACCGTCCTGCCCGCCGATGCGGACATTCTGAGCGATCAGAAGATCATGAGCTATCTGGATCTGGGCGATGGCAAGGCCAGCCTGATGTACTCTGTCAAGGCGGAGAACCAGGTCGCCGATACCTATCCTCTGGCCTTCAACAAGCAGCTGCTGGAAGAGGCCAACTTGGAAGATCCCCGTGAACTGTATGCCCGTGGCGAATGGACCTGGGATAAGTTCGTGGAATACTGCCGGAAGCTGACCAAGGACACCGATGGCGACGGCGAGCCCGACCAGTACGGCTTCGATGGCTTCATCGATGACTATCTGCCCGGCCTGCTGATGTCCAACGGCGCTACCATCGCTGCGACTGACGAGGAGACCCTGAGCTCTGCCGCGACCGGTCAGGTTCTGGACTTCATCTACAAGCTGTACAACGAGTACAAGGTCGCCAAGCCCGTCGATCCTTCTCAGGATGGCTGGTATGATCTTAGCCGTACCGATTACCGCAAGGGCAACATCGGATTCTGGGTCTCCGCTGCTTGGATGACCGGTACCGACTATGACTGGGACGGCTCCGTGGGCACCACCCTGAACTTCGACACCGTTTATGTCCAGTGGCCTGTCGGCCCCAGCGGCAACAAGGACACCAATGGCGGCAAGATGGTCGGCGGCGGCACCGCCAGCTACTTCATCATCCCCTACGGTGTTGAGGATCCCAAGCTGGTCTACAACGTTTGGGAAGCTTACAACAACTGGTACATGGGCGACACCTCCATCCGCGACGACAAGGAAGCTCTGTGGTGGTGGTATGCCGTTACCGCAAAGGATCCCGACCTGCAGGAAGAGAACTTTGCCATCATGAAGGAGCTGGGCTCCAAGGAAAACTACGACTTGTACGGCGCGCTGGGTCTGGAATGGAAGCTGCCTGAGCTGCTCACCGGCACCATGACCGCTGCCCAGTTCCAGGAAACCTACAGACAGGAAGTCCAGAATAAGCTGGATGAAATGCTTGGCTGATGAGCCGTTTCCGAAACAATAATTGACTGAGGGCAGGCCCGTACCTGCGGGAAACCACGGGTGCGGGCCTGTTCCAAAGCACGAAGGAGGACGCTGTTTGCAAAGCTTTTTTGACAGCGACGGATTATTTGCCCGGTTTATGAACCGGCTGTGGGACTTTATCCTGATCAGCATTTTGTGGGTCGTTTGCAGCATCCCGATTTTTACCGCCGGAGCCGCCACAACAGCCGCCTATTACGCAATGGCCAAGGCCGTCCGGCACAATACCGGCAAAATCATCCCGGAGTTTTTCAAATCCTTCCGCGCGAATTTCCGCCAGAGCTGCGCCTTTACCATTGTGTATGTGCTGGTGCTGCTGTTTCTGATGTTTGACTGCGCCTATTTCTTTGGCAACGAGACACAGGGCAGCCTGATGCTACTGTATGTGTTCTATCTGATGATCCTGATTGTGATCGGAAACGGAATGTATCTGTTTCCCTTCCTTTCCCGGTTCCGGCTGACCGGTTTTCAGCTGTTTCGCATGACGGCGATCGCAATGTTCCGCCACCTGATTTCGACCATACTGCTGCTTCTGCTTTTGCTGGTGACGCTGCTGGGGCTGTATCTGATGCCGTGGGGGATTCTGATCTTCCCGGGGCTGATGCTCTACATTCTCACATACCCCATGGAGCGTATCCTGCGCAAATATTCGCCAAAGCCCGAAGCGGGCAGCGAAGAGGCGCAGAAGTGGTATTATCAATAAACAATATTAAAACCTGACTAACCATGGCGGCGCAAAGCCGCCGGACTGGAGGAAACCATGACCAAGGTAAAAATGTACAGCCCCGCAGTTCCCAATGTTCCGTGGCAGGATAAGCCCGAGGGCCTGACGGGCGCACCCATCTGGAGGTATGATGAAAATCCCATCATCGACCGCAACCCCGTGGAGGGGGTGGCCCGGATTTTCAACAGCGCCGTGGCGCCTTATGAAGGCAAGTTCATCGGTGTGTTCCGGGGCGAACAGACCAACGGCATTCCCTATATCTATCTGGGGCACAGCAGCGATGCCATCCACTGGGAAATCGAGAAGGAAAAAATTGCCTTCGAAGATGAAAACGGCAATCCGTGGATGCCTGTGTATGCCTATGACCCCCGCCTTGTGAAGGTGGAGGACACCTATTACATCATCTGGTGCGGTGATTTCTATGGAGCGTCCATCGGCGTGGCCAAGACCACCGATTTCAAGAAGTTTGTCCGCATTGAAAATCCCTTCATCCCCTTCAACCGTAACGCGGTTCTCTTCCCCCGGAAGATCAACGGCAATTATGTGATGCTCTCCCGTCCTTCCGACTCCGGCCACACCCCCTTCGGTGACATTTTCCTCAGCGAAAGCCCGGATATGACCTACTGGGGCAAGCACCGCCATGTGATGGGCCGCACCGGCAACTGGTGGGAGTCCGTCAAGATCGGCGGCGGTGCCGCGCCCATCGAAACCAGCGAGGGCTGGCTGCTGTTCTACCACGGTGTCAGTGGCACCTGCAATGGTTTCGTCTATTCCATCGGCGGCGCCATTCTGGATATCGACAATCCGTCCAAGGTGCTGTATCGCTGCGAGAATTTCCTGCTGACCCCCGAGAAGTGGTATGAGGAGCGGGGCTTCGTGCCCAATGTCTGCTTCCCCTGCGCCACCATCCACGATTCCGACTCCGGCAAGATTGCCCTGTACTATGGCTGCGCGGACAGCTATGTGGGCCTGGCCTTCACCCAGATCGATGAGATCGTGGACTATATCAAAACACACAGCCGCGTCAGCTGGGACGATTCCGACCTCGGCAGACGCTGAATGAAAGAACAGAAAGCGGGCCTTGACGCAGGTCCGCTTTCTTAGAAACCCCGGAATGGAGACATACCATGATAAATGAAAAGCTTGTCAAAGCCGGCGACCCGACGCTGCAATATATGGGCCGGATCGACTGGGATGACCCGGAAAACCCCGTCTGGATCTATGCCTGCACCTGTGTGAAGACTCGTTTTAACGGCTCCTTTGTCCGGGCGGAGATCACCAATTACCGTGGCTGCTGGGATAATTATGTGGGTGTCATCATCGATGGCGTTCAGTCGAAAATCCAGCTGGCCGAAAGCGGCCGCCGGATCTACACACTGGGAGAAAATCTGGGCGATGGATGGCATGAGCTGTTGCTGTTCAAGCGGCAGGATGGCTGCCATGTGATGCAGCTGCATGGACTGCGCGTAGCGGCGGATGCCGCACTTTGCGCCCCGGCCCCGCTTCCCCGGCGGCGGCTGGAGTTCTATGGTGACAGCGTGTCCGCCGGTGAGGTTTCCGAGGCGGTGGATTACTGCGGCCAGCCCGATCCGCCCCACAATGGGGAGCTTTCCAACGGCTATCATTCCTATGCGTGGCACACGGCCCGCCTGCTTAATGCCCAGCTGCATGATATCGCCCAGGGCGGTGCCGCTCTGCTGGATGGCACCGGCTATTTCCACGCGCCGGATTACCGGGGCATGGAGTATATTTACGATAAAATCCAGTACAATGATCAGATCGTGCCCAGCAAGCAGTGGGATTTTTCCGCCTACACGCCCCATGTGGTGGTCGTGGCCATCGGCCAGAACGACAACCATCCCGTAGACTATATGGCGGTGCAGCCCGATGGCCCTATGGCGGCCAACTGGCGGGCCCATTACCGGGATTTTATCCGGCAGCTGCGCAGGCTCTATCCCCATGCCCATGTGATTTTGACCACCACCATTCTCAATCACCATGAAAACTGGGACAGGGCCATTGATCGGGTGTGCCGGGAGCTGGCGGATCCCCGGATCCATCATTTCCTGTATTCCAACAACGGCTGCGGCACCCATGGCCATATCCGCATCCCCGAAGCGGAGCGGATGGCCGCGGAGCTGGCGGCCTTTATCGAAGAAATTCCGGATGTGTGGGAGGATTGAACCATGATCGATTTTGAACAGGGCATCATCCATCGGGGCAGCTGGGGCAAAATTCAGGCTGTCATGAAAAGAGCTGCCGCAGGAGAACCGGTGACGGTGGCCTTCCTGGGCGGCTCCATTACCCAGGGCTCCCTCAGCTCCACACCGGAAACCTGCTATGCGTATCTGGTATACCGCTGGTGGCGGGGGATGTTTCCAAATGCGGAAATCACCTTTGTCAATGCCGGAATCGGGGGTACCACCTCCCAGTTCGGTGTGGCCCGGGTGGAGGAGGATGTGCTGCGGTATCATCCGGATTTTGTGCTGACGGAGTTTGCCGTCAACGATGCGGATACGCCCCATTTCCGGGAAACCTATGAGGGCCTTTTGCGCACCATCCTCCGCAGCGGCACGGCGCTGATGCTGATGAACAATGTCTGCTATGACACCGGCAGCAATGCCGAAGGGCAGCATCTGCCGCTGGCACGGCACTATCAGCTTCCCATGGTCAGCATCCGGCACACGGTGTATGCCGCGCTGCAGCGGGGTGAAATGAAAAATCGGGACATTACACCCGATGACCTGCATCCCAATGACGCGGGCCACGCCCTGGTGGCGCAGGCGGTCTGCTTCCTGCTGGAAAAAATCCGTCTGGCGCCGGCAGAGCCGGTTTGCGAGGCCGCGCTGCCCGCACCCATGACCGAAAACCGTTATGAGGGTAGCAGACGCTATCAAAATCACAACGCCCGGCCGGTGCTTGCGGGCTTTGAGCCGGATCCGACTCCGCAGGAGCATATTACCCGGATTTTCCGGCGGGGCTTTACCGCATGGCATGTGGGCGATAGCATTACCTTTACAATTTCCGGCACCTGTGTCGGGGTGCAATACCGCAAATCCGTGCAAAAGCCCACCCCCATCGCTCAGATTACGGTGGACGGTCGGCATGCAATGCTGCTCGACGGCAATTTCACGGAGGACTGGGGCGATTGCCTGTATCTGGACACGGTTTGCGAAGGTCTGGAAAAGGGCGAACACACCGTGCAGATCCGCATCGTGGAGAGTCATGATAATGACGTGGTGCCCTTTTATCTGGTCAGCGTCATTGGTTCGTAAGGAGATCGTATATGTTTGACGAAGAATTTGTCTGGGGCTGCGCCTCCAGCGCCTATCAGATTGAGGGCGCGTGGCAGGAGGACGGCAAGGGCGAGAGCATCTGGGATCGCTTCTGCCATGACGGCGGCCACATTGCCAACGGCGAGAGCGGCGATGTCGCCTGCGATTTTTACCACCGGTACAAGGAAGATATCGCCATCATGAAACAGATGGGCATCCGGGGCTATCGCTTTTCCCTGAGCTGGGCCCGCATTCTGCCCCGGGGTACCGGCCCGGTCAATCCGGCCGGCGTAGCGTTTTACAATGCAGTGATCGATGAACTGCTGAAAAACGGCATCACCCCCTATATCACCCTATACCACTGGGATCTGCCGCAGGCTTTGCAGGAGCAGGGGGGCTGGGGCAACGAGCAGAGCATTTCGTGGTTTGCCGAATATGCCGCCGTGGTCAGCCGGGAATTTTCCGACCGGGTGGAGCATTTTATCACCTTCAATGAGCCCCAGTGCTTCACGGGCCTTGCCCATTTGCATGGCAACCACGCCCCGGGCACGGCCTGTGACCATCGGCAGTTGTTCGGTCTGGTACACAATGTGCTGCGGGCCCACGGTGCGGCGGTGATCGCCCTGCGGCAAAACGCCAAACGGCCCATTCTGGTTGGCTATGCCCCCACCTGCGGCATGGTGTATCCCAAAACGGAGAGCCCGGCGGATATCGAGGCATGCAGGAAGTATCTGTTCCGCTGCCCGGATGACATGCGCAACTGGACATGGAATGTGCCATGGTTCTCCGATCCGGTTTTTCTGGGGCACTATCCGGCCGACGGCCTGGAAAAATATGCCCGGTATCTGCCCGAGATCACCCCGGAGGATATGGAACTGATCAGCCAGCCGCTGGATTTCATGGGCGAAAATATCTACAACGGCATCATGCTGGAGGCCGATGAACAGGGCGAGCCCCGGTATGTGGAGCGGGAGCCCGGCTTCCCCACCACCGGCAACGGCTGGCCGGTCACACCGCAGTGCCTGCGCTGGGGCCTGCGACTGCTCTATGAGCGCTATCAGCTGCCCATTTATGTGACGGAAAACGGCATGTGCAACCGGGATGTGGTCAGCTGTGACGGCAAGGTACACGATCCCCAGCGCATCGATTTTCTCAATCGCTATATTCTGGCCATGGAGCAGGCAATTGCCGATGGGGCGGACATCCGTGGCTACTTCCAATGGACACTGACGGACAATTTCGAATGGGACAAGGGCTATCAGGATCGTTTTGGCCTGATTTTTGTGGACTTCGCGACCCAGCGCAGAATTCCCAAGGACTCTGCCGCGTGGTACGCGGAGCTGATCAGAACCAATGGTGGCAACCTGATGCCGGAGAAAAAGGAGACACCGCAATGAAAAAATATCTGACAGGAATGCTTTGCCTGCTGCTGGCGCTGCTGACGCTGGCCGGCTGTTTCGGCCCGGCCGACCCGACCACCACAGCCGGCACCACCACACCGCTGGAGCCGACCGGGGACGGCTATGAGGAGCAGAACAAGCTGTCTAACCCCAACGCCAATGTGACGACCCAGAAGGTGTATGATTACATCTGTTCCCTGAGCGGCGTCAACTGCCTGAGCGCGCAGCAGGAGTCTACCTGGATGGGCAGCCCGGATTATGAGATGAACTACATCTTCGACCACACCGGAAAATACCCCGCCATCCGCGGCCTGGACTATATGAACGATGACTTTGACGGGGTCAATGCCCGGGCCATCAAATGGTGGAACGAGGGCGGCCTTGTGACCATTATGTGGCACACCGGCGCGGATTTCAGCGGCGAGTGGAGCCACTGCATGAACACCACGGTGGAAAACTGGAAGGCAACCCTAACCGAGGGTACGCCGGAAAATGAAGCCTTTATCGCCGGCATGGACAAGGCGGCGAAGGCGCTTCTGGAGCTGCAGGAAGCGGGGGTGACCGTTATCTGGCGGCCCTTCCATGAATTTGACGGCAAGTGGTTCTGGTGGGGCAAGGGCGGAGCCAAGGCCTTTACCCAGCTGTGGCAGATGATGTACACCCGCTATACGGAGCATTGGGGCCTGAACAATCTGATCTGGGTGCTGCCATACTCCGGAAACGGCAAACTGTATAATCTCTGGTATCCCGGTGACGCGTACTGCGATATTCTGGGCGCGGACAGCTATAACGGCGGCGTGCAGCACGGCCTGTATGAAAAGCTGACGGAGCTGACCGAGTCGGACAAACCCTACTGCTTCCACGAGTGCGGCACCAACCCCACGGCGGAGGAATTGCAGACCACCCCGTGGACATGGTTCATGACATGGCACACGGATCACATCGTCAACCAGAATGATCCCGAGGCGCTCAGCGAACTGTATAACCACGATTATGTAATCACCAAAGACGAGCTGCCCTCTTTCATCGACTAAGAAACTACTGAAAAAAGCAGCCCCGGGGAACCGGGGCTGCAACCTGAAAGCATCTTACTGCTTTGCCAGATATTCCAGATTTCTGTCGATCAGTGCGCACCGCTGGGCCACACAGTCCCGGCTGCGCAGGGGATCGGCCGGGGTGTTGAAGGCGTAATCCAGCATTTTTTCCACCGTTGTGCTGGCCACATGCAGGCGGGTGTCGCTGGAGGCGTAGTAGATGTACAGCTCGCCGTTTTTCGTGGCAATGGCACCGTTGGTGAATACCACGTTGCTCACATCTCCGACCCGCTCCCAGTCTCTGGGGGCGATCAGGAAGCCGCCGGGCTCCGCAATTACCTTCCACGGCTCCTTCAGATCCGTCACGAACACATAGATCACATACCGCAGGCCCGCTGCCGTGTTGCGCACACCGTGGGCGATGTGCAGCCAGCCCTTTTCGGTTTTGATCGGGGTCGCGCCCTCACCGTTTTTGCTCTCGGTGATGGTGTGATACCGCCGGGGAGAGGTAATGATCTCCTCGTCAATGACGGCGTGGGTGATATCCTCGCACAGGCCAAAGCCGATACCGCCGCCGCTGCCGGTGTCGATGAAATCATCCATGGGGCGGGTGTAGAAGGCATACTTTCCGTTCACAAATTCCGGCAGCAGATCCACGTTGCGCTGCTGGGGGGAGCGCAGTGTCACAAGATTGGGCAGCCGCTCCCACTGCTTCAGATCTCTGGTGCGCACGATACCGGCGGCCGCCACGGCAGCGGAAAGATCCGGGTTCTGGGGATCCTTGCTTTCGGAGCAGAAGATGCCGTAGATCCAGCCGTCCTCATGCTTGACCAGACGCATGTCGTACACATTCGTCTCCTCCGGGCAGGTGTCCGGCAGCAAAATGGGCTTTTCCTGGAATCGGAAGCCGTCAACCGGGCTGTCGCTTTCGGCCACGCCGAAGAAGCTCTTGCGGTCGTTGCCCTCAATGCGGGCCACCAGATAGTATTTCCCGTTGCGTTCAATGGCACCGGAGTTGAACACGGCGTTGACTCCCAACCGCTCCATAAAATGGGGGTTGGTGGCAGGATTCAGGTCATAGCACCATTCCACGGGGATATGGGCGCGGGTCAGCACCGGGTTTTTCCAGCGGTCGTAGATGCCGTTGTAATAATCGCTGGGGCTGTTTTTGGCGCAGAGCAGGGCCTCCTGCGCCTGCTTCAGTTCGGCGTACTTCGGATGCATGTTACACATAGATATCCGGATCCTTTCTCATAATTTCCAGGCACATTCTGCCATTGTGGTAGGGACATTTCCAGGGCTCCAAAATGGGCTTTCCGGGGATGGGCTCGCCCGAGGGGGTCACGCTGTAGAACCATTCGCTTCCGGGACGCCGGTCTACCAGATGGTTCTCGATAAAGCGGAAGGCATTGGCGGCGTAATCACGGTATCTGGTCTCGCCGGGGCACTTGCTCCACAGGTTGATCAGTCCCAGCACCGTCTCGGCCTGCACCCACCAGATCCGGTCGGTATTGACCTTACCCCGGTCACATTCGTTGGCCAGAGAATGGCCGTCGAAGGCGGCCTCAATGACGGCGATGGCCATCTGCCGGTCGATTTGGGAGATTTTCTCCGTCAGCGCCGCCTGCCCCAGCAGATTGCAGCCCCAGTCCATGAGCCAGCTGGACTCAATATCGTGGCCGTAGCTGTACAGATCGATGATGGAATTGTAGGTTTTGTCGAAGAATACCAGCTGCCGCCTGAGATCCGGTGACCAGATCTTTTCGGCGTAGATGGTCAGAATTCTCTCCATTGCTTTGCCGACGGCGGGGTTGCCGGTGGCCTGATACAGGCCGGAGTAGCCCTCGAATACATGGAGCAGGGTGTTCATGGTTTTGTCTGCCATGACCCCGTTTTCGCTGAGCTTTTCATTGGACTCCGGCTTCCAGTCGGCGGTGAAGGCTTCCAGATAGCCAACTGCATCGGTGCAGTGCCGCTCGATGATATCGAACAGGCGAAGCGCCTCTTCCATGGCCTCCTGCCGGCCGGTCAGGCGGTAGTAGGCGGACAGTGCGTAGATGGCGAAGCCCTGATTGTAGGTGTGTTTGGTGGTGTCCAGCGGCCGGCCATCGTGGGTCATGCTCCAGAAAATGCCGCCGTTTTCCCGGTCGAGGCAATGCTCCGTCAGAAAACGGTAAGCGTGATCGGCGTAATCACGCAGAGTCGGATCCTCCAACGCCATGGCAGACTCGGAGAAAAACCAGAGAATGCGGCTGTTGAGAATGCAGCCCTTTTCCGCGGCCTTGTCCAGCACAAGATCCTGCCCCATGTAGCCGTAGTATCCGCCAAAGGTGTCATCCTGCAGCCCCTTCCAGAAGGGGAGAATGACCTGCTGTAAATGTGCCTTCGCGGCCTGTGCGATTTTTCCCATATAAACCTCCGTTCAGGTGGATTCCCGGCGAATCAGCTCGCCTTTGATCACAATATTGCCCCGGGCGCAGTGTTTTCCTGTGATGCGCCGGATCAGCTGGGAGACGACCATTTTTCCCATGCCCTCCGTGTTGACCCGGTAGGTGGTCAGCCGTGGGAAACAGACCTGCGCCAGATGGGTATCATCGTAGCCGACCACGGCGATATCCTCCGGCACCCGGTAGCCCTGCTGCTTCAGCAGCGCAATCAGATTGTAGGCCACCTCATCATAGCTGCATACAAAGGCATCGGGCATATCCTTGGGCAGCCGGATGGGAATCAGCATCCCGTTTTCGTCCCGGTCGTCCAGAATCCAATCCTGGTTGATGGGAATGTTCGCCCGCAGCAGCACCTTGGCATAGCCCAGAAAGCGATCCATAATGGAGCTGGTGGCGGATTTGGTGCCAACGAAGCCAATGCGCGTGCGACCGGTCTGCATCAGGTGGTTGGTCAGCCGGTAGCCGCCGGCCACATTGTCGCTGGTGATGCTGTCCGCGTCCAGATCGTCGTCGTAAAAGTCCAGCAGCAGGTACGGCAGACCGCAGTGGATAACGGCCCGCATGTAGTCCCGGCTGATTTCGCCCATAAAAATGAGACCGTCCACCTTATTGCCCTGCAAAATCATGGGCAGGGTGCAGTTGTGCTCCGCCGCCGGAGAGACCATTTCCAGCAGGGCGGAATAGCCCTCCTCGCTGCAGCATTTTGCCACCTGCCGATAGAGACTGGCGTAGAAGGAGTTGGTGTCAAAAAAATGGTCTGCGATGAGAATGCCGATGCTGTGGTTGCGTGGAGCTTGCCTGTTTTCGGGCTTGGTGCGCAGCGGGACGTAGCCGCTCTGCTGTGCCAGCTCGATGATTTTGGCACGCATGGTATCGCTGACGCCTTCCTTGCCGGACAGAGCCTTGGACACCGTGACTACACTGACACCCAGCTGCTCGGCAAGATCTGCCATTCGGATTTTGTTTGGCATAAAATCCCCCCAAATCTTTGAAGTAAATTAGAGCTAAATTACTAAGTTAACTATACAACGAAACGGGACAAAGTCAAGTATTATCCCATGCAATTCCCAAAAATGTGGGGATTTTATGGGAAAATACCTGCATTTGACCGGAAAAAACCTGTTAACTCAGGGAAAATGCAGATAAATTGGAGGCTTCTATGAACATTGATTTACTTTACAAAACATGGCTGGAAAAGGCGGTGGTGGATCCGGATCTCCACGCGGAACTGTCCGCACTGGATCCCGATCGGGATCGGGACGGGATCTTCGACCGCTTCTACCGCGATCTGGAGTTTGGCACCGGCGGGCTTCGGGGTGTGATCGGCGCTGGCACCAACCGGATGAACATCTATGTCATCCGCCGGGCGACCCAGGGCCTGTGCAATTACCTCAAATCCACGACCCTGCCCCAAAGTGTTGCCATCGGGTATGACAGCCGCATCAAAAGCGACCTGTTTGCCCGGGAGGCCGCCCGTGTGCTGGCCGCAAACGGCATCACCGCGTGGGTGTATCCCCGTCTGGAGCCGACCCCGGCCCTGAGCTGGGCGGTGCGGCATCTTGGCTGCGGCATGGGAATCTGCGTGACCGCCAGTCATAACCCGGCAAAATACAACGGCTACAAGGTCTATGGCAGCGACGGCTGCCAGATCACATTGGAGGTGGCCGCCGCCGTGCTGGCGCAGATCGAGCAGGTGGATATGTTTGCGGATGTCCGATACTGTGAATCTTCTCCGCTGATCAGAACCATCCAGCAGAGCTGTCTGGATGCGTTTCTGGACGCGGTGCAGGCGCAGAGCCTGTCCGGCGGAGAAAAGCCGGATCTGAAAGTGGTGTATACCCCCCTCAACGGTGCGGGGCTGGAATGCGTGACCGGTATTCTCGGGCGAATCGGCATCGAGGATGTCACCGTGGTGCCGGAACAGGAAAAGCCAGACGGCAATTTCCCCACCTGTCCCTATCCCAATCCGGAAATTCGGGAGGCCATGGAGCGGGGACTGGCCCTGTGCCGCACGGTCAAGCCCGATCTGCTGCTGGGCACCGATCCGGACTGCGACCGGATGGGCGTTGCGGTGCCGGACGGCGACGACTATCGGCTCCTGTCCGGCAATGAAATGGGCGTGCTGCTGCTTGACTACATCTGCCGCAGGCGGCTGGCGCAGGGCACCATGCCGGAAAACCCCGTGGCGGTCACCACCATTGTTTCTACGGATATGGCCGATGCCGTGGCGGCCGAGTATGGCGTGGAGCTTCGCCGGGTGCTGACCGGCTTCAAGTTCATTGGAGAGCAGATCGCCCGGCTGGAAGCACAGGGACAGTCCCGGCGCTACATCTTCGGCTTTGAAGAAAGCTACGGCTACCTGTCCGGCACCCATGTGCGGGACAAGGACGCGGTCAATGCCAGTATGCTCTGCTGCGAAATGACCGCATGGTACCGGGCACAGGGCATGACCCTGGCCGAGGGAATGGAGGCACTCTACCGCAAACACGGCTATTTCCGCAATGAGCTGGCCAGCTTCACCTTTGAAGGGGCGGACGGCATGGACAATATGCAATCCATCATGGAGAAGCTTCGCACTGCGCCGCCGGCCATGCTGGCCGGTCTGCCGGTAACAAAGACGGTGGATTATCTGACCGGCAGTGGCGTGCAGGGGCAGCTGCCCCGGAGCAATGTGCTGGAATTTCAGGCGGCGGACACCAAAATTCTGGTGCGTCCCTCCGGAACGGAGCCGAAAATCAAGGTCTACCTGTCTGCCCGGGCGGAAACCGCGGCGCAGGCGGATGCACGCAACGCGGCAGTGCTGCGGGAAGTGACGGAGCGCTATCTGCGCGCCTAACCCATTCCGGAGGAGATATCATGCGCGATTATACACAATATGTCAATATCCGGCAGGGCACCTTTTCGGAAATGCGCTATTCCTGCGGCAATACGCTGCCACTGGTGGCCGCGCCCTTCGGCATGAACCATTTCTGCGTCCAGACAAAGGCGGCAGATGCCGGCTGGTTCTATCATCCCACCCATCGCCAGACGGAGGGGGTGCGGCTGACTCATCAGCCCAGCCCGTGGATGGGAGATTACGGCCACTTCGTTTTCATGCCCCAGAGCGGGGAGAGCTATGTGCTGGAGCATGAACGAACTTCCGGCTTTACAGAGCCGGAGCTGGCACCGGGACACATGGAGCTGTACTTCAAGCGCTATCAGGCCCGGATGGGTCTGGCCGCCTCTGACCGCTGCGCCGTGATGGAGCTGCGCTGGGATACGGACAGTACCCCCCGCTTTGCGTTGCTGCCCTTTGACTGTGACACATCCCTGCGCCTGGAGCCGGAGACCGGCAGTCTGACCGGCTGGGTTAACGCCACCGGCGATGGCACCCGGCGGGATTTCCGGCTGTATTTCTGCATGCATTTTGACCGCCCCATTGACTGTGCGGCCACCAAAATCACAGACCGCTCCGGAAAAACGGAGCCGGGACTGTCCGGCAGCGGCCGTGGCGTTGGCATCAACGTCGCTTTCCACCTGCCAAGGGGGCAGAAGCTGACCGCGCGGCTGGGAACCTCCTTCCTGTCTGTAGAGATGGCGGAGAAAAACCTTCGCCGGGAGGTCGGACAGCTGGATTATGCCGGTCTGAAGACTCAGACGGCGCAAAAATGGAACGACCTTCTCTCGAAAATCGAAATCAGCGATACACCGGAAAAGATGAAAACCTTCTATTCCTGCCTGCACCGTTGTTTCCTGTTCCCCAGAATGTTCTATGAATATGACGACAACGGCAATCCGATTCACTACTGTACATCGGACGGAACCACCCGCCCCGGAGTCATGTACACGGATAACGGCTTCTGGGATACCGGCAGAACATTGTATCCTCTGTTTGCCCTGCTGATTCCGGACAGACTCCGGGAAATGCTGACCGGCTATCTCAACTTCTATCAGGAGGAGGGGTGGCTGCCCAAGTGGGTGTCCCCCGGCGAACGGGGAATCATGCCCGGGACACTGGTGGACGGCGTGCTGGCCGATGCCGCCGTGAAGGGGCTGCTGTCCCGGGAGCAGATGGCGCTTGCGCTGGATGGCATGCTGAAAAATGCCAATGTTCCCAGCGGCGACCGGCTCCACGGGCGTGTGGGCGTGGCGGAATATGTGGCGCAGGGGTATGTGCCCTGCGACCGGTACGGAGAGAGCGTCAACAATATGCTCGATGCCTGTTACTGCGATTACGGTATTGCGCAGGTGGCGGGCCTTCTGGGAAAGACCGATCTGCAGGCGCAATACATGGGCCGTGCCCGGGGCTACCGGGTGCTCTTTGACGAGGAAGCGGGCTTCCTGCGCGGCCTGAACAGCGATGGAAGCCGCAGACCGGGATTTATCCCCGAGCAATGGGCGGATGAATACTGCGAGGGCAGTGCGTGGCAGAATGCCTTCGGCGTGTACCACGATGTGGAGGGCCTTGCGGTGCTCTACGGCGGCCGAGAGCAGCTGCTGCGGAAGCTGGATGATCTGTTTGCCGCCCCGCCGACCTTTGACGTGGGGAAATATCATGCCGAGATCCATGAAATGACGGAGATGCAGGCACTGGGGGAGAAGGGCTTCGGCCAGTGCGGTATTTCCAATCAGCCAAGCTTTCACATTCCCTATCTGTATTCTGCTCTGGGCTGCCCGGAAAAGACGGCCTACTGGGTGCGCCGTCTGGTGGAGGAGGCCTTCCACAGCGGCGAGACGGGCTACCCCGGGGACGAGGATAACGGCTCCATGAGCGCATGGTATGTGTTCAGCGTCCTGGGGCTGTACCCGCTGTGCCCGGGCAAGGAGGAATATGTGACCGGCACCTGCTGCGCCGCGCAGGCCCGGCTGCTGCTGGGCAACGGCCATGTTGTGACCATATCCGGCAGCGGCAGTTATCCTTCGGTGGATGGCATCCCCTGCGGACAGCCACGGCTGACCCATGCGCAGCTTTTGCAGGCGAACAATCTGTATTTTGGTGAGGTGACAGGCGAATGAATCCCATTGTAGACGGCTACTATGCTGATCCGGAGGCCCGCTATTATGAGGGCCGGTACTATATCTATGTGACGAAATCCTTTTCCGCCTATGGCGAGCAGCTGAATCTGGACGCATTTTCCTCCGAGGATCTGATCCATTGGGAAAAGCATCCGAATATCATTGACATGTCGGGCTATCCCTATGTCCACCGGGCAGTCTGGGCCCCTACGGTCATTGAAAAGGGAGGAAAATACTACCTGATTTTCGCCAGCAATGATATCCAGAACAACGACCAGCTTGGCGGACTGGAAATTGCGGTGTCCGACTCTCCGGCCGGCCCCTTCGTCAACCACATCGGCAAGACACTGGTGGACAAATTCATCCATTATGCCCAGCCTATCGATGCCCACCTGTTCAAGGATGACGATGGCACCATCTATCTGTACTATGGCGGCTGGCAGCACTGCAATCTGGCCGTCATGAACGAGGAGATGAACGGCTTTGTGCCCCATGCCGATGGCTCTGTTTTCAAGAGCGTGACCCCGGAACACTATGTGGAGGGGCCCTGCATGCTCAAGCGCAACGGGGTGTACCACTTCATGTGGTCGGAAGGGGACTGGGTCAACGGCACATACCATGTGTGCGCCAGCAGCAGCACCGATCCGCTGCATATTGACCCCGTCGGGCACACCATTCTGGAGTCCTCTCCCATAGCCGATGGCCCCGGCCACCACAGCTATCTCAACATCCCCGGCACGGATCAGTGGCTGATCGTCTACCACCGCCGGATCATCGGAGATTTGGAGCCGGGTCACCGGGTGCTGTGCATAGACAAACTGGAATTTGACGGGGACGAGATCCGCCCTGTTATCATGACATAAAGGAGAATCATTATGTTGAAATTAACGGATTTTGGCGCAATTGGCGATGGCGTGACGCTGAACACCCAGGCATTTGCGCGGGCCATCGCAGCCTGCGCCCGGCAGAAGCAGACCCTGTGTGTCCCTGCCGGTGTTTTTGTGACCGGCACGATCATTCTCAACGGCGTTTCCCTGTATCTGGAGTCCGGTGCGGTGATCAAGGGCTCCACCGATCTGAACGATTACCCGGAGCAGGACTATTACCACAATGAGATGGGCTGGCTGCGGGCACTGATTATCAACCGGGACGCGGACAATGTCTCCATCACCGGCGAGGGAACCATTGACCTGAGCGGCACCGCTTTTTATGACACCTCCGTCATAAGTGTACCGCAGGCGAAGGTGCCCCTGACAGCCGAGCAGGCGGCGGAGTGTACCTATCCCATCGGGACACGCCCCAATCAGTGTGTTTTCTTCCACAACAGCCGCAATGTCCGCATCACGGATATCACCATTGTGGACGCTCCCTGCTGGACACTGAGCTTTCACCGTTGCGAAAACATTAAGCTGCGGGGGCTGACCATCGACACGAGCCTCAACGTGCCCAATGACGATGGCATCCATCTTTGCAGCTGTAAGGGTGCGGTGATTTCCGACTGCCATATTTCCAGCGGTGATGACTGCATTGCCCTGTCTGCCATCAGCAGCTGGGATCTGCCCTGCGAGGATGTGGTCATTACCAACTGCGTGCTGAAAAGCTGCTCCAAGGCCATTGTGATCGGCTATATCTACAGCCAGATCCGCAATGTGACCATTTCCAACTGCGTCATAAAAGAGAGCAACCGGGCACTTTGCATCATGTGCAATGATGAATGCGCCATTGTGGAAAATGTGCGCATCAGCAACATGATCCTAGATACCCGCATCCGGGCCGGCAACTGGTGGGGCAACGGCGAGCCGATTCTGATGATGGCGCTGCGCCATGATTATCATCTGCCCACACCCCAGAAACCGGATACCGGCACGGACTGCGCCATCCGCAATGTTCACATCGATGGCGTGACCTGCATGGGTGAAAATGCCATCGGTATTGTCGGCAACGGCAGTAACATCCGGGATGTAACCCTGCGAAATATCGACTATGTCCGCAAGCCCTCGGCCAATCTGGCCCTGAAGGGGCCGGCGCTGGATCTGGCCCCCTCCGGGGTCACGGTTGAGGTGCCGGAGGACTGCGGCCTGCTGATCCGGGGCGCGGAGGTAACGCTGGAAAATGTCAATACCCGGCAGTGGCATGTCGTCCGGGAATAACACGGCAGAGAGGTGGAACAATATGCAGCACAATAGAGTTCTTTCCCTTTCTGGACAGTGGGAGCTGTGCTGGACGGAAACGGGCACGGGTACCCGGGAAGCCATGGAGCATCGGCTGGATACGCAGGGCATTCCCTGTCCGGTGCCGGGGGATGTGCATATGGCGCTGGCCCAGGCCGGGGTGATACCGGAGCCGCTGGTGGAACTGCACAATGCCGATTGCAGATGGATGGAGCAGCAGGAATTCTGGTATCGGAAGAAATTCACGGTTCCCGTGGATTTTTCCGGAGAAAAAACGGAGCTTTTGCTGGAAGGTCTGGATCTGACGGCGGATATCTGGCTCAACGGCCGATATATCGGCAGCCATAACAACGCCTTCGTGGAGAAAATCATCGATGTTTCCGGCCTCCTGCCGGCGGGGGAGAATACCCTGATCGTCCGCATCGATGACGGTGTGAACAGCGTGAAGGACAAGCCGCTGGACTTTGCCCGGTATGCGTGGAACAATGATCAGCCCTACAGAATGTGGATGCGCAAGCCCCAGTATGTCTACGGCTGGGACTGGACGATCTGGATGCCCACCTGCGGTATCTGGAAGGATGTTTCTCTGCGCAGCTACACGGCTGCCTGCGTCCGGGACGTGTATGTGACCACGGCATTTGACGCGGAGACAATTACGGAAGCCCGGCAGGTGACCCTGCGGCTTTCCACCCAGACGGAATTTCTGGACGGGGGCACCTATACCGCCCGGTTTACGGCGTCGGAGGATCCCCGCTTCGGCGGGCAGGGGATTGTGGTCGCGCAGGAACAGCGCGTTTCCGTCGATGCGCCCGGCGAGCAGACGATCTGTGCGGAGCTTGCGCTGGATCATCCGAGACTCTGGTGGCCCAATGGCAGCGGCGACCCCTATCTGTATACCGTGACCGTAACACTGGCGGATGAAACGGGCCGCACCCTGCATAGCTACACCCTGCGCCATGGCCTGCGCACGGTCTGCATCCGGGAGGACAGGCTGGACGAGACGGCCAGAAGCTTTACCTTCACCATCAACGGCCGCTGGATTTTCTGCAAGGGCGCCAACCATGTCCCGGCGGACTGCCTGCTGGGCAGGATCACGGAGGAAAAGACCCGTACACTGCTGCGTATGGCGGCGGAGGGGAACATGAACATGGTGCGTGTCTGGGGCGGCGGTGTCTATGAAAGCGACTGCTTCATGGATACCTGCGATGAGCTGGGAATTATGGTATGGCATGATTTCATGTTCGCCTGCGGCTTCTATCCCGACCATGTGCCGGAATATTACGAGGAGATCCGCCGAGAGGCCACGCTGGCCATCAAGCGGCTGCGCAGTCATGTCAGTCTGGTGGGCTGGTCCGGCAACAATGAAATTCAGGAGATGTACCGCTCCGTCAAGCAGTGGCATCCGGAGCATCCGTGGTACGGCGGACGGCTGTATGAACAGTTGCTGCCGGAGCTGGTGGAGCAGCTGTGCCCCGACCGGATCTACCGCCCCAGCAGCCCCTACGGCGGTGTCACCGCGGACAGCTATGACGAGGGCGACCAGCACACATGGCATTTCACCCATCGGCCGGACTGGGAGCATTATCTGGATCTGTGGCGGTTTACGGATTTTGATTTCAAATTCCTCAGCGAGTTTGGCATTATCGGTGCCATGAATCTGGACTCAGCCCGGAAGTGCATCAGTGCCGACGCACTGCGGCCAGGCAGCGAGCAGTGGCAGCATCACACCAATTCCTGTCAGGATCATAAACTGCTGGATGTGTTTGTGGACACCTATTTCGGCGGCCATCAGGGGCTGAGCGTGCAGGAATACATCCTGAAAAGTCAGGTCATTCAGGCGGAAATTATGCGCCATATCTATGATGAGCTGCGCTGCCGCAAGTTCCGCTGCTCCGGCGTTCTGCTGTGGACACTGAGCGACTCCTACGGCATCCATAACTGGTCTGTCATCGATTATTATCTAGGCAAGCGGCCGGTGTATTATTATCTCAAGCGCTCCATGGCACCGTTGAATGTCTCCTTCCGTGGCTATGAGGTGCAGAATTTTGACGGTATGAAAGACTATGCCCACCATTATAAAACCGATCCGACACCCATCGAGCTGCATGTGGCCAATGATACCATGGCGGCGCAGCGCATCGACCTGCGCTGCGAGGTCAAAACCTTCGATGGCCGGGTGCTCTGCGAGCGCAGTCTGTCGGATACGGTGCCGGCCAACAGCGTCCGGCGGGTAGGATGTGTGGAGCTTTCGGATTTCGCCGCCGATTTTGACCCGGAAGAGACGGTGTTGTTCGCGCAGATCTGGCAGGACGGGGTCTGTGTGAATGAAAATCACTATTTCTTCGCCCCCTTCGGCAAGCTGAAGCTGCCCGAGGCGAAGATCACAGCCAAACTGGAAAACCGGGGCGATGGCCGCGCGGCGCTGACACTGGAAGCTGATCGCTTCGTCTGGATGCTGCATATGCGGGAGCAGCCGGGGCTGTGCTGCGAGGATAATGATTTCATCCTGCTGCCCGGCGAAAAGCGGACAGTCATGCTCACCGGCGAAGCCTGCGATCATGTCCCCGAAATGACCAGCCTGAACCCGGGCCTGACACTGGCCTGACCGAACAGAAAACCGGCATTTCTGCCTGCCAACAGGCCGGAATGCCGGTTTGCCTAATTTTTTGCACCGCCTGTAGGGGCCGATTGCGGTACATCGGCCTGTTGCACCGGCTTCGCGGCAGGCCGGTCAGTTGCCTTTGCGGTATTGGGTGGGGGTCATGCCGGTTTTTTGCTTGAAAATGTTGGTAAAATAGTGTTCGTCCGCGAATTTCAGCAGGAACGCAATTTCGCTGACGGGCATGGAGGTGCCCGAGAGCAGGGTCTTTGCGATGCTGATTTTGCCGCTGAGAATGTAGGCATACACGGTGCAGTCATAGCTGAGCCGGAACAGCCGGTTCAGCTGGGAAACGGACAGCCCCACATGCTTCGCCACATCCCGGACTGCGATTTTTTGGTACAGGCTGCGGTCACAGAAATCTCTGGCCCGGACGGCACAGACGTTGGTGACAGGCTTTTGCGCAATGTGCCGGGACAGACCCTGTATGATTTCCAGAAATACCCGGCTGCACCGATCCCATTGTTCCGCCTGATCCGTGCTGCGATCCCGGCAGATGTCCAGAAAACGCTCAAACTGCTGGCGCAGGTCGATCCCCTCAAAATGGTATTTCCCGGAGAGCCCGTACAGCCGGAGCAGCTGGGGGCACAGGTCGCCGCCGACATTCATCCAGATTTTGTGGAAGGGATCCTCTCTGGAGGCGTAGTAATGCTGGCGGCTGCCCCGGGGCAGCAGGTATACATCTCCGGCGGTCGGGTGAAAGACCTGCCCGTCCACCTCCACGGTGCCGCTGCCGCTGATAACATATTCCAGCACATAGATTTCGGCGCTTTCACGCAGAATGTCATAATTGGGCGTAGGGAAGGTGATTCCGGCCAGCTCCACATAAAAGGGCAGCCGGGCAACGGATTCATCCAGCAGAAAGCTTTCGGTTTTTTCCATATGACGAAAATCCTCACTTGTGCGATCGTTTTAGCTATTTCATTTTATACCGTTTTGTGATAAAACACAAGTGATTGTGCGGGATAAATTGCACAAAAAACAATACAGAATAAGGAGCCTGTTTGCTATGATTTACAGACCGGAACACCCTAATCCCCAATTTGAACGTGAAAACTGGATCAATCTGAACGGAAAATGGGATTTTGCCTTCGATTTTGGCAAAAGCGGTATTGATCGGAAACTATACCTGGACAATGACGCGGCGAAAAAAAGCTTCGTCCACACCATTGAAGTGCCCTTCTGCCCGGAAAGCGAGCTCAGCGGCATCGGCTGCAAGGATTTCATGAATGCGGTCTGGTATCGCCGCACGGTCAGCCTGACAGCGCAGCAGCTGAAGGGAAGAACCCTGCTGCATTTCGGCGCCGTGGACTATGAGGCCCATGTCTATGTCAACGGTACCGAGGCCGGCACACACATCGGCGGCTATATTTCCTTCTGCGTGGACATTACGGAGCATGTCCATGAGGGAGACAACACCATCGTGGTGTGCGCCATCGATGATGTCCGCAGCGGCCTGCAGCCTGTGGGCAAGCAGTGCGGCAATTACGACTCCTACGGCTGCGTCTATACCCGCACCACCGGCATCTGGCAGACGGTGTGGCTGGAATTTGTTCCGGAAAACTATGTCAAGGAAGTCAAATACTACCCCGATCTGGCAGCGCAGTGCTTCCACATTGACTGCAAGGTGGCAGGCGAGGGTGAGATCCGCTTCACCGCGCTGTACGAGGGGAAGCAGGTCGGCACCGCCAGCGCCACCGTCTGGGGCGACAGCAACCATCTGGAGCTGCCCGTCAGCGAGCTGCACCTGTGGGAGTGTGGCCATGGCCGCCTGTACGATATCCGCATTGAATACGGCGAAGATCGGGTCAGCAGCTATGCCGGTATGCGGGAAGTCAGAATCGACGGCTATAAATTCAAGCTCAACGGCAAGACCGTCTTCCAGCGCACCATCCTCGATCAGGGCTTCTACCGGGACGGCATCTACACCGCCCCCTCCGATGAAATTTTGCAGCGGGATATCCGCCTTTCCATGAATCTGGGCTTCAATGGTGCCCGCCTGCATGAGAAAATCTTCGAGCAGCGCTTCCTGTATCACTGCGACAAGGCCGGTTATCTCGTCTGGGGCGAGCATGCAAACTGGGGGCTGGATCTTTCCAATCCCATGGCGCTGATGCGCTTCCTGCCGGAGTGGATGGAAGCGGTACAGCGGGATTTCAACCATCCGGCCATCATCGGCTGGTGCCCCTTCAATGAGACATGGGACTACTGCGGCAGACCCCAGATCAATGAAATTCTGGAAAATATCTACAAGGTCACCAAGGCGCTGGATCCTACCCGCCCCTGCATCGATACTTCCGGCAATTACCATGTGATCACCGATATCTATGATATCCACAACTACGACCAGTGGCCGGAGGGCTTCAACAACTGCTATAAAAACTTCCCGGAGGACACCACCGGTCTGGAAAACCATCCCCATCGCCAGCATTACCGCAAGGGGCTGCCCCTGTTTATCAGCGAATTTGGCGGCATCAAGTGGGATACCAGCCGGGAACACGCCGATGCGTGGGGCTATGGTGACGGCCCGAAGACCATGGAGGAGTTCATTGAGCGCTACCGTGGCCTGACCGCCGCGCTGCTGAATCAGCCGTACATCATGGGCTTCTGCTACACCCAGCTCTACGATGTGGAGCAGGAGGTCAACGGCCTGTATGACTACGACCGGAACCTGAAATTTGACCCCGAGGTCATCCGCCAGATCACGGCAGCCCCTGCCGCCATCGAGCAGGACTGAAAACCGCGTGCCTGCCGCCCCCCGCAGCCGGTTCATGGGAAAGGAGATAGTATGAATTATAATCGATTTTTGGAGAATTCCTGCCGCAGTGATGTGATCGGCCGCAATATCTACACCATGGGCCGTCAGCGAATCTATGACTACAAGAAGGAAATGGCGGTGCTTCCCGCGGAAAACTGGGACCCGCCGGCTCCGGGGTTGCCCGGCATCATCGCCATCGGGCACCAGATCGATGTGACGGATGTGCTGACTCTGCAAATCACCATGAACGCAAAGGCCCAGTGCCTTACGCCGGTTCGCAACCGGTGGACACCGGCGTGGATGGAGACCTATTACCGCAGCGCCGTGGAGGAGGAATATTATCCCAAATCCGGCACCCTGTGCGTAAAGGAGACAAAATGCTTTCTGGAAGGAGATGTCTTTCTCGGAGAGCTGGAGCTGTTCAACGACCGGCGAGAGCCGGTAGAGGTGGAAATTTCCCTGCGGGTGCCCTTTGCGGCGCTGGAACCCGGCTGTTATCGGGTGGAGGCAAAAATTCTGCCCGGCAGTCTGGGGCGGGAGTACCGACTGACCGGATTCGCGGCGGCCACGGTGGCAGGCGGCGGCAGCGTGGCGCGCAAAACCATCGCCCCCAACGGCCATGTGACACTGCGCTACGGCTTTGCCTTCGACCCGGATGGGGCGGAGAAGGCCCTGCGCCGGGTGGAGGCGGCGCTGGAAACGGCGCAGCCCTTCCGGCAGGCGCAGGAGCGCTTCAATAACTGGATGGAGCGCAACGTGCCCACGCTGCAAACCGATGATGCGGATATGCTGAAAATCTATTACTATCGGTATTTCGTGATCTATAGGGGCATCCACACGCCGAAAGATCTCATTGCGGATCATGATTTTGCGGATGAATGCGTGTATGAGTCACCCTTTGGCTACTGGTTCGGTGCGCCGGTGGGGCTGTCCATTCCCTTGCAGGTGGAGGAAATGAAGTGGATGAAGCAGCCCCGGGCCGCCTATTCCCAGCTGCGCAACTGGAAAAACGATGCCGGAAACAGCCGCGGCTACATTCAGGCCACGCCCATGGCGGTGTGGAATCTGTATAGCGTCCGGGGCGACCGGCAGCTGCTGGAGGAAATGTATGATTCCTGCCGCAGCTACGCCCTTTGGAAATGCGACAGCGAGGGTCCCGGGAAACTGCCGGTGCAGACCGGCAGCTGGGGTACCGGGGCGGAATACCAGCCCTCTTTCTACCAGTTCACTCAACCGCCCTACGACTGGCGGCACGACAATGAGATGGCCTGGCAGGGCTATCCCCATGCCAGGCTGCATCGAGTGGACGAATGTGTGCTGCATACGGCAAACCTGATCGCCTGCGCCCGCATGGCCCGGGCGCTGGGCCTGGAGGAAGACCGGCACCTGCTGGAAAATTACGGGAAACAGACACTGGAGCGGCTGCGGCAGCTGTGCTGGAATGAAGAAAAGCAGTTTTTCTTTGATTGCGACCCGGAAACTCTGCGCCAGTGCGATGCAAGCAAGTGCTACGATGGGTTCTTCCCCCTGCTCTGGAAGCTCTGCGGAAAGCAGTATTACGGAATTTTGGAGCATCTGCAGCCCGGTGGCCCCTTTACCGCCGATTTTCCCGTGGCTTCCGTGGACAGGGACAGCCCCATGTACTGGTTTGACAACTGCATCGCCGGGCCTACGGCCTCGTCCGAGCGGGAGCCGCACTACTATGACTGCTGCTGGAACGGCCCCACATGGCCTTTTGCTACCTCCTTTGTGCTGGAGGCGCTGGGAGGCGCGGCAGAAGAGGACGAAAAGTGGCAATCGCTGTGGCTGAACCTGTTTGACCGCTATACCCAGCTGCACTTTGCCTATGGCGACCGGAGCCTGCCCCGAATCGCGGAGCATTACCGCTCCACCGATGGGGCCAGCTTCTCGCCCTATCACGAGTATTTCCATTCCACATGGATTTCCCTGTTTATGCGCTACTGGGCCGGGATCCGGGTGGAAGACGGCAAGGTGAACTTCAAACCTATGACACGGGAGCCCTTCACGCTGGAGGATGTCCGGATTCTGGGCGAGCGGTACTGCCTGCGGCAGTACATGGAAGACGGAAAGATATGCAAAGAGGTGAAAAAGCTGTGAGAAAGTGGATGATTTCTGCGATGGTCGCCCTGCTTCTGTTGGCCGGGTGTACGGGGCAGGGGGGCGATTTCACCACCGCCGCAATAAAGCCGACCGAAGCAGAGAAGATTATGCTGCAATGGGAGCGGGGAGAACTGATCGATACCGGTATTTATGGCGGCTACCCCAGACTCTATACCCTGCATGACGGCACACTGTTGCTGGGTTATGACGGAATGTTCGTCTCCCACAGCACCGATGACGGCCTGACCTGGACACCCGGGGTGCATGCCAGCGGCGATCATCCCGGCACGGCCAACGCCGCCTTCTTACAGACGGAGGATGGCACGCTCTATCTGGGCTTCCGCTCCACGGAGCATCGGGAGGATGGCAGCTTCTATTCCTCCATTCAGGTCAGCGCCAGCACCGATGGGGGCCTGAGCTGGGTCCATCACTCCACGGTCTACGAAAATGTTGAGCCGGACGGTGCGTTCAGAGGTGTTTGGGAACCCCATTTCGGCATGATGAACGGGTATTTGACCTGTTTTTACGCCAATGACAGCACCAATGTCACCAGCCAGCAGAACATTGAGTATCAGCAGTGGGATCCGGTGGCGGGCGTGTGGACAAACCGCACCGTTGCCAGTGTGGGCCGGCTCCATGGCTCCCGGGACGGTATGCCCGTCTGGCAGCAGCTGTCTACGGGCGAATATGTCTGCGTTATGGAGGCCTTTAACAAGTCTGATGATGACCGATTCTGCATTCAGCTGATCTGGTCGGAGGATGGAAAAAACTGGTCCAAGCCGGTGACGGTGATGCAGGCCACAAAAAAAGGCACCGCCTGCGCGGCACCTTATATCGTGGAGCTGCCCACGGGGCAGATCGTCATCAGTTGCCAGACCAATGAGCTGACGGGCGGTGAGGTCTACTGCCCAGCCACGGTGATCTCGGACGGAACACCGGTCAGACAGTTGACGCAGCAGCATTTTTCTGACCACGCATATCCGATTTTCGACACGACCCCTGCCGTGGGCGGCCTTTGGAACGGAATGCACCTGCATGGCGGATACCTGTTTTTCTGTACCGGCTCTGCAGACCGAGGCATCCGCCTCAATCGCGTACCCGTGCAATAGCCACTGTGGCAATCCCACGGTTAGAAGTAACATCCCCCTGCTTTTCCGGCCGTCCGGAAGAACAGGGGGATTGCCACACCAGTGTGCGCACTTATTTCGCAATGACGTGTGTTTATGAGCGCTCTGTAGGGGCCGATTGAGGCACATCGGCCCTCTGCCTTCCCCTTCGGGGAAGGTGGCCCGGCGGCACGCAGGGTCGGAAGCGTCACCGAAGGTGACAATGGGTGCGGCAGGGGATGCAGCAAAGGGGCGTCGAGGGCGCCGCCCCCTGCACTGGATGGTCGGAACAATTGCGGAGATTTTCATTACCCGCTAATTGTCGCCGTTTTATTCGATTTCCTGCAAAATACGTACCTGATAAGGAGTAAATTCTGCGGTTTCTTCCATCAGTTCACCGGTCAGCAGATCGATGTGGGGCCGGCCCAGTCGCAGGGTGCCCGGTTTTCCATCGTATTCGGCGGCGGAAATACCCCGCGCATGGGGCCCTGTCCGCCGGGCGGCGGCAATTTTTCCAGTGGTGGCGAAAGCGGGAATGCTCTCTTCCGCCAGAAGACTTCCGATCAGGCGGGTCATATCGGCCCCTCTTGGCAGAGTGCCGAGGGTGATGATCTTTCCTTTTCCCAGCGCCGTCTCGAAAATCAGCGCCCGGCCCGTAAGGGCGGAGTATCCGCCGGTCACACGCGCCAGAATCCGGGCGTTTTCGGGCACATCGAACAGCTCCAGCCATGTGTCGGTGGCAAGGGGCGCCCCATCCTCCCACTCGCAGGAAAGGTGATCGTAGGTGTCCGGCACCTGATAGACCATGGTGGCACCGGTCAGCTTCTCCAGAATGCCGGTTTCCCGGTCTATATAGTGGGCACCGATGGTGTTGCGGATATCCGTCATGGGCCCGACAACCCAGATTCCGCCGCCGCGCACCCAGTTTTCGATCCGCTGTTGCAGATCCCCATCCTCCATGGTCAGCATGAAGGGGGTGAACAGCAGCCGATATCGGGACAGATCCCGGCTCGGCGGGATGATGTCACAGCGCAGTCCGGCATCGGTCACCGGCTCATAAAAGCGGTACAGCCGCTTGGTGTAGGCCGTTTCCCACTGGTGGGAGCCCTCCTCCCACACTACTTCCTGCTGCTTCATCAGATAATCGCAGGTGGAGGATACCATCAGTGCGGCATCGGTGGTCACTTTTGTATCCGTCAGGAAATCGCCGCACCGCCGGAATTCTTCCGCCAGCGCCTGTACTTCGTGAAAAATGTGCATCGGCCGGCCGGAGGCGTACAGTACCGCGCCGTGCATCAGCTCGTGGCCGGCCCGGTGCTGCCGCCAGAGCCAGTAGAAATTGGCTTCCGCACCCAGCACGATGGGCAGCCAGGAATTTGCCTTGCAGAAGCCCTCCCGGCGGAAGTTGCTGGGGGTGGAGGTGCTTCCGTTCCAGCAGGTGGCCGTCTCCGTGACCCAGAAGGGGCGGTCTTTCAGACCGCGCATGTAGTCAAACCAGAAGATCTCCCGTTTCAGGCTGCTCTCGTCATCATAATGATTGTACTGCACCACATCCAGAAACGCGGTGGTTTTCTCATAGTCCTGATTGAATACCGGCATCATATCCGTGCCCACCGGCGCATGGGTGTAGCGGTGCAGCACATCTGCCTGCAACCGGATAAATTCCACATGGGAGTCTGCGTGGAAGGTGGCCCATTCGAATTTCAGATGGGGAGAATGCCATGTGTGGGGCTTCGGCTGGGGAATCTGGTCGAAGGAGTCATAGGCCTGACTGAACAGATCCAGATTCCACGCTTCATTCAGCGCATCAATGCTGCCATAGCGCCTGCGCAGGTAAGCCTTGAATTTCTCCACGCAGTGGGGGCAGAAACAGCCGTAATCAAAGGCGGCGATCTCATTGTCGATCTGCCAGCCGATCACATTGGGGTGGGAGCCGAATGCCTGCGCCATTTTCTCTGCAATGCGCACGGAATACTGCCGATAGGTGGGGTTGTTGGAGCAGCAGTGCCGGCGGCCACCGTGGTCATGCCGCAGCCCGACATCATCGAGGAGCCGCATTTCGGGATCCAGCTCCTCCAGCCAGATGGGCGGCGTTGCAGAGGGGGTGCCGAGAATGACGGCAATCCCGGCCTGCTGCAGCTGCTCGATCACATTATGCAGCCATTCAAAGTGATATTCGCCCTTTTTCGGCTCCATTTTGTGCCAGGCAAATTCACCGATCCGGACGGCGTGAATGCCGGCCTGCTTCATTTTCTCGATATCTGCGGGAATCTGATCGTCGGGCCAGGCCTCCGGGTAGTAGGCCGCGCCCAGCATGGGCAGCTGCTGCATGAACTGTGTCCTCCTTATCCTTTGCTTCTTTCAAGGGTTACAACTACCGTATCTTTCGCCCATGCAGCGGCAGGACAATGTGTTACGGCTACAACTCTCCACCCTTGATTTGCCATCGCATTCATCTCATTTTCTGCGTCTTTCACCTTGTATATTTCTACGGCAATACCGCACAGAAAAATAGAGCCAAATACCGCCAAGTGTGGTATAATAAAC
>CAZMBL010000004.1:0-21615 GCA_964564605.1 uncultured Oscillospiraceae bacterium
GAACCGCTGGGGTGGTCTGGTGGCGCAGGGCATCGGCACCAGTATGCTGCAAATGTCCAATATCGTGAAAAATCCCCGCATCTGGATTCCGCCCACGCTGGCCTCGGCCATCACCGGCCCGCTGGCCACCTGCCTGTTCCGGCTGGAAATGAACGGCGATCCGGTGTCCTCCGGTATGGGCACCTGCGGTCTGGTGGGCCAGATCGGCGTCTACACCGGATGGGTGCGGACGGGCCACACCATCACCGCCATGGACTGGGTCGCGCTGACGCTCATCTGCTTCATCCTCCCCGCCCTCCTGACGTGGCTGATCAGCCTCCCCCTGCGCAAATGGGGCTGGATCAGGGAAAACGACCTGAAACTGGAACTGTGACAACAGTCGGCGGATGACTTTTAACTGCGTTTGATACTGAATGAAAAAAGGGTGTACCAAGCAAATCGCTGAGGTACACCCTTTTTGTATTTTGTACGCAGATGGTCAGGCGATGATCCGGTAGTGGAAATTGCCGCTGGTACGAACATGAATGATGGGAGTGCCCACATCATCACGATGCCAGGAAACGTGTATTTCACCCTGGTCGCTGCGGTAACTTCCTTCGGCATGAGAAATGGCAGTAACCTGACAGGGACGAACTTCAAAATTGCAGGGATCGGTTCCGTCCGGATTGATGTTAAGACCGAGAATGAATCGATAGAACCACGCTGTGATCTGGCACCAGCAGATATGGTTCAGGGACAGAGTGCGACCGCCGTCCCTGCGCAAAATGCTGTTATCAAATACCTCGTTGAAGCATTCCCACATGGAAGTGGCACCATGTTCAAGCCAATAGCGGTAGCTGGGTGCAGTAGGCTGGGTCAGTATTTGATAGCAAAGATCAGCGTGCCCGTGATTCGACAGAACCCCAAATAGTGCTTCCATTCCGAGCGTTCCGGTTCGGAAATGCAGGCCATCACGTTCGATGAGTCGAACCAGAATGTGTACAGCATCAGCTACTTGATCTGGCGGGAAAACCCCTTTGGCTATAGCCATTGCCTGCGCGGTCTGTGTACTGCAGTCCACCTGCGCACCGCATATATACAGGGAGCGGAACCGTTGCAACAATACTTGATGCCAGGAACGGCATTGGTTAGACCGCTCCTGCTGTGAAAGTCTGGCAAAGAGAAATGCTGCCTTCTCCAGCATATCCAGTACTACCAGTGTATCAGTGATTTCAACTGGCGTAGAGGAATCCCCTTCACTCAGCGCACCCGGTTCCAGCCAGTCCGGGAGGCCAAAACCGATCAGCCCGTTTTCATTGACCTGGGTTTGCAGGAAATTCAAATACTGCCAAATGGCATCGGCGTTTTCTTCAACAATCCGGAGATTGCCTGTAAAACGCAGAATTTGCCAGGGAAGCTCCACAATCACCCGATCCCAGCCGGGACCGTTGTAGCGCTGATATGCGAAAGTGTCGGTCGGGACAACACCAGGAAGCCGACCGCTGCGATCCTGTGCTTTGCGGATATTGTCAAGCCACACAGCAAGACTGGCACTGCAATTCATGCTCCACAGCTGGGATGCGGCGACCATCGCACTATCTGTCCAACCGTTCTTTTCCCGCTGGGGACAGTCGGTGGGGAAATAGAAGAAATTACTCTTCAGTGAATTCAGACTTATTTCCTGTATGCGGTTGATCCACTTGTCTGAGCAGGAAAAATGGCCGGCTTCAGGGAAATCACCGTGCAGCACCAGCATGGTGATAAAGTCCTCTTCCATTTCCGCAAGGTCAATGCCTTCTACCATAACATAGCGGAATCCGTGATAAGTAAAGGAAGGCTCGAAAATATCGTCGTTTCCGCTGCAAACTAGAATGTCCTTCTGAGACAGATCACAATTGAAATCCGGTGTGCAGGTATTGCGATTGTAGAAAGCGCGATTTTCCAGTAAGCCCTCAAAATGGCGAAATATTAACTTTTGGCCGGGATAGCCCCGGTGATGAATGCGACAGATTCCGGCGGTGTTGATGCCGAAATCTACGATTACAGCATTATCACTGCACCATTTTGCAATCGGTAAAAGCTCCCGGGAGCAGACAATAGGGTGTGCATGGCACAATGTCCGTTTTCCCTGTGGGGCAGAAGTGGGGCATGTTTCCTGCCATTTGGAATCGTCAAATCCCGGTGCGTTCCAGCCGGGCTGTTCCAATCGGGCATCATAATATTCTCCACTGCGCAGTGCGTCGCAATATATGGGGGACGGCGCCCAGCGCATAGGCTCCGCAGTAGATACCAGGCAGATACCATCTACCAGCAGCGTCATTGATAGCTTGGGACAGCTGCTCCAGGAAGCCTGCGAAAAGCCCCACGGATAGCCACCAATGTCGTTTTGAAATCCATTTCCCAGAAGAATGCCAATAACATTTTTGCCATGGTGCAGATGGGTGACTAGATCATATCGGTCATAATATACCAGATGGTTGGTGTTTGAGATATAGGGGGCAAGCTTGCCCTTTGTGATTTTATGCCCGTTGACAAACAGCTCATAAAAGCCAAGGCCGCACACATACAACTCGGCACTTTCAAAATCCGTCAGATCAAATTCGCGGCGCAGATATGGCGCGGAAATGGGATGCTCGAAGTGGCAGCGTTGCTCACTGGCACACAGAAATGGGGCATTTATCGGATCATTCATAAAGCTACCTCTTTTGATAGAATCGAAGTGAAGGTTACAGATTCGAGGGATCTGCAAGGAGAATCTGGCACGATAGAGGAAGATCCCGGGATGATGCACCAACATACACACGATAGACACCGGGGAAGAAACGGAATCCATCGGTGCTGTCATCATATATGGCGAGCTCGTCAAAACCAATCTGCAGCTGTACCTGGCAGGTCTCACCCGACTTCAGCGGAATCTTTTGAAATGCCTTCAGTTCTTTGGGCGGGCGATCTGAGAGATTGTCGGGATGCCCAATATAGACCTGTGCAGCTTCTGAAACTGCCATGTCTGCCAAATTGGTAATGGAAAAGAAAACGTGCAGCTGGTTGTCGTGCTGGTAACAGCGCAGAGATTCATAACGAAGCTGGCCGTAATGCAGACCGTGGCCAAAGCAGAACAACGGCTGAATCTGATCACGATCATACCCCCGGTAGCCTACGAAGATATCATCCAGATAATGATTGTCATCCGGAGAATACCCACCGTATCGCTCACAGGGATGGTCTCCCAGATGCCGGGGCATGGTGTAGGGAAGCTTGCCGCTGGGATTAACGGAGCCACGCAGAATGTCGGCCAGCGCATTGCCGCCCTCCATCCCGGCGTAGCCGGTCCACAGTACGGCACCGGCCTGATCAATCCATGGCATTTCAACCGGTGTGCCACAGGTCAGCACTACAATGGTGTGGGGATTGACCTGAAGCAGCGTTGCAATTTCCATATCCTGATTGCCGGGAAGTTTCAGATCGGTTCGATCCGCACCTTCACAGTCGTAGCCCAGATCGTGGTTCAGTCCACCACAGTAGATTACCCAGTCGACGTTGCTGGCAGCCTTTTTCAGTTGAACAATGTTGCCAGACTGGATATACTGTACCTCAGCCTCCGGGAATCTGACGCGAATACCGTCCAGCGGTGTGATTTCGTAAAAAGCGGAGATGGCAGAGCTGCCGCCGCCGTTGGATTGCTGTTTCTGTGCATTGGGGCCGGTGACAAGGATGCGGGAGGCAGTATCACGAATAGGAAGAATGCCTTCATTTTTCAGCAGAATAATACCCTCTGCAGCTACCTGATAGGCGTGGAGCTGATGTTGCGGGGTATTAAAGCTGCCCTGCCTGCGCTGCGGGGAACCGATTTTCAGCTTATCATGCAGGCGCAGAAAACGGCGAACCTTGTCATCTACTAGATTGATTAGGTCGGGATTTTTCTTCAGCATGGTCAGCAGAGGATCGGCCATGTGGTCATTGTTATGAGAGCCAAGTTCGCTACCCATTTCCAAATCCAAGCCATTAAAAAGCGCTTCTGCTGTATCCTTGGTTCCTGCCCAATCAGACATGAATACGCCCTGAAAATTCCATTTTTTCTTCAAAATCTCGTTGACCAGATAGCGATTGTGGCAGCAGTGCTGCCATTCGAAACGGTTGTAGGCACCCATGACGCATGCGACATCTGCCTGTTGTACAGCGGCTTCAAAGGCATGCAGATAAATTTCGAACAGAGCGCGCCTGCTAACAGTAATGTTGATATCGCCCCGGTTGGTTTCCTGATTGTTTAGGGCGTAGTGCTTGACACAGGCTCCGACATCGTTTTCCTGAATGCCCTGAATGTAAGGAACTGCCATGGTGGCAGTGAAAAAAGGATCTTCACTGAAATATTCAAAATTGCGGCCGCCCAAGGGTGTGCGGATGATGTTGATACCCGGAGCCAGGACTACATCTTTGCCCCGGTACAGCGCCTCCTGCGCCAGAACCCGACCCTGCTGACGACATAGTTCTGGGTTCCATGTCGCGGCCAGAACGGTTTCGGCACTGAGATAGGTCGCATGATCTTCCTGACGGCCAAGACCGCGCCATTCATCCTCGGCCTGTTCTTCACGAATTCCATTGGGGCCGTCGGAGGTCACCAGACTGGCAATGCCAAGTCGCGGAATTGAAGCGATGGAAAACTTGTCCTGCGCGTGACATAGCTGCACCTTTTCTTCGGTAGTCAGCTGAGAAAGAAGCGCTTCATATTGCATGAATTGACCTCCTGTTATTGGCTTCGTTGCTGCTTTCGGCTGGCTAGCGGTGTTATGCCGAATTGCTTTTTGAACAGATGGTTCAAGTGTGCCACGCTGTCAAAGCCGAGGTAGAAAGCAATTTCCTGCACGGACATCTGGGTGCTGCCCAGCAGCCGTTTGGCGGTTGCCATTTTTACGGAATTTCGGTATGTGATGATAGACGTGCCTAAGTATTCCTTGAATTGCCGCTGAATATAGGAATAGCTGTACGGGATGGAACTGAGCAGATCGTTTGTGTTTTCCTGGAAGAAGATGGGACTGTTGAGTTGCAACACAAAATTTTGCAGCCACAGAGGGTAATTGTTTTTTAGTTGTGCGTAATAGGAATGAATGTATTCGCCCAGCAGACGGTTTACAACGGCTTTGCAGATAATTTCCTCTGCAAAGCTGGGATCGCGGGAAGGTGTTTGGATTTGCAGACAGGTTCGCTGAATCTCAGACAGTGCCACTGCGGTCAGGGAAAAGGGCGGCAACAGCGAACTTTCCAGAATGGAGGGGAGCAATTGGGGGGAATAGGTGTCGAGGACATGCTCCATATATGCCGACTGGATCATGAAATTGATATGCAGTGTTGCTCCGTCCTCCTCGTCCTGAAAATCAAAGCAGTGGCGGTCGTTCGGACGGATTAGACAGCAGTCTCCTTTATACATGGGGTAGCTGCTGCCGTTGACAGTGTGCATCACAGAACCCGTGAGTATACACAAAATCTCGTAGTAATTATGCGTGTGTGGAAATGGATAGTTGAAGTCTGCAACGTTGAAGCAGGTGTCTGCCTGCGGCCAACTGGCGGAATGAGTGTAAGTTGATTCTTTTTCCAGCAGTTCTCCTCGCTCAGGAACAAAAAAAGCTGGATTTTGCTGCTTCATGAGTGGCCCCTCCTGTGCTGCATGATGTGAGTCTGTTGACGCTAGCTTACAGGAGATATTCTGATTTGTCAAGCAAGAATAAACAAATTTTGAGTTCCGCGTGTAGCAGGCGAATGCCGAAGCTTACGTGCTATAGCTGTACATAATAAACAAAATCGGGGGGGTAATTATGGGCAAAACTTACAAATTACGCAAGGGCGCAAAATGATAAGGTGCAGAAATGAACAAATAATGCGCGTATCAGAACAAGCATTTTACTTAAGAATATGATAGAATATTGTCGAACTATTTTGGCACTTTTATCAGGAAGTTTGCCGATGAGCAAGGAGTTTTGGCATGGAAGAAAAATTGTTGATCAATGCGTGGCGACTGCGCAACATGGATACTGGAGAAATGGTACAGGCACATGTGCCCGGAGATATTACCAGAGACCTGTATCTGGCCGGTAAAATCAGCGATCCGTACTATGGCGATAATTATAAACAGCTCGACTGGATCGCGAAAACCAATTTCGAATATCAGGGTGAGTTCACGCTGACACAGCAGCAATATGACTGCGAAGATATCTCTATCATTGCGAAGGGGATTGATACCTTTGCAGATATTTATATCAATGATCAGCTGGTTTGCGCCACGGAGAATATGTTTGTGGAATACACGCCTGCCATTAAGAAACATGTGTGTGTTGGCAGCAATACGATCCGGGTCTGTATGCGTTCAACTGTCAACAAGATGGCCGAGATTGATACAACCGGCTATTTCGGCGTATTTAATGTTCCCAGACTGTTTATCAGAAAGGCACAGTGCCACTTCGGCTGGGACTGGGCACCGGACTTGTGCGGCTACGGAATCTGGCAGGAACTGTTTGTGGTCTGCAGGTACGGGCATCGGATCGAAAATGTCAACTACTGGACTTCTAACAATGGCGATGTGACACTGTTTACGGAACTGAACTATTGTGTCAATGCTACGGTAGATGACTATGGCATTGCGATAGAGGGCACGGCGGAGAAGAATTTGGGCGATACACTGCTCTGCCAGATTTTTGGACCGGATGATACGCTGGTAACGGCGTGCACCATTCCTGTGGAGGGGCGGAAGAATTTCTGCAATCTCCATGTGGATGCACCGCAGCTTTGGTGGCCCAGCGGATATGGTGAGCATCCGCTGTATCGCTATGAGGTTCGCTTGACCCGTGACGGCACGGAAGTTTCGTTTAAAAGCGGCACGCTGGCTTTCCGCAGTGTGGAGCTGATCCAGAAACCCACCGGTGTCGACACCATGGGCTTTACCCTTCGAATTAACGGAAAAGATGTGTTTGTGCGCGGCTCCAACTGGGTGCCGGTGGACTGCTTTACTGGTTCGGTCACCGATGAGAAATACAATACATTGATTCGCCTGGCGAGAGATGGTAACTGTAATCTGCTTCGGGTCTGGGGCGGCGGTATTTACGAAAAGGATGTTTTCTACGATCTTTGTGATCGTGAAGGCATCATGGTCTGGCAGGACTTCATGTTTGCCTGCGGCGATATTCCGGAGGATGAACCGGATTGGGTGCGCAATACACTGCATGAGTGTGAGCAGCAGGTTAAACGTCTGCGTGTCCATCCCAGTATTGTATATTGGTGCGGTGGCAACGAAAAAACCGGTAGCTATGCCCTGCAGATTTCGCGAGGGGATAAATTTGTGGACTATGTGCTGCATGGCCTGGTGAGAACCTTTGACCAGACCCGTCCCTATGTCCGGCAGAGTCCCTTCAGCCACTCCGATGTGGGAAACAACTGGCGCTCCGGCGAGACACACTGCAATTCCTTTGAACCGAGCTTGGCGAAGGGGATCGTCAACTACCGCAAGACCATGAATGAAACGATCACCTCTTTCTATTCTGAGTGCGCGGTCATGGGTCCAAATTCACTGGAAACCTTCCACCGCTTCATGCCGCCTGACAAACAGTGGCCCATGAACGATCTGTGGAATGATCGCCTGCGGGATAATCCCTACTCTGGTTTCCGCATTCCCTTTGCCGAGCGGCAGGCTATCTATGCAACGGATTTGTTTGGCGCGCCTGAATCGCTGGAGGACTTTACCGCCAAGGCCATGCTGGTACACCGGGAGATGCTCTGTGCGGAGGTTGATTATGCCCGGTCAAAGCATGACAGAACCAGTGGCATTGTCAACTGGATGTACAGTGACATCTGGCCGACCGGAACGTGGTCTGTGGTGGACTATTACACGGAACCCAAGCAGGCATATTATGGACTTCGACATGCTTATGCACCGGTGCGTGCTACCTTTGTGCAGGATGCGCAGGAGCGCCAGGAACTGGTGCTGATCAATGATACTCTGCAGGATCGACTCTTCGATGTGAAATATGGAGAGAAGACCATGGATGGAACCATCCTGTGGGAGGATGCGGTTTGCAGTGAGGTCGCTACCGGCAGCGCGTGGAAGCAGGCGGTACAGCACCCCTTGCAGCAGTTTGGCACCTATCTTTATGTGACCGGCGTGGCCGATGATCAGAAGGTAAACAGCCTGTATTCCGTGAATTTCTGGCGGAATGTGAAGTTCGCAAGCGATTATGACTATGAAATCCGGCAGGTAACGGAGCATTGTGTGCAGCTGGATATCACAGCGCATAGCTTTGTCAAGTCCCTGTTTATCAGCTGCCCGGATAATTACCGCTGCTGCTATAGTGACAATTATCTGGATCTGGAGGCAGGACAGCATGTTACTGTTACCGTTACATCCGACACCGCGCTGAAAGCTTCTGATTTTTCCCTGTGTGATTATGCACAAATGACGGGAGGCAGGAAATGATCAAAATTCTGGAACCGCATACGCGGCTGGAGATGCCGGATTGTGTGCTGCTGGACTTTGACGGAACGATTTCCAAACTGCGTCTTGGCTGGGAACAGGTGATGCAGCAGTACATGATGGAATGCATCCCTGGAGACCCGGAAGAGGTGGCAGTTTTGGCGGAGCGTTACATTGACGAGTCGGCCGGCATCCAAACCATTCTGCAAATGCGCTGGATGGCGCAGCAGGTTCAAGAGCGCGGAGGAAAAGCCCTGGATGCTTGGGAATACAAGGCTGAATTTGGAGAGCGAATGCTCTACACGGTGCGCAAACGGAAAGAGGACATTGCCCTAGGCCGTGCCTCTGCGGATCGATATCTGGTGCCGGGGGCCAGAGAACTGCTGCAAACGCTGAAGGACAGAGGTGTTTCCCTGTATCTTGCCAGCGGAACGGACGATGAGCAGGTTATTCTAGAGGCGCAGGCGCTGCAGGTTGCGGATTTCTTTGAAGAGATTGCCGGTGCACCTCATCGAGTAGAAGGCTGTCCCAAGGAAGCCGCGCTGCGCAAACTGATGCGCCCGGACAGTAAAATGCTGGTTGCCGGCGATGGCAGAGTGGAATTGCAGCTGGCCCGACAGTCGGGTGCTGTTGCGCTTGGCATCGCCAGCTGGGATTGCTTTGACGATCTCCCGCAGGGACTCAACCCAATCAAAGAAAAGCGCTTGTCCAGCGCCGGCGCCCACGCACTGGTGCCGGATTATACGGATCTGGAACAGATTCTGCAATGGCTGTAATCGGAGGGCGTAGGCCATCCGTCAGTAAATAGCACCAAGAAACCCGAACCATCATAAGGAGGAACAACATGAAAAAGCAGTTCAAAAAATGTGTTGCAGCTGTGCTGACCGGTGTTATGCTGTTCAGCGGCGCATTTATGCTGACCGGCTGTGACCCAGTGGAAGATGATAACCGATTCAATGAGGATGTAGATACCAGTCGGAAGCAGCTGTATGTGGGCTACTACAACGGCGGCTATGGCCTGACATGGCTGAAAGAGGCCAAGCGGCAGTTTGAAGAGAAGTACTCGGATTATCAGATTATGATCGATACCGGTAAGGATGAATATCTGTCGGATGCCTTGCGCTCCAACATCAAGACGAATCGGCAGGATATGTACATTGGCGTTGCCATGGCATACAACGATTTTCTGGCCGATGGCACGTTGCTGGATATTACCGAGGCAGTCACCACACCTCTGACGGAATTCGGTGAGACAAAGTCCATTGCCGACAAGATGAACGAATCACTGAAGAACTATTATCAGGTCGATGGAAAGTTCTATGCGGTTCCCTACAACGAAAGCTACCATCATATTACCTATGATGTGGACCTGTTTGACGAGTATAACCTGTGGTTCAAAGATGGCGGCGGCTTTGTGGAGTCTGCGTCTGACAAAAAGAGCGCAGGACAGGATGGAGAATATGGAACGTGGGATGACGGCTTGCCGGTGACCTACTCTGATTTCTTTACGCTGTGCGACCGCATGGTGGCCCGTGGCATTACCCCTGTGACATGGAATGGCATTGCGACCGATTCCTATCTGACCAATTTCATGGCCTCGGTAATCGCGGATTATGAGGGAAATAACTTTGGCACCCATTACAGCTACAACGGGCAGGTTAATGTGATCAAGGATTACAACTTCACGGAGTCTGCCGCAAATACCTTTATGTTTGATCCTTCCAATGTGGAAACGGTAACTGTCACTCCGCAGAATTTTGCGGACTATATGTATCGCACGGCCGGCAAGTATTATGCTGCGAAGTTTGCAAAGGATCTGGTTTCCAATCCTGCCTACCGCACCTACAACTATGCTGAGTCCCACACAGCTTGCCACCGCAGCTATCTGATGAGCAATATGGACGGCGTCAACAAGCCCATTGCTATGCTGATTGAAGGCGAGTGGTGGATGAATGAGGCAACGGAAGTTTTTAAGGAAATGGCTGCCATTGACGAAAAGTATTCCATGGAAAACCGCCGCTTTGGCGTGATGCCCATTCCCAAGGCAGATGATGGTTCTTCTGCCGACGGCCATACTATTGCACCATTCTCCGGTGGTTGGGCTGTGTGCATCAGCGCAAAGACGGATAAGGCGGATATCGCCAAGGAGTTCTTCCGCTTCCTGCACACCGATGAGATCATGAAGGTGTTTACGCAGTATTCCAAGTGCTTCCGCGCATATGATTATGATTTGTCGGATATCTATGATGAGCTGCCCCACTACACCCAGACGCTGTTGCAGGCCAGAGAGCAGACAACCTTCATTTATAAGTTCCCGCAGGGCGATTATAAGAACAGCACAGCCGCGGAGACTTTTATGACTTATGGCGGCTTTATGGCTACACAGTTGCCTGGTATTTCCACTTATAACATGATGTCTACCTTCTGTGACCATGCAGAGCTGAGTGCGCTTGATTATTTCAAGGGCATGAAGGATGCCTTTAACACAAACGTCCCTGACAGCCTGAAAAAGTAATATGTTTTACGGCTGAGCGGACTTTCTGCTCCGCTCAGCCATACCCCCGGAGGGAAAATGAAAAAATTTGACATTGTAATTCTCGCGGGCCAGTCAAATGCCGAGGGCGGTGGGATTGGAACGGTTGATCACGAATTTGAACCATCGCCGCTGATCTGGAGCCTGGATGCTGAGAAAACCGTGGAGCATCTTCCGAACCGGCTGAATATCACATATTATGATCGGCCCTTTGTGTTGGAAATGGCAATGGAGAGAACATACAACGGAGAAAAGGTGGGAGACCTTGCACTGCGCTTTCTGGAGCGCTATAGCCGGGAGCGTCTGGCCCCGGATAGAAAAGTTTTGTTGCTTCGCTGCGCAATCGGCGGTTCCGGATTTATCAGACACGAATGGACTACGGATGGACCAATATACAGAAAAATGCTGGAAATGGTGGACTATGCGTTGTCTCTGAACCCGGAGAATCGCCTTGTGGCCATGTTATGGCATCAGGGGGAATGCGACTCGTGGGAAGAAACGCCACCTGACATTTTCTATGCGGAATTCAAGGAAATGATTGATTCCCTCAAGGCTCGCTACGATGTGCCGAACATGCCTGTTATTGCAGGAGATTTTGTAGCGCAGTGGCGCAATCGGCATCGGGATATGACTGATCCGATTGTTCAGAAGATTCGGCAGGTTCTGATGGAAGTGGGCAGCAGCGCTTTTGTTGAGACGGATGATCTGCAGTCCAACGACCAGAAAACCGGCAATGGCGATGATCTGCATTTTTGCAGAGAGGCGCTTTATACGCTGGGAGAGCGGTATTTCGATGCTTTTGAGCGGATTCAATTCCGGGAAAAGCACACAGATCAGGTCGCCTGCCAAATGCATTGAAGGTCAGGCACACACCAATTGTAGGTAGTGATATTGCTCTGCCTGCGAAAAATAAGGAGCATGCAATGAGTAAAATCATTTCAAAAAAGGAATACAGGAAAAAGCGGGTAGCTGACCCGGCACACACCAAGGATATGATCTTTTGTGTCGCTATTTTGGCGTTGCCAATCGTGAATTTCCTGATTTTCAACCTGATGCAGTATGTTACCATGATCCGTCTGGCATTTACGCCGACATACCCGGAAATGGGGATTTTCGGAAACTTTATCAGCTTCTTCAATAAATTTACCAAAGATCCCAATATGCTGATCGGTATTAAAAACAGCGCAGTTTTCTACGGCCTTGGCTGGCTGATGACACCGCTGGCCCTGTTTGCCTCTTACTATATTTATTTGAAGCGTCCGGGCACAAAGTATTTTCAGTTTATGCTGATGCTGCCGAGCATGGTGGCGGGCATGGTCTGGATCATGGTGTACAAGTATTTTGTGGATCTGGTTCTGCCGGATCTGATGGGGTGGTCAGAGGGCCTGCTGACCAATGGCGACACAAAGTTTCTTGCATTGGTGCTGTACAGCGTCTGGTTTGCACTGGGAAGTGGACTGCTGATCTACACCGGCATGATGGGAAGTGTTTCGGAGGATGTGCGGGAAGCCGGCAGGCTTGACGGTATGAACAGAATGCATGAGTTCTGGCATTTGATGCTCCCGGCAATCTATTCCGTATTTGTGATCAACACGGTGAGCGGCCTGATTGGATTTTTCACCAATCAGGGGTCTGTGTTTGAGTTCTTTGGATTGGACGGGCCGACCAATTGCTACACCATTGGCTACATCATGTTCCAGAGCGTTATGGGTGTAAGCAAGGATTATGGCTTCAACAGCGCAGGCAGTATCATTTTTACACTGATAGTGGCACCTCTGGCATTGCTGCTCAAGCACCTGATGCTAAAATATGGGCCCAGCGAGGATTGAGGAGGGCGACTGGATGAAAAGAAAAGAAAAAATGACGCCCTACCGCTTACCGCTGCGCATCCGGGCTGGAAATTATTTTGGAGCGTTCAAATCGCCCTTCACCATCGTGATGTTTTTACTGCTGCTGGCCCAGTCGCTGACAGTAATTTTCGCGCTGTACTGGATGTTCTCCACTTCGCTGAAAAGCCAGATTAATTTCGGTATGGATAACATTGGCCTGCCGAATCCGTTCCGATTTGACAATTATGTCAAGGCGTTTTCCTATCTGAGCGTTCAGATCAAGGAAGACGGCGGTTATCGAGAAGTGAATTTGCTTGGCCTTTTATATAATTCGCTGCTGTTCTCCGTTTCTCATGTGGTTGTATCCATTATGACCCATGCGGTAGCAGGCTATGTGCTGGCCAAGTTCCAAAAATTCCGCTTTGTGCGGCTGATCCAGTCCATTATTGTGATTATTATGGTGGTGCCGGTAGTAACATCTCTGAGCGCATCGCTGGACTGGAACAAGACCATCGGTGCTTACGACAATTTTCCCATGATTGTCTATTCCTGTATTGCAATTTTCGACAGTTCAACACTGATTTTCATTGGTGCCTATGACGGCGTTTCCAATAGTTACATTGAAGCGGCCAAGATTGATGGAGCCAGTAATTTCCGGATTATGATGACCATCGGTCTACCGCTGATTCGCAATGTGATTGTTGTGCTGGGAGTGACCAGCTTCGTTGGTTTCTGGAATAACTACATGACACCGTATCTGTATATGCCCAGCACACCGACCATGGCTGTGGCACTGTTGAATTTCAGCCAATCCTACTATACGACCACATCTTCTGAGCCAATGCAGATGGCTGCTGCGGCAATGGTTTGCATTCCGTGTATCGTGCTGTTCTTTATTTTCCGCGATAAAATGATCGGCAATCTGACCATGGGCGGCATCAAAGGATGATCTGTATGAGAAACAACACAAGGAGGATATGAAATGAAGCAAAAAATCGCAATGTTTCTGCTGGTAGTGCTGCTACTGGCCGTGATCCCTACCATCGGCTTTGCCCGTGACTGGTGGATCATGGAAGCGGTATATACCCTTCAGGATCGGGAACCGGTGAAGACAACCGGCCCAGAAAGCCGCATTTTCCTGCCAAATCTGACGGCGAAAACCGTGGACGGTTTGCCTATGGATATGAAATGGGAGGTCAGTAAAGACGGAAAAAAGCTCGATGGCGGCGAATACGCTCCGGGACTATGGTTTGACTTGACTGGAGCAGGAACGTACCTTTTTACCTTCACCGGCGTTGACGCATCCAATTCCTGGATGTTCCGGGTGGTTGCGGATGAAAATCTTCCCTCCTTTATTCCGGAAGGAACGGTTTGCACGGCGGTTTTTCTGAGTGAAAATTTGGTGCTACCTGCAGCCCGGATTATCTACAGGGGAGAAACGGTAGAAGCCAGCATTCGCCTGTGCATGGAGAGCGGTGCCATATATGAATACGATGAAAAGGCAGTTCCCGAGGCTGGCCTGATGACTGCGGAGTATGAGGCGGAGATTGCCGGTGAACAGATTCGCTACACCTATTTGATCACGGTCAACGATGATACCATCGGTTTCTACGATGAAAGTGGAAACTTTTATCCGGCGGGCACAAAGCCCTTTGACGAATGGGAAATGAGCGGAGCCGTTTTGGACAGTGTGGTTAGCAAGACTTACACCTATTCCAAGATTCTGGATCTTTCTGCTATGGAAAAAGATTTGCCCCTGATCGTGTTGGGCAATGCTGGCGTAAATGTGGAAAGAGTTCAGCCGAAGATCCGCATTGTAGATGCCCACAATGCGAGAAATTACATTGAAATTCAGGGCCGGTGGTCTGCTGATAATGCGGATATGGTTTATTCCGTTGCAGGCATTGGTGGACAGAACATGGTCGGACATATGAGTGGCTCCACGCTCTATAGCGGAACGGTGTTCGGTACGGAGACGGTGTTTGCCACATCTTCTTCTGTGGGAAGAGACAAGCATGCGATTTATTATTACGATGCGGCGGAAAAGGCAGTCTATTCCGACTGGTATGGTTCGAAGTTCCTGATTGCGGATTTTGATGCAGGGTATAACGCCAAAGCTTGGGAAGGTTTCACAAATGGTGAGGTTTATCTTCAGGTGATTCGCACCAATGATTCCGATTTCATCTGCGTGGAAAGTGTTGCCGGTGCCGATTTGGGTGCTGTTGGGCAGGATACGGTGGCTCCGACGATTCGGGTGGAAGAAGGCAGTGGTGCCTATGCACTGGCCGGCAGAGCGTATCCGCTGATGAAGGCAACCGCAACCGATGTACTAGAGGGGAGCCTCCCGGTTCAGCTACATGTGTACCGGGGCTGCGATGCGACTTCCGGTGTTGAAATGGAAGTGACAGACGGTTGCTTCACCCCAATCGATACTGGTTATTATACGGCCGTGTATACTGCGGTGGACAGCTATGGCAACATAGCCATGCGGAAGTTCAATATTGAGGTGCGGGACGAAAGCACCGTTGCTCCAATTCAGGCGGATGTTACCGGCTTGCCTGAAGCTGCTTTGGTAGGTGAAAAGCTAACGCTGCCGATCCCAATCAATGTTTCCGGCGGAAGCGGTGGCATTACGTGGAAGATCAATCTGATCAGTGCCAGCGGACAGGTATCGGAGCTGACACAGGATCACGTTATCATGCCAGAGGCGGGTATCAATACCATAGAATACATTTTGATGGACTATCTTGGCATGTCCCAGAGCATCTGCAAGGAAATCCTGTGCGAGGAATCGGATGTGCCGGTGCTGTACGATGTGCAGCTGCCGCAGATCCTGTTTACCGGCACAAGACTGCAGCTGCCCGTGGCGAAGTATTATGAGCGGGCAGGTGAAGCCGTTGAAATCGCTATCAGCGCAACGCTGGATGGTGTGCCGCAAGAGATCGTGGATGGTTGCATTGTGCCGGAGACAAAGAACAGTCGCAGTGAACTGAAAATTGTTTACACAGCGAGAAACGATGCTGGCAGCAGCACAAAAGAATATGTGATTTCTCTGCTGGGTGCGGACCCGGCGGACAGAACCACCTATTTCTACACTATCAATGGTACCTTCAACGTTGAGCAGAAGCAGAATTCCATTGCCTTTACCACTGCACAGTCCGGTTCGTCTTTCCAGTTTGCCAACTCCGTGCTGGCGGACAAGTTGGAACTTGTATTTGGTGTGGATCCGGAGCGGAATGACTGTGACCGCATTACCATTTGGCTGACGGATGCATTGGATACCAGTGTCCGAATTCGGCTTGATATTGTTAAGAAGGCCGATGGAGACGCAAACAGCACCTCTAAGTTCTACATCAATGGTGTGAGAGCCAACGATATGGCAGGCAATTTCTACAGTTCAGCCACAGCATTGGGAATTTCCTATCAGAAAAACTCTGTTTCGCTGGTGGATGCGCAGCGCAATGCCCTTGGCAGGCTGACCACTACCGCCGATGGTAGATATTTTGATGGATTCCCCAGCGGCGAAGTGAATGTGGAAATCTGCTGCGGCACCGTGGGAGAGGGCACGTTCAGTTTCGATGTGCAGAAGATCAACAATCAGGTCTTCGCCGGTGGCGATTCCTTCTTCAATAACTATCCGGAGATTGTAATCAACGGTACGTTGCCGCTGGAGGTCAGCGTGGGCGATAAGTTGACAGTTCCCAGTGCAATTGGAGCGGATGTCCTGTCTCCCAATGTGACCATCTCCTTGACAATCAAAAAAGGCAGCCAGGTCATTCTGGAAAACGCGGCGGTGGATCAGACCCATGATTTTACCTTTGACAGCTATGGTACATATTATGTGATCTATCAATACTCTGATGGTATTACGGAGCGTTCTGCCAGCTACACCATTAAAACCATCGAAAACGAGCCTCCTACGGTGGAAATGCCATCGCTGCCCACCACAGGAAAGGTAGGACAGAAAATCGAACTGGCAATGCCAACTGTCAGTGATGGGCAGAGCACGCAGATCCGGGTCAGCATCATTGTCTGCGAACCGAACTACAATATGTTCAAGGTCAACGAGGACGAGATGGCCTTCACGCCCAAGAGAGCTGGCACTTACACGGTATTCTACTATGTTTCCGATGAATGCAACAATTATCAGAAGATCGAGCACAAGATCGTTGTGGAGTAAGGGAGAATCAACAATGAAAATTGCAAAGAATATTCTATGCTTTTTGCTGTGCGTCGCATTGCTGATGGGCTTCGCAGGCTGTCACAGGGATACACCCGTTGATTCCGATACTGTCAAAACCACCGATACATGGGTGGTGAAAAATGGTGTTTCTCCTTATCGAATTCTGATTCCGGAGAATGCGTCAGCGCAGTTGCAGTTCGCTGCCAGCGATTTTCAGCTGTTTTTCCGTGAAGCGACCGGTGTGACACTGGAGATCGTGACCAAAGCGGAGAATGTAAAGGGAAAGTATTTCTCCATCGGTGAAACCGAAATCCAGAAGGCATCTGGCATGAAGCTGGAATACGATGAGCTCGGCCGAGATGGTTATAAAGTTCTGACTTACGGCGATGCCATTGTTATGGCTGGTACGACCGATGAGGCCAGCACCTACGCCATCTATGGATATCTCGGCAAGCAGTTCGGGCTGGAAATCTATGGTGTGGAAACATGGGAAATCCAGCAGACCGATAAGGCCAAACTGGTGGATCTGGATTGGACGGATGTGCCTGATATCCCCATGCGCAACGGCGGTGGCTCCTATGTCTGGTATAAGTCCACAGCGAACATGTCCAGAATGCGCGTGCGTAATATCACCGACGGCTGGGGCCTTGCTACCCATACCTTCTTCCTAATCCTGCCGCCCGGCAAGTATGTGGCTGAGCATCCGGACTGGTATGACGATGCGGAAAATCCTCTGGAAATCTGCATGACCAATGAGGGGGCAAAAGCACAGTTTATTGAAAACCTGAAGCAAATTATTCTCGATACGCCGGACTGCATTTACTATGAGCTGGGTCATGAGGATGGTGGTCCTCAATGCAAGTGTGCCAGCTGTCAGGTGGTATGTGAGCAGTACAATGGCGTTTATGGTGCGGTTGAGCTGCTGTTCTGTAATGATGTCGTTCGTCAGATCAATGAATGGGCAGCAAAGGAGATCCCGGACCGGGTTCTGAAGTTCGTGTTCATGGCCTATACAACCACGGAGGTGCCACCGGTTGAGTATGACAGTAGCACAGGCACCTACTATCCCATCAATCATGATGAGAAGCTGATGTGTGAGGATAATCTGGGTGTAATCTATTGCCCCATTGGTTCTCATATTTCAGTGCCTTATCTGGAAAACCCCACCTGCCAGAGCTATTTCAAGGGTTGGACAGCGCTGACGAAGCACATGTACGTCTGGGAGTATTCCTGCCCCTTCTCTAACCAGATGGTTCCCTTTGACGGATTCGGCGCATTTGCGCAGAACTATCGAGACTATGTGAACATGGGCGTGGAATTTGCTTTCAGTGAAGGCTACGAGGGCGGCTATGTACCTAACTTCCATGAACTGCGATGCTATCTGATCACCAAGCTCATGTGGGATTCCTCGCTGGATACAGATGCGTTAGTGCGCAACTTCATGCGCAACTACTATGGCCCCGGCTGGGAAAGCATCTATGAATTCTTCCAGCTGTGGCGTTTGCGGCTGGTGGAGCTGCAGGATCAGGGCATGTACTCCTATGTTGCCTCGCAGATGGTGCAGGACTGGTGTCAGCCCAGCCTGTATCCCAAATCCCTGCTTGATCAGTACGAAAAGCTGTTCGATGCCGCACTGACGGCCAATGAGGCACTGAAGGAAACAGATCCGGAGCAGTATGAGATTAATCGCGATAATATCCGCGCGGATCGTTGTATGATTCGTTATCTGGAAATGGAGACCTACAGTGCTTACTATGATTATGATACTTTCAAGAACATGATCGATGAGTTCTCGGACATCTGTTCCATCAAAGGGGCCTCTGCTTTTGGTGAAGGTAACACCCGTACCGTTGAAGGACTGGTGGCCGAGTGGATGGACGAGCTGAACAATAAGTGAGGAGGGGTGGAAAATGAAAATCAAGCAACTGCTTTGTCTGCTGTTGGCAGCCTGCCTGCTGTTTTGTGGATGCAGTGTCCGCCCGGTGGATGATGGGGAAGACGAGGATGTACAGATCACCCTGACAGACAGTGCCTGTTCCCTGCAAATGGGAGACACGTTCCAAATTCGGTTCACTACCTCGGTTGAAAACGCCCCGGTCACTTTTTCTTCCTCAGACTCTTCTGTGGCGACTGTGGATGCCAACGGCCTGATCCGGGCCGAAGGGAAGGGGAGCGCCGTGGTCAGCGTCTCTGCAGGAGAATACAGCAAAGCGTATGTAGAGGTAACAGTTGCCCCTGAGATGCTGAAGGCTTTGCCCACAATTTTGCTGGGCAATCAGCAGCTGGAGCTGATCACTGGGACATCTTACACCATGATAGCCTCAATCCTGCTCGGCACCCAAACACTGGAGAATGTGACACTGAACTGGGAAACCAGCGACAGCAACGTACTTACTGTGGAGAACGGACGCGTTACAGCGCAGCAACCCGGCGAAGTCGAGCTGAAAGTATCGGCTGAGGTCAATGGTGTGAAAGCAGAGAGAACCTGCACGGTAACAGTTTATCCCTATTATCGCATTGAACTGGATCGCCAGACTGTTAAGACGGCGGTGGGCAGTGTGTTCCGCATGTCCGCCCGTGTGTTCGATGCTGATGGAAATGAGGTTCAGGTTGAACCGGGAGAGCTGGAGCCTGTCAGCTCCGATGAAAGCAGCATCCGGGTGGTAGGCGATGCATTCCAGACGATCAATCTGGGGACGCCCAGCGTTGGCTTCCGCTATAAAGGAAATGTAGCCTCCATCCCAACGGAAATATTTGGTGTTGGTGCGACATTCTTCAAAGGAAGCGTGTCGGATTACTATGGAACAGTGGCGGGTAAGACCTTCTCCGGCATTTTGTTCCAGTCCGGAGCTTATCAGCCTCATATGTATTTCTCGGAATATGGCATTGAGCAGATCAAAGCCTATGCCGAGGCAAACGTATATACCACACTTCGTGTTCATGCCTATGCCATTGTGACGAACAATGCACTGGTACTGAACATGACCAAGTGGTTCAATGACAGTTGGGACTATTACGACCTTTCTATGTCAGACATCACGACCGCCTGTGATTTCTGGAGCCAGAGCGAGGGCAGCACAGAGTGCTACCTGTGGTTCGAGTTCCTGTGATGCAGTGTGGCGTGCTATATAAAACTAAAGGAGGCAGATCTACTTGAAACGAGAAAAACTCATCGCGTTGATCTTGGTATTGGCTATTGTTGTCAGTATGGTCTGTGCCGGTTGCAAGCCGAATGTAAAGCCTGCTGACCCGACACAACCGAGTGGCACCAATGTGCCGACCACGCCCAGCACCCCCAGTGATCCCAGCACTCCCGACGATCCGACACAGCCCAGCCAGCCCGATGGCCAGTGGCAGGGCCTGACAGCTGCCAGCTTTACCGGCTATTTCACCGATTTCGAAGGTGAAGTGGACGGTGTAAGCTTCAAGGGAATCCGCATGAATGTGATCGACTATCAGCCCAAGGCATTCATTACAGAAACAGCAATGAACGAACTGCGCACCTATGCCAGAGCCAATGGCTACGATGGCCTGCGCATTCATGTGTATGTCAATCAGTACAATAACATGTTCATGATTGGCGACAGCGTCTATGTCGATAATGGCAAGTGGTCTGTTGTGGATGTAGGTCTGGGGGAACTGTTGACGACCACCCAGTTCTGGAGCCAGAGCGAAGGCTCTACCGACAACTATCTGTGGTTTGAGTTCATCAAGATGCCCGTGATCAATGCAGCCTCTCTGTCAGGGGCCGGTGTTTCCTGGTTCGATGGTGAGGTCGCCGGCGTCAACTTCAGCGGACTGAAGCTGACATCCATGGCTTACCAGCCCCGCTGGTATTTTACGGCGGATGCGGTGCAGGATATTCAGGACTATGCGCGGGAAAATGGTTTTGATACTCTGACCATTCATGCCTATGCCAACCTGACCAATAACATGCTCGTTTTGAATAATCAGGCATGGGTTGGCCCGGAGTGGAGCAGCCTGGACGTTCCAGTCAGGGGCCTGAGCACAGCCTTCGAGTTCAGAAGTGACAGCGAGGGCACGACAGAAATCTACCTTTGGTTTGAATTTGCTAACAAGGGCATTGCCCCTCCGGATCCAACCGATCCGGTTGACCCCACGAATCCTGTCGATCCTTCCAATCCCACTAACCCGGGTCACGGCGAGGATAAGCCTACGCCGTCTCCGTCTGTGGGTGTGATCAACGCAACCTCCTTCACCGGTCTTGCTTTTGAAGATTTCACCGGTATAATTGGCGGCGAGACCTTTACCGGGGTCAAGGGAACCAGCTCTGATTATCAGCCTCACTTCCGCTTTACAAAGGATGCAGTTGCTGCCATCAAAGCTTACGCTAAGAAGAACGGCTACAATGCCCTGAACATCCGTGCTTATGCCAAGCTGACCAACAATATGCTGTTTGTCAACGGGGCGTATGTCGGTGCCGAATGGCAGAACTACTGCGTAACCATGGATGACCTGAGTGAGGACTTTGTGTTCCAGAGCCAGAGCGAGGGCAATACCGAGGTATATCTGCAGTTTGAGTTTATTAAGCTTTCTAAGGAACAACTGATAATCAATGCATCCTCTTTCACTGGCCTGACTTTTGAAGATTTCAACGGTACTATCGGTGGAGAAAAAT
>CAZMBL010000004.1:21715-50616 GCA_964564605.1 uncultured Oscillospiraceae bacterium
TTGAATTCCGGAGCGATAGCGAGGGCGCGACAGAGATTTATCTGTGGTTTGAGTTCAAGGAAGCACCTCCGCTGATCAATGCCTCTTCTTTCACCGGCCTGAACTTCGAGAACTTCACCGGCGAGATCGGTGGCACCACTTTCACCGGCATTAAGGGCACCAGCGGTAATTATCAGCCTAAGTTCTACTTCACGGCTGACGCGATTTCCGCGATCAAGGCCTATGCCGAAGCCAATGGTTATGACACCCTGACTATCCACGCTTACGCCATCCTGACTAACAACATGCTGGTTCTGAACAACAAGGCATGGGTTGGAGCAGAGTGGAACAGTCTGGATGTTGCTATCAGCAATCTGACCACGGACTTTGAATTCCGGAGCGATAGCGAGGGCGCGACAGAGATTTATCTGTGGTTTGAGTTTAAGTAACAAATTCTGATTTATTGCAACAGCCGTGCCGCTGCGAAAGCGGCGGCACGGCTACAAATTAATTTGCATATAAGGCCGCTTCGGCGGATAAATATAGATATTTATTTAGAGGCAACAGAAAATGTATTATGTCGGATTAGATATAGGCGGCACAAAATGTGCAGTATCACTTGCGAAAATCGACCGGAAAATTGAAATCAAGACCAAGCAGCAGTTCCCGACTGAGGGGAAAACACCGGAAGAAGTGATGGAGGAATTTTTCACCATTATGAATCCGTGGTTCACCCAGTATGAGATCGGCGGGATTGGAGTCAGCTGCGGAGGACCACTTGATAGCGTGCGAGGTCTGATTCTTTCACCGCCAAGCCTGCCTCTCTGGGTTGAGTTCCCGATTGTGTCCATACTGCAGGAACGCTATCATGTTCCAACTCGGTTACAGAATGATGCCAATGCCTGCGCTGTGGCGGAGTGGAAATTCGGGGCGGGGCGTAGCACGCAAAACATGGTTTTTCTGACTTTTGGAACGGGATTGGGGGCAGGCATGATTCTCAATGGCCAGCTGTATGCCGGTTCCAATGACAATGCCGGGGAAATCGGTCATGTGCGCCTAACTGCATCCGGCCCGCTTGGCTATCACAAACATGGGTCCTGCGAAGGCTATTGCAGTGGAAGTGGGATTGCCAGACTGGCTCGGCAAATGCTTGGGCAGGAAAGATATGCGCAGATGGGAACAAAGCTATTGAATTTTGTAGGAACAGAGGATAGAATAACGGCAAAAGACCTGGCGCAGCTTGCCAAGGAGGGGGATCCCTTCTGTTGTAAAGTATTCGAGAAAAGCGGTGCGATGCTTGGAAAAACACTGAGTATTCTGGTGGACGTGATGAACCCGGAATTGATTGTGATCGGCGGCGTGTTTATGCGCGCTTCGGAACTGCTGATTCCGGCTATGACAAAACAGATGAAAAAGGAATGTCTGCCGGATAGCCTGCGTGCAGTTCGGGTTGTAAAGGCCGAACTGGGAGAGAATGTAGGCGACTATGCGGCACTCGCTGTTGCAAAAGGAGATTTTTGACATGAAAGAACAGACAAAACGTGAGTTTGAACTTCTGCTGGAGCGTTATCCTGAGCTGGAGTTCTGCCGTGTACAGCTGCTTCGGGCATATGAATTGCTGTGTGAAACGATGCAAAAGAACGGTACAATCTTCACCTGCGGAAATGGTGGCAGTGCGGCGGACAGTGAACATATTGTGGGAGAATTGTTAAAATCCTTCAAAATTCCCCGCTCGATCGATGACAGCCTGACTGCCGGGTTGCGCGAGCAGGGTAGCGAAGGGGAGAAACTGGCAGGTGTACTGGAGGGCGGAATTCGAGCTGTGGCCCTGACCTCTCATCCGGCCTTCTCGACAGCCTATTCCAACGATAAAGAGCCGCAGGTGGTTTATGCCCAGCAACTGTCTGTATTGGCAGAGCGGTCAGATGTGTTGATCGCTATTTCTACATCAGGGAACTCTCTTAACTGCGTCTATGCCGCTGTAACAGCTAAGGCAATTGGCATACCAGTAATCGCCATGACCGGGCAAAAGGAAAGTCGTTTGTCTGAATTGGCGGATGTGTGCATTCGGGTTCCGGCTTTACAGACCTATCAAATTCAGGAGTATCATTTGCCGGTGTATCATGCTCTTTGTGCTATGCTGGAAAGTGAGAAATACGCGTAAGGAAGGACTTTTTCATGGGCTTTCGGCATGTACAGTGGATCACAACGCACGATAAAAACGAAGCGCCGCTGTTTCGGCGGCACTTTCAGGGCGATACAGTAACACGGGCTGAACTGCTGGTTTGCGGACTTGGTTTTTTTGAAGCATGGCTCAATGGAAAACCGGTCAGCGAAGATGTTTTTTCTCCTGCACTTAGTACCTATTCTCAGCTGAATGGCAGGAAATTGACCTATCCGCTGCATGATATCTTTGCCAGTCCCCGGGTGTATTACTGCCGCTATGATGTGACACAGCTGATGCGCCACGGGGAAAATACACTGTGTATTGCATTGGGCAACGGCTGGTATAATCAGCATGAGCGAAACGCCGAAGGCGATTGGGCGTGGAACTGTCCGAGACTTTTGTATGAGGTGCAGCTGACTTTTTCGGATGGCCGCCAGACTTTCGTCTCCAGTGCGGAGCCGACTTGTGCGGCAGGTAGCCATATTCTGAGAAACAATCTTTTTTATGGAGAGATTCAGAACTTGGCGCTAAAAGAAGACTGGCACCTTCCGAACTATGATGACAGCCGGTGGGAACAGGCTTTGCTCTGTGATGGACCGGAGGGTGAGCTGACGGAACAGACCTGTCCACCGGATCGGATTGTTCGCTGCATTCAACCGCAGCTGATTGGCAGTTATAACGGAAAACTTCTATATGATGTGGGAGAGAATATTTCCGGCTTTATCCGCTTTTCTACCCGCTTCTCCGGCACTATCGAACTGGAATATGCAGAGGAAGTGGCAGATGGAGAGCTGGATCCGGCATCTGCCGGAAGTCGTGTCACAGATGTATTTTACGGCGATGGCAGACAGCATGTTGATGTGCATCCACAATTCAGCTGGCATGGATTTCGCTACTTTACCGTGACAGGGGAAATATCAGAACCGGTCTGCTGTGTGGTCCATACAATTCTTCCAAGAACCAGTAGCTTTCATAGCGATTCCCCGGTGCTGAATTGGCTGGATGATGCTTACTGCCGCACACAGCAGATGAATGTTCACGGCTCAGTCCCACTGGATTGTCCCCACCGGGAACGGCTGGGATATACCGGCGACGGACAGCTTTGCGCACAAAGCTGCATGACCATGTTTGATTCCCGGGCTGTCTATGAAAAATGGATGCAGGATATTCTGGACTGTCAGGATATCCATGGACATGTGCAGCATACTGCACCCTTTTTGGGTGGCGGAGGTGGTCCGGCCGGCTGGGGCGGTGCCATTGTGGTGGTGCCGTATGTGTACTACTGGCAGTATGGAGATACGCAGGCGCTGCGGCACTGGTATCCCGGAATCAGACGGTACTTTGCCTATATGGAGGCACACTGCAGGAACGGTCTGGTCGTTTCGGAGGAGGAAGGCGGTTGGTGCCTGGGTGACTGGGTCATTCCGGATACAGATGCGATGAGCTTTTCCCCGGAATTTGTCAATACCTGTCTGCTGGTAAAATACTACGGCTATTTGCAGGGGATTGAAACAGCGCTGGGAGTTCCGTCCAGCATCGATACGCGGGCGTTGCAGGGACATTTACATGCCATACGGGCCTATGAACGGGCCGATGGAAATTACCTGCACAATCTCCATGCGGCTAATGCTTTTGCCGGAGATATCGGCTTGCTGAGCAGCGAAGGATTGGAAAATCTGGTTGAGTATTATCGTAGTGAGAATTGTCTGGACACGGGAATTTTTGGGACGGAGATTCTGCTGCGATTCCTTTTTGAAAAAGGCTATGACGATCTTGCAATCCAACTCTTGACCAGTGAAAAGCAGGGGCATTCCTTTGGCTGTATGATGGGCTGCGGTGCCACCACTTTGTGGGAAGGTTTCAGCGGGGAAGGTTCGCACAGTCACCCCATGAACGGGGCCTGTGTTAAACTTCTGTACCAGTATATTCTTGGAATTCGTCCGTTGCAGCCGGGATACAGACAATTCGTTGTAAGCCCTACCAGCAGTGGCCTGCTACGCCATTTCCAGGGTCACATCACCACGCCAATGGGGCAAATTCAAGTCAGTCTGCGCCGGGAAAATAGAACACGGATTACAGTAACGATTTTCCCGGGAGCAAATGGGAAGCTGTGCTACGGTGGAAGAACCGAACAGCTGCAAGATGGGGAAAACCAATTTGAATTCGATGATTGAAAGGGTAAAACTATGAGATTTCCTTCCGATCCGGCAACCAGACGAATCTGGTTGCCGGGAACCCCGGAGGTAAACACCTATGGGGAGTTTGCGGGCCATTTTGTGGCTGATCCGCATCAGCCGGTACAGCTGCGCATTGCCTGCGATAGTATGTATGCGCTTTGGATTCAGGGAAGGCTGGCAGCCTTTTCTGCCTGCGGCGATTATCCATGGTATAAGCTTTATGATGATGTGGATATTAGCCGGTTTTGCGAGGAAGAGAACGATTTGCGTCTGCAAGTATGGTATTTGGGCGAGGACAGCCAGACCTATCTACGCGGAGAACCGGGTGCAGTTTTGGAAATTGTGCAGCAGAATCGTGTGCTGTTGCGCAGCGACAGCCAATTGCTGTCGGCACGGATCGAAGCATATCGACAGGACTGTAGCCGAATTACCAGTCAATTGGGTTTCGGGTTCTTTTATGACAATACGGCACCAAAGACTGCGTATGCTCCGAGTGCAGAGTATCCGGTATGGGAGAATCTAATTTGCCGTGGCGTGGAACCGCTGCAGCTGGGACAACGCCATCCGGCAACAGTATATCCGAGTGAAGATGGTTATCTGATTGACCTGGGGGAGGAAACCGTTGGATTTCTGGAACTGGAGCTGGACAGTAGCCAGGAGCAGAACCTGCTGATCTGCTATGGCGAGCGGCTGGATAATGGTCAGGTTCCCAGATTGATTGGCTCACGCGATTTCAGCGTGGGATTTCGGACAGCCTGTGGACACAATGTCTATCTTAATCCATTCCGCCGCTTGGCCGGGCGCTATTTGCAGGTCATCTGCGAAAGTAGCGTGGAACTGCAATATCTGGGCCTGCGGCCGGTATTCCGACCGGTCAAGGAGTACGGATATAAATTGTCCAATCCGATGGATCAGAGAATTTATGATACCGCTGTGAACACCCTTCGCTGCTGTATGCATGAGCATTATGAGGATTGTCCCTGGCGGGAACAGGCTATGTATACCATGGACAGCCGCAACCAAATGCTGTGTGGCTATTATGCCTTTGCAGATACGGCATTTCCGCGGAGCATGATTCTGCTCATGGCGCAGGGCCAGCATGAGGATGGCTTGCTCAGCTTGTGCTATCCTGCTGGCCTGGATTATCCAATTCCCTTTTTCTCGCTGGTATATCTGATGATTTTGCAGGAGTTTGTGCAGCATACCGGCGACAGAAGCATTTTGCCGCTGGTAGCTACCTGTGTAGATCGGATTATGGCGGCATTTACAGAACGGATTGATGAGAACGGCCTGATTCCGTGCTTGCCGTATCCGTACTGGAATTTCTACGAGTGGGCGGCGGAAAGCCATCGGGAACATGAGATTACAAGAAAGTTAGAAGATCCTTACATAAAATCTTATGATCTGATTCTTAATTCCATGTATGTCTATGCGGCGCGGATTTATGAGAGCCTGTATGGTAAGGTGGTGGACACAAGTGTCGTTCGTACCTCGATCCAGCGGGAATTCTATGTACCGGAGAAGAAAACGTATCGCTTGAACTCCTCTGACAGTCATTTTAGTGTTCTCGGAAATAGTATGGCGATTTTGATAGGGCTTGGGGATGAAGCCTTGGCTCGCAGACTACTGCAGGATAGAGACCTGATTCCGGTCACATTGTCCATGAGTACTTTCTTCTACGATGCGCTGCTGTGCTTTGGAGATACTTTCCGGCAGGATATTCTTGGGGATATTCGCAAACGGTTTGGTAGGATGTTGGAGTCTGCTACGACTACATTCTGGGAAACAGACACAAGCATGACAGATGGTCTTGAGTGGAGCCTGTGCCATGGTTGGTCGGCTATTCCCGTGTACTATTTTCACAGGCTTCTTGGCGAATAAAGGGGAGACTTCATATGATTGAACTGCGGGACTTCTCCTGCTACTATCCCGTAAAAGGCGGTTATTTGGCTGCAATTGATGAGTTGACACTGACGGTACAGGATGGAGAGCTTTTGAGTATTGTTGGGCCGTCCGGCAGTGGAAAAACCACATTATTGAAGGGAATTCTCAACCAGAGCCAGCACATCAGTGGCGAGTTACTGATCGATGGCATTCCAGCACAACAGGTGGATAAGATGAGCAACCTGTTCGCCTATGTCAGTCAGGAGTATGTTCTGTATCCGCAGATGCTGATTTATGAGAATATTGCCTACCCACTTCGTGTTATGAATACCAGGCAGGAAGAAGTGGACAGGCGTGTTCATGCCATCGCGCGCACACTGGAGCTGGAGTATTTGCTCAACCGTAAGCCTCGGCAGTTGTCTGGTGGGCAGCATCAGCGGGTAGCAATTGCCCGTGCCCTGATCAAACATCCAAAGTACATTTTGTTTGATGAGCCCTTTTCCAATGTGGATGCGACCCAGCGAATGCAGCTGCGGCAGTTGCTTCGCTCCATTCATGAGCAGTACGATGCAACAATTCTGTTTGTGACCCATGATCTACCGGAGGCGTTTGCACTGGCTGATCGGATCCTTGTTCTGGAGGATGGGAAAATGCAGGAAATTGGAACACCTCGTGAAATTCGCAAAGATCCAAAATCAGCTTTGATGCAGAGGTTTTTACAGCAATGAGGCAAACATTGATCGGTTGCACACCAGTGCAGATGAAGCGAAGGTTGAGAGGTTATTTGAGGCGCTGCACAGTGATTGCAGGTGTTGCTGTACTGATCACGGTTCTGCTGATGCGTCTGCGCACGAAAGAGAATAGTGGGTGGATCTGCGCCTGCAATGCAGTGATCGATACGCTGGCAGCATGGCAGATTTTGTATCTGCTCACAGTAAAGTGGCTATCGGGGAGAAAACTGCTTCGCCTGCAAATGAGAAGCGGCGTACAAGTGGCCGGAACTGTGACAGCTTTGTCGAAAGAGACCGAGCGTTATGCGGGGTGGGATTGCCTGCAAATGCAGATTGGCCAGCACCGCTGCTTTGAGATATGCCATGCCGGTGTATCAGTGCAGGAAGGGCAAACAATAAAGGCGAAACTTGTGGACGGTATTTTGAAGGAAGTGGAATTTTGAGCGGGGAAAAAGCCAGATTGAGAGAATATTGGTGGGCATACCTTGTGGTAGCGGTTGCCATTTGCCTGATATGGTGGGGCATTTTTTCTCAACTGGATCGGGTGGAAGATAATCAGCGATTGACCATATGCGTATACAATAGTACCTGTGATACACAGAAGCTGCAAACACATCTGGCACAATGCCTGCCAACGTTGACACACCAGGAAATCCGTGAACTGTATGTAGATGATTTGACACTGCAGATCGATACGGGAAATGGTAAGCAGTTGTTGATCATGCAGCTGTTGCAGGCTGATATGGCAATTCTGCCGGAAAAAATGTTGGAACAGATGCGGGTGCAGGACTACTTTTTGCCACTTCCACAACAGTTACCTCTGCCGGAGAATGCGCAGTTGTACAACTGTGACGGCGTAACCTACGGAGTGCTGGTTGGAGGTGGAGCACAAAAGCATCCATTTGACGCTTTTTGTGGCGAAGAGGAACAGTATTGGTTGTTCCTATCAGCATCGTCGTGCAATCTGGGCGGACTGAACGAACGCGGCACGCAGGAAGATGACGCAGCTCTGGTAATATGGGAATATCTGCTGAAGGAGGGCAACCCGTGAAGCGAAGATATAAAGTTGCGGCGGTGGATTATAAAGAAAATATGTTGCCGCAGACTCGCAAAGAGGTGTTTGTCGATGTTTTGCGCCTGCATGGTTTCGATTTCTTGAAACTGGGACTTTGCATGCTGCTGCTTTTCATTCCCAGTGTATCTGTGACGCTGACTGTGGATCTGGTAACTGCACAGTATATGGCGCAGGCACAGCAGACCGCGCAGAAGGAACGACAGGAGTTGCTAGCTGCTGCGGCGGAATTCCAGAGCAGTATGGCACTTTGGCAGATTCCGCTGCTGATGCTGTTTTCGGTAGCTCTTTCCGGCGCGGTTCGATTAATCCGTCAATTCGCCCATGAACAGATTCCTTTTTTCTGGAGGGATTTGGGACTGGGCATTCGACAGAACGGGGCGCAGATGGCGGCGCTGGCGGCGATCGTCGGGATACAACAGGCAGTAGGTATGTATTTGTACGTTGCGGGCAATATCACAGCTGATTCGGCGATTGAGCTGGCTTGCGCTGTGTATTGGGGGATATCCGCTGTCGCCTTTTTCCCGATTTGGGCATATATGGTAGTCTTGATTGGCTTGTACAATAATAGCTTCCGCCAAAACCTGCGTGTAGCTGCTGCAGTTTACGCCCGGACGATTGGCTCAACGATTCTGACGCTGGTAGCGGTGGTATCTGTGCTGTTGGTCGGGCTGATTCCCAATATGATCTGTCATCTTGCAGGACGGGTGCTGGGGATGCTGTTACTTCCTGTTTCGCTACTGATATGGACTTTGTTTGTATATGAACAGCTGGATCGCTATATCAATCCCCAATTTTTCCCGGAGCTGGTTGGCCGAGGACTGTATCGCACATCCTTGCCTGAAGATAACACTGAACAACTGAAAGGAGATACTGCACGTTGAGCGTGTGGTGACAAAAACATGGCAAATTTATCTTTGAGGAATGTAACAAAATACTATGACAAGAGCGTAAACCCCGCAGTATCGGATTTTAATCTGGAAATCCGGGATAAGGAATTTGTAGTATTCGTAGGTCCTTCCGGCTGCGGAAAATCTACAACACTGCGCATGATTGCAGGACTGGAGGAAATCACCGATGGAGAAATCTATATTGGCGATACACTGGTCAATCATGTGGAGCCCAAGGACAGGGATATTGCCATGGTGTTCCAAAACTATGCGCTCTATCCGCATATGACGGTTTACAATAATATTGCCTATGGGTTGAAGCTGAAATGGATACCCGGGAAGAAAATTCGCCTCTTTGGCCGTGAGGTGCAGTTGAAACGCCACTATACCAAGGAGGAAATCAGGGAAAAGGTAGAGCAGGCAGCGAAAATTCTGGAGATCAGTGAGTATCTCGAGCGCAAACCCAAGCATTTGTCTGGCGGCCAGCGCCAGCGTGTGGCTATTGGCCGGGCAATCGTTCGCCATCCTAAGGTGTTTTTAATGGATGAGCCCCTGTCCAATCTGGATGCGAAGCTCCGCAATCAAATGCGTGCGGAGATCATTCTGCTGCGCAAGCGCATCGACACGACATTCATCTATGTGACACATGATCAGACTGAAGCTATGACCCTTGGTGATCGAATTGTGATCATGAAAGATGGATTGGTGCAGCAGGTCGGTACGCCTGCGGAAGTGTTTAACAGACCCAGTAACCTTTTTGTGGCCGGCTTCATCGGTGCTCCTCAGATGAATTTCTTCGATGCACAGCTGGTCCGGCAGGGAGATGACTACTGTGTTGAGCTTAAGGGGGAGCACTTCCCGCTGAACGATCAGATGAATGCTATTCTGCGGGAAAGACAGACGCAGGAAAAGCAGATCATTCTGGGGGTGCGCCCGGAGCATATGACCCTGCTTCGCGATCCCAAGGAAGTCCAGGGACAGCATTGCCTGCACACGACTTTGTATGTCTGCGAAATGATGGGCAGTGAGCTGCACCTGCATCTGTTGCTGGATGATCAGAAAATCATTGTGCGTGTACCAACATTGGGGCTGACGGATGAGGAGCTGGATGCATATATCGAGGCAAAGGAATACTGTTTGACCTTTGTGCCGAAGGCGATGCATTTGTTTGACAACGAAGAAAAGACCAATCTTCTTTACGGAGGGAAATAACTGTGTCGGAAATCATGGTCAATGCGTTGCCACTGCGGCAGTTCGCTATTTGCCCGATTGGAAATGATCCTGCTGTTGGAACAGCTTCCCGTGAACTGGCACAGTATCTGCATGTGGAACCGGAAGGAAAGGCTGGCACTGTTTATGTCGGCCCGGCCAAACTGATTGCGGAAATGATGGATCTGGCACCACAGGTGCAGGAGGAAGGAATTGCAATCAGAGTTCGGGAAAACAAAGTCTTTCTGGCGGGTGGAAGCGGTCGCGGCACACTGTATGCGGTATATGAATTTCTGGAGAAGTTTTGTGGCTGGCGTTTTTTTACGCCGACACTGGAGACAGAGCCTGCACAGGATGCGTTTTTGCAAGATTTTGAATACTGCTACAATCCGCCCTTCCAATATCGTATGAACCTGACTCCGACTGCGGGGGAGGGAACTTCACTCTTTCAGAAGCGGCATCTCAACGCAAAGTGGGGTCCTGAGCCACTGCCTGGCGCACTGGGGGGCAGTGTAACCTTTGCAACCAATAATGCGCACACGTTCAAGGAACTTTTGCCGGATAGTGAATACTTCGATACCCACCCGGAATACTACGCAATGGACGAAAATGGCCATCGGGAACGTGACTTGCAGAACGGAACAGCGCCCTGCCTGACGAACCCGGATGTGTTTGAGATCGTGGTATACAATCTGCGCAGTGCGCTTCGGTCGCACCCTGGCGCGATGTTTGCCGGTGTATCTCAGACGGATGGTGGACAATATTGCCATTGTCCGGCGTGTCGAAAAGTAAACGAGGAGGAGCAGACGGCGGGTGGAACCCTTTACCGTTTTATCAACCGAGTAGCGGCAACGCTGAAATCAGAATTTCCTGATGTATATTTTGACACGCATCCGTATCTGTATTCTACAAAACCGCCAGCCCGGACGGTTTTGGCTGACAATGTGGTGGTGCGGCTGAGTCTGATGGATATGTGCCGGGAGCATGCGCTTTCGGATGAAAGCTGTTGGGGTAACCGCCAAATCCGGGAGTATGTGGATGGCTGGATGAACAAATGCCAGAATATTTATGTTTTTGAGTATGCGGCTAACTACCATAACTATCCCATGTCTATTCCTAATTTTAAACTACTTTATCAGAATATGCAAAGATTCCGCTGTTACCCTGTCAGGGGAATGACTTATCTGGGGGCCCATACCACGGTGCCGGACATTGCGTTCGAGGAACTGTGGACCTATCTGCAAAGCAAGTTACTTTGGGAACCGGATATGGATTATAGCCAGTATTTGACCTGCGCCAAGGAGTTTTTGCAGGCACAGTATGGAAATGCGTGGAGCTTCCTGTTTGACTATCTGATGCTGTCTATGATGCAGCCGTCCAGCGGTATGCATTATGGCCCCGCCGGATACTGTGAGTGGATCATGCCCATGTCGTATTTGCCCAATGGAAGGCCGGATCTGACATTCATCAGGGATGCAAACAAACTGTTCGATCAGGCGGAGCAGTCCGTGACAGGACAGACGCTGGAGCATGTCCGCAGGACACGACTGCATCTTGTCTGGTATGAACTCTGTACCACCTATGAGGATATCCGGAAAAATGGAAGTGCGGAGCAGATTGCTGTTTTGAAAGAAAAGTATCGCGATTTCGTGGAAAAACTGTCGCGGTGGCCGGGATTCCGCATTTCAGAGGGTGAGGATTTTGCCGGAGAATTCGATTTCGATCGGGATCCCAATAGCTATATTCCTCCAATCGGCCCATATAATGCAGCAAACAGGAGAGATGTACTATGCCAAAAATCACAGTAAACGCAAAACCGCTTGCGGAGTTCTCTCTTATTCAGATAGGCAGTGATGAGGCTGTGACTACGGCCAAAACAGCGTTGCAGTCCTATCTGGGGATAGGACCGGGCGATGGAACTGGAAAAATGTATGTGGGATTGGCCCGTGAGATAGAAGCGCTGCGGGATTGCGCCGAGGCGGTTCAGGAAGAGGGCGTGCTGATACGGATTGCTGCAGACTGTGTCTATGTTACAGGCGGCAGTGGACGCGGCACCATTTATGCGGCATATGAGTTTTTGGAGCGCTTCTGTGGTTGGCGCTTTTTCACCGAAGAACTGCAAACAGAGCCGCAGGGAACGGTAGCGCTGGAGGACGGACAGTATTTATACAATCCGCCATTTGACTACAGAATGAATCTGTCTCCCTATGCTGGGGAAGGCACGGATCTTTTTTTGAAGCGGCATCTCAACGCCAAATGGGGACCGGTGCCGATGCCACGAGCGCAGGGGGGCAGTGTTGTCTATGCCACAAACAATGCCCATACATTCCGGGATCTGTTGCCAGATGATGTATACTTTGACAGTCATCCGGAGTATTTTGCCATGAACGAACAGGGAAAGCGAGTCAGGGATCCGAACAACGGAACCCAACCCTGCCTGACCAATCCGGAAGTCTATACAATTGTACGAGATCGGCTCAGGGAGATTCTAAATGCGCATCCGGAGGCTGCTTTGGCCAGTGTTTCTCAGAACGATGGGAACGATTTTTGCCATTGTCCAGCCTGCACGCGTGTCAATGAGCAGGAGCAGACCAGTGGAGGAACGGTCTATCGCTTTGTAAACCGCATCGCCCGGGAGCTTGGGCCGGAATTTCCCAATGTCATGTTTGACACATTACCGTATGTCTATTCGACCAAACCGCCCAAAGATGAAGTACTGGCAGAGAATGTATCCATTCGTCTGTGCCTGATGGATACATGCCGGGAGCACAGCCTGCCCGATGAGAGTTGCCCGTATAACCGGAAAATGCGGCAGTTTTTTGATGACTGGACTGCCAAGTGCGGAAATATTTATTTGTGGGATTACACGGCAAATTTCAAAAACTATCCTATTTCATTGCCGAATTTTAAGCTGCTGTATCAGAATATGCAGCGTTTTCGACATTATCCGGTCAGGGGCATTCTATATCAGGGTTCGCACACTACCTATCCCAGTATTGAGTTTGGCGCATTATGGACATATCTGCAAAGCAAACTGCTGTGGGAACCCGATATGTGTTTCAGTGGCTATTTGACCTGTATTCGGGAGTTTCTGCAGGCCAGCTACGGGGAGGGCTGGCAATATATCTATGATTATCTGGTACTGCTGATGATGCAACCGTCCAGCGATTATCATTATGGCCCTGCGGCCACCTGCGAACAGATCATTCCCATGTTGACGCTGCCAGATGGAAAACCGGATATGACTTTTATCCGTGATGCAAATGAATTGTTTGATCATGCAGAACAGGTTACCTCCGGTAAAGAACTGGAGCGGGTGAAACACACCAGATTGCATTTGGTGTGGTATGAGTTGTGTACCACCTATTCCTATATCCGTGGACACGGCAGTGCAGAGAAGATTGCGCAACTTGAAGAAAAGTATCGCACTTTTGCCAAAACTGTTGGGCAATTGGAGAGATTTCGAATCAACGAAGGCGGCGGAGCCTTCAAAGAGTATGACTTTGACATTCATCCAAACCAGTATTTAGGGGGATAGAATATGAAGAAAATCAGCTTAAATGGCGAATATCGCCTTTATACCTATGACTACACGAAGGCGCCGCAGAAGCCGGACCAACTGACCGGTGCGTATATCTGTGCGCAGGTGCCAGGAAATGTGGAACTGGATTATTGGCGTGCCGGGCTTTTGCCGGATATGCTTGTGGCGACCAATGCGCGCCAGGCGCAGGAGCTGGAACTGAAGGATTTCTGGTATACCCGGGATTTTATTCTGGAAGATCCGGATGTGCAGGCTGAACTCTGCTTTGAGGGCGTGGATACACTGGCAGACTATTACCTGAATGGGGAGGAACTGGGGAGTAGCGACAATATGCTGGTGCCCCACACTTTCCCCGTTGCGAGGGGCCTGCTGCGCCGGGGAACCAATACACTGGCGGTGCATATCCGTTCTTCTGTCGCACATGCAAAGGACTATAATATTGAGCCATATTGTGTGGCGTTTCCGGGCTGCTATGAGAATCTGCACATCCGCAAATCAGCCATGAATTACGGCTGGGACATTTCTCCCAGACTGGTCAGTGCCGGAATTTGGCGGGATGTATCTTTGCAGATTCGGGAGAAAAATGAATTCCGGGATGTTTATCTTGCTACAACCGGCCTATATCCGGATCTGGCCATTTTGCAGGTTTGCTGCAATGTGACACTGGAGGATCAGTATCTGGGCCGCTGTAAACTGCGCGTTTCTGGCGTCTGCGGAGATAGTAGATTCCAGATGGAGTATCTGCTTCCACATTGCTCTGCGTCGGTCTATCCTTATGTTTACAGCCCCAAACTTTGGCATGTGCGTGGAACGGGCGAGCAGAATCTCTATGATATAACGCTGGAAGTCCTCTATGAAGACACGGTGCTGGCAACCTATTGTACTCGTTTTGGAATTCGGACGGTCAAACTGGTTTGTGGTGAAAAAACGGGTCCGGAGGGACAGTTTCATTTCCTCGTGAATGGAAAACCTGTGCGCTGTCGTGGTGTCAACTGGGTGCCGCTGAGTTTGCTGCACAGTCAGGACCCTGAATTCTGCCAAAGTACAGTGGAGGCACTTCGTGACTCCAATTCCAACATGGTACGCGTTTGGGGTGGCGGTGTGTATGAAAGCGATACATTCTTTGACTTGTGCGATGCCTATGGAATACTGGTCTGGCAGGATATGATGTTGTCCTGCCACGCCTATCCGTCCACTGATCAAATGTGTAAAGCCATTGCGGCTGAATGCGAGGCTGTGGCAAAACGGCTGCGTAATCATCCGTCACTGGCAATCTACTGCGGCGGTAATGAAACGGATTGGCCTTATGTTTCAGTTGGACTGGATCCTAACGATGATATTCTGTCACGCACAATTATGAAGCAGACCCTTTACCGGTTTGATCCGTTCCGTACACTGCTGCCTTCCACGCCTTACCATTCCCGGGAGGCGATTGAAAAATACGGTGGAAGATTCTATGTGGATTTGGAGGACATTAAGAATGCCCGCACAGAACTGCCGGATGAGCACTACTGGTGGCACCGGGAGGACTATCGCAATGTGCGGGAGCAGACCCACAAGTTTATTTCTGAAATCGGCTATTCAGGCGGTTCAGAACTGGACAGCGTGGAACGCTATCTTCCGGCAGGCTGGAGCTTCAATGATGATGCAACGTGGGAAGATCATTCCTACCCAACAGAGGGCAGTCGCCAGACTGGAATCGAATACCTGTTTGACGAAATTCCGGAAAGTGACGCTGATAAACTGATTGCTTCGCAGTATTATCAGGCGGAGGCATACAAATTTGTGGTAGAATTGAGCAGGTCAAGGGAGTATAATTATGGCATCCTGCTGTGGACCCTGCGGGAAAACTGGCCGTCATTCTCTTCGGCACTGGTGGATTATTACGGTAAGCGCAAAATCGCCTTTGATGTGGTTAAAACATCTTTTGAACCGCTTCAATGTGTGGTGGATGTACAAAATGGACAGGCAACATGTTTCCTGCTCAATGACCGGATGGACGAACAGAATGTGACTGTTTGTATTACCGATGAAAACGGGCAGAAACTTTGTACACAGCAGGTACAAACTAAACCTGATTGCTCGGTGTATCGGCTGTGTGAGTTCTCTACACAGGGACATTCGCTGCTGCTGACCAGTGTGACGGCAGGAAAAGAAACGGTCAAAAATTATTGCTTTACATCTGAGAGAAAACTGCATTATCCAACCTATCGTGCCCTGTTTGACAGCATTGTGAAGGGAGTACTGTAAGGTCATGATGAAGCACCAAGCACTCGTTTTATATACTGATGGCATGCGGGATGATTCTCCTGCTATTCAGGCAATGCTAGATAGCGGCAGGAGTACAGTTTGCTTGCCGTGTCCGGAAAAATGCTATAGTATTGGCAATACGTTGCGCATTCACAGCAATCAAACACTGGTGCTGCCGGAAAATGCAGTCATCAGGATGATGGACGGAGTCAATGCGCCGATTCTGCGAAATGCTGATGGAGAAACCGGTGCCCAGAACATTGCTGTTCTGGGCGGAATCTGGGACCTGAATAACATGGGACAGATTGGAAACGCGTTTGTCAAATGTCAGGAATCGGAAGGGGAAAGTGTATACGTCAGCGTCCCGGATTATGCGGACACTTGCAGCGAGATGGGAAACAGTCGCAATACTTTCCCGCTTATTCCCGGATGTATCATGAACGGGATGGTTTTTGAAAATGTCAACGGACTGACAGTAGCTAATGTGGTGTTTCGGGATCCGGTTTCCTACTGTGTAATGATGGGGCGCTGCAGTGATTTTCAGGTGGAGAATATTACCTTCGATTTCAATGACGGCAATCCTCTGCCTGCCAATATGGATGGAATTCATTTGGAAGGAGGGTGCCATCACGGTCTGATTCGGCATCTGCGTGGAACAGTTTATGACGATATGGTGGCGCTCAATGCAGATGAGTTGATCCGCGGAGATATTGGTCACATCTGCATTGAAGATCTTTGCACCAGACACGCGCACAGCGCGGTTCGCCTGCTGGCCAGCGGACATAGGGTTCATGATATTCAAATTAGACGGGTGCGGGGGAGTTTCTTTACGTATGCGGTTGGGTTTACCAAATATTTCAAAATGGGCAATGGCGTCAACGGCTTGTTTGAAAATATCACGATTGAGGATTGTGAACTGACAAAATCCGACATTCTTCCATGGTTTCGCGATATTACGATTCCCCTTTTCTATTTTCAGAGAGAGACGCTGGTGCGGGGACTCAGCATGCGAAATATTCACCGAACCCGTTGTGGAAGAATGACAAAGCTGTTTGGAGTGGAAGAAGGCGCAATGGTTTCGCATGTGACGATGGAAAATGTTTCAGGTGATATGGCGTACGATGCGGATAATATTGCACTATTTCTGGAGCAGCAATTAAGGGGGTAATAACTATGGCTTATTTGCGGGGTATACAAAGCGGCATGGTTATGCAGCGGAAACTTCCGGAGAATACATGCCATATCTGGCTGGAACCGAATGCGCCTTGTGAACTGAAAACATCGATGGGCATGCTGGAGCGGATCGGTAGTCGGTATCTGCTGACAGGCATTCCCGTGGGTGGCCCCTACACACTGACCATTTTTGATGGTGAACTGAGCCATGTATTTGAAGACCTCTGGGTTGGAGACGTATGGCTGCTGGGTGGTCAGTCCAATATGGAGGGCTGGGGCGCACGGGAGGCGGAAGAAGTCGCCTATGATGCACAGCCACTTCGACAGATCCGCAGTTTCTATCTGGATGACCATTGGGACGCAGCAAAAAGCCAGCTGCATCTGCCATGGACCAATCAGGATCAGCCGCTGGCGGAGAAATTCCTGCTTGGTAGAGCCATGACGCTGGATCAGCGGGATCAGCTCAGTTGCGAGGATGCGGGTGTGGGTCCAGGGCTGTTCATTGGTAAATACCTGTTTGAACAGACCAATATTCCGCAGGGACTGATTCCCTGCGCCTTCGGCGGCACCTGCATGGCGGACTGGGATCCGGAAAATCGAACGAAAACATCCCAATATAGGCATCTCATCCGCCGCTTTTGGGCGTGTGGCGGTAATGCACGGGGGATGTTCTGGTATCAGGGCGAGAGCGATTTGAATTGGCTCCAGTCGAACAGCTTAAAAAGAAATATGGAGCGGATGCTGCGAGGCCTGCGCACGGATACTGGCTTGGAGCGGTTGCCCTTTGTGCAGGTGCAGATCGGCATCAGTCAGGGTTTTTCCAACATGCTGCTGGACAATATCATTGGCTGGCAAAAGATCCGTAGGCAGCAATACGAGATGAGTTTTCCGTATTTTTCTACAGTTTCTGCCGCAAATGCCAGTTATCAGGATCTGATTCATCTGGATACGCCTTCCCAGCGTGCAGTTGGGAAGGCGGCGGCGATGGAGATGTTAGCCCTTCTAGGAAGAACGGAATGTGCCTGCCCGGTACTGTCCCGGATAGAAATTCGAAAACCGCAGGGACACCTTAACTATGGAAAGACAGCGGTGGTGCTGACCTATGATCATATTCTGGGTCAGCTAGAATCAGATGGTGTACCGTATGGCTTCTCGGTCACACTGTTTGAAGAAATACCGTATTTGACACCGTATAAGGGGGTTTGTCACATTCGTCTGCGCGGCAACCAGGTGTGGCTTGTGACGGAGTATTCTGAGGAACAGCTTCGCCATGGCTATGTCTGGTATGGCGCAGGCCCCAATACGGTGTGCAATATCCACGACAGTCAGGGCCGAGTACCTCTCGCCATGGGCCCGATTCCAATTATTAGCGAATAAACAGAAAAGAGTATTTTTATGGATTATTTTTTCCTGATCAGTTGTGTGATTTGCACGGCATGCCAAAGCCTGCTCTGTGGGGCTTTCAATAAAAAAACTACACAGTATTCCGGTACTGCATCGCTGTACACGTTGCTGCTGATTGGAAGCGCATTTTTAAGCTGGTGCGTGATGCTGGCAATGGATGGCCAGATCAGCGCAAGTGTGTTGCCCTATGCGGTGCTGTTTGCGCTTTGCTATACGGCGGCAAACTGGGCGCTTGCACGCGCTCTTTGCACTGGTTCGGTGGCGGTTACGTCGCTGATGATGCAACTGTCATTGATTGGCGCCACAATTTGGGGCTTCCTGTTCTGGGATACGGCCTTTACTTGGCCGACTGCGCTTGGACTACTGCTTGTGGTGCTATCGTTGTGGTTGTGCCTGAGAACTGGAAAGACTGAAAAACGCGGGAATGTTCGCTGGCTCGTGTATGCGGCACTTCTGTTTGTCGCCAATGCCGGGTGTACCATAGTGCAGAAAACGCAGCAGCTACACAGCAATGGCCAGTATGGCACCTTTTTTATGGTGATGGCTGTAGGATTATCTGCACTGGTCAATACGGCCGGACTTTGCGGCCGCGGTAAAAGTATTCCGTGGAAATGCCTGCGTGAAAGCTGGTATTTTCCGCTGATTGCCGGTGTGTCCAATGGTTTGCTGAACAGGTTTGTGATACAACTGGCAAACTCCAGCTTGTCTCCGAGCCTTGTCTATCCTGTGATTGCGGTAGGAGGTCTTGCAGTGGCAACACTGTGTTCAGCACTGCTGTTCCGGGAACAAATAAACCGTCAGCAGTGGATTGGAATTGTAATCGGCGCTGTGGCTGTGGCAATTTTGTCGATTTGATAAAAAGCGGGGAATACAGATGAAAACGTTTGGGCGATTCTTGGGAGTATTCCTTTTGATCGCAATACTGGCAGAAATATGCTGTGTGGATGCACAGTTACCGGTCGAGGCGCTGCAGGCGGCGCAAAGCGTGTCAGGCTACTCCATTTTGCTGCCGGAGAACAAATCGGATGAGAATATACTGGCCGCATCTGAGCTGAACTTTTTTCTGAAGGAAATATGTGGTGTCACGCTGCCGGTGGTTACAGAACAGGGCACGGAGAATTCCCGTGAAGCGTGGATCAGCATTGGAACGACAGAACTGCTGCAAGCCAGCGACTGTGAAAAAGGGGCGTTCGAGCCGGAAACATCTGTGGTGCGCACCAGTGGTAATTCGATTTTTCTGTACGGCGACAGTGATCTGGGAGCGACTTACGCGGTATATGATCTCTTGGAACACTGGTTTTCCCTGAAGATCTACACCCCGGAATGCTATACCTATCAGGCGGTCGCCGTTACAAGAGAAGAGTTGAACATTGTCTCTACACCGGCAGTATCCCACCGGACAGTTGGAATGTATTTGACGTGGTATACGGATCAAACTGCTTTGCGCCGCATGCGTGTGTCCAATGCGGAAAGCTATATGAATACCCTTGGGCACAGCTTGTACATGCTGATGCCGCCGGCCCGCTATTATGCGCAACATCCTCAGTGGTTTAGCAATTATGCTCCGGGGATGGGCAATGAAAACTGGCAGCTTTGTTTGAGTAATGCCCAGATGCGGCAGCAGCTGACAGAAAATGTGTTGCAGACTCTACGCTCAGATCAAAGTAAGGGAAAAACTTATCGTTATTTTGCAATAGTTCAGAATGACGGGGATGGCTTTTGCACATGTAACAGCTGTAAAGCATTGAATTTGCGCTATTCCGGGAACGCCAGTGCCTATGCCGGCGCATTTCTGGAGATGGTCAATCAGGTAGCGGAAGTCTGCGCTCCAGAATTTCCGGAAGTGATCTTCTACATGGCGGCTTATACCGGCAGGACAGACGGGCCACCTGCGAAAAATATCACCGCAGCAGACAATGTGGGTGTGATGTATGCGCCGATCGATGCCAATTGTACATACAGCTATTTTGCGGGCACACCATCTGTACCGAACAGTAATGCCAGATGCTTTGAGAATATTCAGGGGTGGAGTAAGATCTGCCAACATTTGATGATGTGGAGTTACTGTGCGCAGTTTGCGGATTATATGGTGCCGAGCAACAGCTTTGACTCGCTGAAAGACAATGTAGAAGGGTACGGACGATATGACGTTGAGGTCGTGTTTGAACACGGCAGCGGCACGGTTTTGCCAAACTTTGAAACACTTCGGAACTATCTTTCGGCAAAAGCGCTGTATGATGGAACAATCGATGTCAATGCCAGAGTCAATGATTTTCTTGATGCGTATTTCGGAGCCGCCGCGGATGCTATGAAGGAGTACTTCAATCGGTATCTCGTCAATATCCGTCAATTCGAGCAGGCGGCGGACAGCAATCGATCCTGGTTTGCAAATCAATTTTTGTCGGCTTCTTCCTATCGAAGTATGGCTGTCACAAAAGAGAATTTCTCGTTGCAGTATCTGAAGCAATGCGAAGGCTTCTTTGCAACTGCGGAAGCAGCTTTGCACCGGAGGTATACTACAAATTCAGATTTATATCAGACATATAAGAGACGTCTGGATTTGGAGTATTTTGCAATAGAATACCTGTATTTGGAGTTGTATCCAGACGAGCTGACATTGCAGCAGGGACAGGAAATGCTTTCCCATGTGGTAAAAACCATCAGCACATGGGGAATTACGGTTGTATCAGCAGAAAAACTTGGCACATGGAGAGAACATTTTCAGGTGACTCAGGCTGAGCTGGACTATAGTTCTTTCACAAATTGGGATAACGGCAGACTATGTATCTTCCTCCCTTTCAGTGGAACCGTGGCCGGACAGAGCTTTTCCGGAGTTAAAATAACGAGTACTGCCTACCAGCCCCACTTTGGTCTGACAGAAGGGGCGGTTGAAAACGCGAAGCGATATGCTGTTGCCCATGGATTTGATACAATTGCAATCCATGCATATGCCCGATTGACCAACAACAGTTTGGTTCTTAATGGACAGGAATGGATTGGAAGCTCATGGAAAGAAATACTGATTCCAACCGAGCAACTGTCAACAGCATACGATTTCTGGAGCCAGAGCGAAGGAACAACGGAGATTTACCTGTGGTTTGAATTCCGTCACACATCTGAGGTGCCGACACTGCCGAGCACGCCACAGCCAGAGCCTACGGAACCAGAACCCACACATCCCCAATTAAAACCAACAAACCCACTGCCTGACGAACCGGATTCGGTGATCCCACAGCCAACAATCCCAAAACCGACAGAACCGATGCCTACGTCGCCAACAAATCCTGAAGCACCGGCAGTCAATGGCGATGTCAACGGCGATGGGAAGGTAAACAATAAGGATTATTATTACCTCTACCTCTATTTGAAGGAGGAGGGAAATGCTCTGAAAGACGAGCTCGCGGATATAAACCTAGATGGTCAGGTAAACGAGATAGATTTGAAATGTTTGCACGCCTTTTTGACAGGACACACAGTTTGGATTGGGGGACGCTATGGATAAAAAGAGAATCGCGGCATTCATCGTGCTACTGGGAATTATTGTAACCATAAGCTCCTGTGCCAAGCCGGATCAGGAAACTTCGTTGCTGCCAGTGGAGTCCGTCGATTCTGTGGCCACAAGTCCATCTGAATCGGTGCTTCCATTGCAGATTGTGATGGATCGCGTTGAGGGGCGGCCCGGGGAGCAGGTGGAGTTGACAATAAGAGTTCAAAATAATCCCGGATTGGTGTCCATAAAACTAGCACTGCGCTACGACAGCGCGCTTAAGCTGGTGAATGTCCGGTTTGCAGATGACGTTGCTGCGCGTGCATTGTGTTCCCAACCCCCGGCGCAGCAGCCTATGCTTTTGAACTGGATCGATCCAACGGCACAACTTGGGAAGGAATTCCAATTTGCGGTATTAGTATTTCAAATCCGGCAGACAGCGCAAGAGGGAGATTATCCGATATTGATCAGCTACGATCCGGAAGATATTTTTATGACCGGTGCGGTCAATGTTCCTGTTACGTTGCTGACCGGAACCGTGAAGATAACTGGATAAGAAAGAAGAGGAGAACATAATGGAGCTAAAAGGGAAAAAAGCAGTATTTCTGGGGGATAGCATCACAGAAGGCGTTGGCACATCCGATGTAGAGCAGGTCTATTGGAAACAGTTTGGCCGCATGACTGGAGCACAGGTCTTTGGCTACGGAATCAGTGGAACGACGATTGCGGCGCAGAAGTGCCAATTGTCAGAACAGGAAATGCGTTATTTTGCCACAAGAGTAGAGGATATGATCCCGGATGCTGATATTGTGGTGGTGTTTGGAGGAACCAATGATTTCGGCCACGGTGATGCACCGCTAGGTAAGGTTACAGATACGCAGACTGATTACTTCTGCGGTGCATTTCATGATTTGCTGCGCAGATTGATCGAACGGTATCCGCGCAGTCAGCTGCTGGTCATAACTCCCCTTCATCGGGATGGAGAGAATGATTTGGGTCCAAACGAGATTGGTGTGCGGCGGGAGCATACACTGGAAGATTATGTTAATGCGGAAATTGCAATCAGTGGCTTTTACGCGGTTCCGGTACTGGATTTGTATCGCATCAGCGGAATACAGCCAGCTGTTCCGGTACTCAAGCGGCAGTATTTACCAGATGGACTGCATCCAAATGATGCGGGAAATCAGCTGATCGCCCGGAAGCTTGCGGGATTTTTGCAGATACTGTAATTCGGAAGGGAGCAATTGCAATGGAAGAATATATCGTTTACAAATGGCATGGAGAGCCGCCGCAGCTGCACAGTGCGCAGTGGGAGCAGGTGCAATCGTTGCCGATCAACCGTATCCCATGGCCGGGATACGCGGAACATATCCACACCTTTGTCAAGCTGGCGCTGACGGATACGGGAATCACGGCGCGATTTGAAACCGATGAAAAACCCCTGCTGGCGCAGAAAAATCAGCCCCACAGCATGGTATGCCAGGACAGCTGCATGGAGTTTTTCTTCCGCAGCGAGCAGACAATGCGTTATGTAAACATCGAAATCAATCCCATCGGCACAATTTACGCCGATTTTTACCACCAGCCCCTGACTTTGGACGCGGCGATGCTGCATCTTGAGAGCCGGATCACGCCGCAGAAGTGGTACTTACAGTATGAGGTTCCGTTTTCTCTGCTGGAGGAATGCTTCGGCCCCATTGGGAACTGTTTGTACGCGAATTTCTACAAGTGCGGCGATTTGACGGAGCATCCCCACTATTTTTGCTGGAATGAGATTGACGGAAGCCGTTTCAGCTTCCACCAGCCGGAAAATTTCGGAAAACTGATCCTGTGCAGGGATGAGAATGGAGGGAATCTTATATGACGACAGAGCAACTGATGAAAAATCTGGATATTCCGACGGGAAAAGTAGATGTTATTCTGGATACAGACTGCTATAACGAGATCGATGATCAGTTCGCCCTAGCATATCTACTGAAAGCGGGGGAGAAACTGAACCCACTTGGAATTTGTGCCGCTCCTTTTTTCAATCCCCGTGCTTCATCTCCGGCGGACGGCATGGAAAAAAGCTACCAGGAGATTCAGAAGCTTTTGCAAATCGCCGGTCGGGGGGAATTAGCAGATCGTGTATTCCGTGGAGCGTGTAACTATCTTCCGGATGAAAACAGTCCGGTGCACTCAGCCGCAGCTGATTTCATGGCGGAACAGGCGGTAGCCCATTCTCCGGATAGGCCTGTGTACATTGTGGCCATTGGTGCCATTACCAATGTGGCATCTGCGCTTCTGCTGGAGCCAAAGATGAAGGAAAATGCTGTGGTGATCTGGCTGGGTGGCACGGCACACCACTGGCGTGACAATCGGGAATTCAATCTGATGCAGGATGTAGCAGCTGCCCGGGTTGTTTTCGGTTGTGGCGTTCCGCTTGTGCAGTTGCCGTGTCCCGGGGTGGTTGATCATTTCCTGACAAACAGATATGAGTTGGAGCATTGGTTGTCCGGGAAAAGCGAGCTGTGTGATTATCTGGTGAATACCACTGTGGAAGAGGCGGAGAGCTATGGAGCCGGAACGCCATGGTCGCGGGTGATCTGGGATGTGACAGCCGTGGCGTGGTTGCTGGATGAGCGCCATATTTTCTTCGACAGCGAACTGCGCCATAGCCCTATTCCGGAGTATGACAATCGCTGGGCCTTCGACCAGCACCGGCATTTTATCCGCTATGTTACAACAGTCTACCGTGACAATCTGATGGAAGATCTGTTCCAACGCCTGACACAGGGCTAAAGAAAACTATAAAAATGCCGCAGCGGTTTTCGCTGCGGCGTTTTGTGTGTTCTCAACCGAACAGGAACCAGATGAACAGGTAGGCCGGGATGATGGCGGCGAGGGTGAAGGGAATGCCAATCCGGAAGAAATCGGCGTTTTTGACCTCGTAGCCCTCCTTGCGCAGGATGCCGATGCCGGTGATATTGGCCGAAGCGCCGATGGGGGTGCAGTTGCCGCCCAGCGTGGCACCGGACAGAAGGCCGAAATACATCACCGTGGGGTCGCAGCCCATTTCGGCGGCCAGACTGGCGATCACCGGGATCATGGTCGCCACATAGGGAATGTTGTCGATAAAGGCGGAGATCAGCACGGAAGCCCACACGATGATGGTGTACATCAGAAACAGGTTGCCACCGCCGAGCTTGGCCAGCACGCCGGCCAGCGCATCGATCACGCCCATGTTGGAAATGCCGCCGATCATCAGAAACAGTCCCACCAGCAGCCCGATGGTCTCAAAATCAATGGCCTTCAGCGGCTCCAGCACGGCGGCAAACTCGCGCCGGCGCGCCCAGTTGTACACCAGCCCGATTACCAGCAGGGCACAGCAGATCAGACCATTGGTGGTAGCGGGCTTGCTGGGAAGGAAGGACGCGGCGATCAGCAGCACGATGGTGACCACCAGCAGCACGGTCGGCACAAAATCCGTCACCTGCGTGCGCGCGGCGGCTGCGGGGATGGGCTTCTTTTCACGCCGGAAGAGGAAGGCGAGAATGAGCGCAGACAGCACGGCCCCCAGCTCCACGGCGAAGAACATGCCCGGCTTTCCGTCGTACACAAAAAAGTCCATAAAGCTCATATCCAGCGCAGAGCCCAGCATAATGGCGGTGGTATCGCCCACCAGCGTGGCAGCGCCCTGCAAATTGGAACTGACGGAGATGGCGATGAGGAAGGGAACGGGATTGGTGTTCAGCTTTTTGCAGATGGCCAGCGCCACCGGCGCAACCATCAGCACCGTGGCCACATTGTCCACGAAAGCGGAAATGAGTCCGGCGAACAGGGAAAGGGCAACGGCGGCGATCTGCACGTTGGGCACCCGCTCCATGATCAGATCCGCCAGCAGGGCGGGCATTTTGCTCTCGATAAACAGGGCCACTAGACCCATGGTGCCCATGATCATCAGCAGGACATTGAAATCCAGATTGGGCAGAATCTGATCGACCGGCAGCATGCCGGTAAGGATGAAAATGGCGGCAGAGGCCAGCGCGATATAGGGGCGGTATTTGCCGAAGGTCAGCATCAGCACATAGGTTGCGGCAAACAGAATGATAGCAGGCAGCATAGTGAGTTCCTTTCGGTTTATGATTATGGATGATAGCACGAAAACGGTAAAGATGGGGCTAAGACATCAGCCGTCCTGCATACGGTAGCCGACACCCAGCTCGTTGAGAATGTAGCGATTGTCGCCGGGGCGGCAGCCAAGCTTGCGGCGGATGTTGGCCATGTTGACCTGCAGCTTTTTGGTGCTGCCCTCGTCCGTATGGCCCCAGATGGCGCTGATGATGGCGCAGTAGGTCATGACCTTGCCGGTATGAACTGACAGCAGGGCCAGAATATTGTACTCCGTCTGGGTCAGGCGAACCTCCTGCCCGCCCACACTGACCAGCCGGCGGTCATAGTCAATCAGAAGATCCTGCAGGCGGAAAACCCCGCCGGGGGCGGCACTGAGCCCCTGAGCGCTGCGGCGGCTGCGCAGAGCGGCCCGCACCCGGGCCACCAGTTCGGCAATGCCGAAGGGCTTGGTCACATAGTCGTTGGCACCCAGATCCAGCGCTTTCACCTTGTCCCGCTCCAGGGCCCGGGCGGACAGCACCAAAATGGGCACAGAACCGGTCTGGCGTACAGCCCGGATCAGCTCCAGACCATCCTGATCCGGCAACCCCAGATCCAGAATGATCAGATCCGGCATGTGGGAGGCGGCCATCAGCATACCCTGCCGGCAGGTTGCGGCGCACAGCACCTGAAAGTCATTGGCCTCCAGCGCGGTTTTGACGAAGCTACATATATTGCTGTCGTCCTCCACAATGAGGATCTTATAGCGGTTGCTGTTCATGGGAGTCCTCCATTTCGAGCAGGAAAGTGAATTGCACCCCATGCGGGCGCAGATTTTCCGCCCAGATCCGGCCGCCGTGGGCCTGCACAATGGCCGCGCAGACGCTCAGCCCAATGCCCATGCTGCGGCGGCGACCGTCAGCCGGAAGCTGTGCCGGTGGCAGATGACCGACAAAAAGCCGTTCCAGCCGCTCCGGTGCAAGGCCGCAGCCGTCATCGGAGACGGAGAACACGGCCGTGCCGTCCTCACAGCGAACCTGCAGCCGCAGCATCGTCATGCCACGGGCATGGATGACCGCGTTTTCGATCAGGTTCAGCAGCACCTGCTCCATGAGCATGGGATCCATGGCGATGGTGATAAATTCCTCGGGAATGTCTACCTGAATGGGAAGCTCTGGCCAGCGCTTGCGGGCTTTCACAAGAACGGTGTCGATCAGCTCCTCCAGCACCGTTGGAGTTTTGGCCAGGCATACCCCCTCGCCGTCGATTCGGGTGACGGAGAGAAGATTCTCCACCATGTGGGTCAGCCATTCGGAGTCGGCCCGAACCTCCCGCAGCAGCTTCAGCTGCTGCTCCCGGGTCAGACTGTCGTAGTTTTCGATCACCGTGGAGCAGGCACCGTAAATGGAGGTCAGGGGGGTGCGCAGATCGTGGGAGACGGCCCGCAGCAGGTCGGAGCGCAACCGCTCCCGCTCGGCCTCCGCCTTGATTTTCTGCTGGTGCTTGAGCTGGGTGGTCAGGGTGCCGGTCAGGGTGGAGACGATCAGCATCACAATGGCGCTGCTGACGCATTCAGGGCTGATCAGGTCAAAGGCGTAATAGGGATAGGTAAAGGCGTAATTGACGGCCAGCACACTCAGCAGAGAAGAGATAATGCCAAAGACGTATCCCTCCGTCCGCCATGCAACGAGAAACACCCCCAGCACGAAGATCATGGGAACCAGTGTGCGGGTATTGAACCAGTGCTGCAGCAGCATGTTGGTCAGGAATGTGAGCGCCAGCACCGCGGCGGAAAAGGCGGCATCGCGCAGATATCGCTTTTTCATATGTCCTCCGTGTTTTGCCAGCATGGGAGCATAATACCCAATTTAGCTACAGTATATCACCTTTTTCCCCATTCGGCAACCTGCGAATGGGATTTTTTGCAAAAATCGGAAGCGAAACGGAGAGCTCCGGGGGGAACTCTCCGTTTTTGGGGTCAATTACTCCTGCTCGGGCTCGGAGATAGGCTCCTGCTCGGTCAGACGGGAGGCGGGGGTGATACCGGGCTGGAAATCCCGGTAGGCCATCATTCCGGAACCGGCGGGGATCAGCTTACCAATCAGCACGTTCTCCTTTAGACCCACGAGGTGGTCAACCTTGCCCTTGATGGCGGCATCGGTCAGAACCTTGGTGGTCTCCTGGAAGGAGGCGGCGGACAGGAAGGAATCCGTAGCCAGAGCGGCCTTGGTAATGCCCAGCAGCACGGCCGAGGCGGTGGCGGGACGCAGATCCTCTTCACCGGCATCGATCCGGCTCTGCACGGCAGCGTTGGCATCCTCGAATTCGAAGACATCCACCACGGTGCCGGTCAGCAGTGTGGTATCGCCGGGATCTTCCACCCGCACCTTGCGCATCATCTGACGGATGATCACTTCGATGTGCTTGTCGTTGATCTCAACGCCCTGCTGGCGGTACACCGCCTGCACGGACTGCACCAGATAATCCTGCACGGCCTCCACGCCGGAAATGCGCAGCACGTCCTGCGGGTACAGCGCGCCATCGGTGATGGGCTCGCCCTTGTTCACAACCCTGCCGTGGCTGACCTTCAGGCCAACGGAGTAGGGTACCTGATATACCTTTACCTCGCCGTCGTCCGCAGTGACGGTGATGTTACGCAGGGCGGTGCGGTGGGTATCGTCGATGCTGACGACACCGGTGATCTCGGAAATAGTCGCCATCTTCTTGGGACGGCGGGCCTCAAACAGTTCTTCAACTCTGGGCAGACCCTGGGTGATATCGTCACCGGCCACGCCGCCGGAGTGGAAGGTACGCATGGTCAGCTGGGTACCGGGCTCACCGATGG
>CAZMBL010000005.1:0-49838 GCA_964564605.1 uncultured Oscillospiraceae bacterium
CCATGTCAGGTGGGGAACCAAGCAGCATTAAGCGGATCTTCCCGTGTGCCGCGGGGCTGCCGTTTCTGAGCTGGCTGTGCTGTTTCCGGGCATGGAGCAGGTTCAAATGTGGGTGTGCGATCTTGTTATGGGCCGGTTTTCGACAGAAAACGCATACTTGCGGCGAGGCCGCTGCCGGCCTCACACAATTCGGCACCGGATGTGCCTTCTCGGGTTTTGCCGGGAGATGAAGCAATTGCTGACCCGTTCCGGGTCGAAAGACGAAAGGGGAGTGGCTTATGTCCGCCTATCAGGCCCTATATCGCAAATACCGGCCCCAGACCTTTGACGATGTGGTTGGCCAGCTGGCGGTGACACAGACGCTGAAAAACCAGATCGTCACCGGTAAGCTCAGCCACGCCTACCTGTTCACCGGATCCCGGGGTACAGGCAAGACCAGCTGCGCCAAAATTCTGGCCAAGGCGGTCAACTGCCTTGACCCCCATGACGGAAACCCATGCAACCGATGCAGCGCCTGTATGACCATCGATTCCGGCTCCTGTATGGATGTGCTGGAAATCGATGCCGCCTCCAATAACGGCGTGGACAATGTCCGTGACCTGCGGGACGATGCGATCTATACCCCCTCGCAGGTAAAAATGCGGGTGTATATCATCGATGAAGTCCACATGCTGTCCATTTCCGCCTTCAACGCCTTGCTGAAAATCATCGAAGAGCCGCCGGAGCATCTTCTTTTCATCCTGGCCACCACGGAGCTGCACAAGGTTCCGGCCACCATCCTCTCCCGGTGCCAGCGCTTTTCCTTCCGCCGCATTTCGCAGGAGGATATCGCTGCCAGAATGCAGTATGTGGCCTATCAGGAAAACATCGACCTGACGGCGGATGCCGCCAGAGTTCTCTCCCGCATGGCAGACGGCGGTATGCGGGATGCTTTGAGCCTTCTCGATCAGTGCGCTTCCGCAACGGCCGGTGAACTGAGTGCCCAGCAGGTCTATGCCTGCCTTGGCATCGCCGGGGAGCAGCAGGCTGCGGCCATGCTGGGGCACATTGCCCGTAAAGACAGCCGTTCCGCCCTGTCCCTGTTTAACCGATTGTATGCCGATGGCAAAGATCTTTCCGCCCTCCTCGATGAACTGATCTGCCTTTGCAGGGATATTCTGATTTTGAAAACTGCACCGGATGCGGGGCTTACCATGCTCTCCGGCGTTGCGGACGATCAGGACGCTCAGTCTCTGGCCGGACAATTGTCCAGCGGAGAGCTGCTCCGCTGCCTGAATCTGTTACAGCAGACCCTTGCCTCCTTCACACGCAGCGCCAGCCGCCGCATGGACGCGGAGATCTGCATTCTCAACATGTGCCAGCCGGAGCTTTCCCTCGATGCCAAGGCGGTCAACGCCCGCCTGACCCGGCTGGAAGAACAGCTTCGCTCGGGAATGGCCATTGAGCTGATGGAGCCTGTCCGGCAGCCTCAATCCGAAAAGACCCTGCCGGCCCAGACACTCGCTGCACCGGAACCGGAGATAGCGCCCGAGACCGAACCGGAAGGGGAGGAAGAACCCCAGCCTGTCGGCTTCTGGACAGATCTTGTCACGGCGGTGCGGCAGGAGCTTCGTCCGCCGGTATCCGGCTTCTTCAGCGCCACGGCCAACGCGCCGGTGCAGGGCACACTGCGTGGCGGTACGGTGCTGCTTCGCTGCGCCAATGCCTTTACGAAGGAAATGGTGGATAAGCCCGAAATTTTACAGCTTGTAGCACGCAAGGCGTCGGCCATGCTCGGCCGCACCGTCACGGCGCAGGCCATTGATGCTACCGCCGCCGTGTCCGATCATAAGAAGATGGAGCAGCTGCTCCGGTTCGGCCGGGAACACAGCGATGTGGTACACATCCGGACGTAATAAAAATATATTTTAAGGAGTTATTTATATGGCAAAAGGTGGATTTCGTGGAATGCCCGGCGGCATGAATCAGGCCGCCATGATTCGACAGGCCCAGAAAATGCAGCAGGATATGTTGCGTATGCAGGAGGAAATGGAGAATAAGACCTATTCCGCTTCCGCAGGCGGCGGCGTTGTGACCGCCGGTGTCAACGGCAAGCATCAGGTGGTTTCTCTTTCCATCCGGCCCGAGGCGGTGGATCCCGATGATGTGGAAATGCTGCAGGATATGGTCATGGCCGCGGTGAACGAGGCGCTGCGGGCCGCCGATACCGATGCCCAGAACAACATGGCTCAGCTGACCGGCGGGCTGAATCTGGGCGGCCTGTTCTAATTGGGCGGGGATAGCGCGCTATGATGTATTTTCCCGCCGCTTTGCAGGAGCTGGCAGACCGTTTCGCCAGTCTGCCGGGCATTGGCGGCAAGACCGCCCAAAGACTGGCCTTTCATGTGCTGAGCCTTCCGCAGGAGGATGCGCAGGCATTTGCCGATGCCATTATTACGGCCAGAAAAGAAGTGCATACCTGCCCCTGCTGTCAAAATTTGACGGATCGGGAGCTTTGCCCCCTTTGCAGCGATGACAATCGGGACAAAAGCGTCATCTGCGTGGTAGCGGAGCCCCGGGATGTGATCGCCATGGAGCGTAGCCGGGAGTTTAATGGATTGTACCATGTGTTGCACGGGGTGATTTCCCCTTTGAACCATGTAACGCAGGAGGATCTGACCATTCGCCAGTTGCTCCATCGGGTATCCGACGGCTCCGTGCGGGAGGTCATTATGGCCACCAATCCCGATACGGAAGGGGAGGCGACCGCTATGTACATTTCCCGGCTTCTGCGCCCTATGGAGATTCGAGTCACCCGTCTTGCTTATGGTGTCCCGGTCGGCAGCCAGCTGGAGTATGCGGACGAAGTGACCCTCTCCCGTGCGCTGGAAGGCCGGCAGGAGATCTGATTTATGCCCGGCCCCCACGATAGCACCCGGCGCATGGTGCCCGGCGCGGATACGTCGGTGCTTTTTCTGCATGGCATTATTGGTACCCCGCGGCATTTTGATACCGTGCTGGAAATGGTGCAGGCGGTGCCTGATGAATGGAGTTATGTAAACTTACTTCTCCCCGGCCACGGTTCCGATTTTGACGCTTTCGCCCGTTCCACCATGGTCGATTGGCGCAAGGCAGCGGAAAAATGCTTCCTTATGCTCTCACAGTCCCACCGCCGTGTAGTGCTGGTGGGTCACTCCATGGGCTGCCTGCTTGCAATGGAGCTGGCCATGCGGTTTCCACAGCAGACCGGATGCCTTTTTCTGCTGAACGTGCCGCTGTGCCCCTTCGTCCATCCCCGGGCGATTGGGCCGAGCCTTCGCATGTGTTTTGGTAAAATTCGAGCGGATCACCCGGCAGAGGTTGCCATGAAAAACGCGTGCAGCGTCAGCCTGCGCCGCAATCTGCTGTGTTATCTTCGCTGGATTCCCAATTACTGGCAGCTTTTTCGTCTGGCCGGCCGGATTCGCCGTGATTTGCCGGAGCTGCTCCGCCCATGTGTCGCCTTTCAATCGAAGGAAGACGAACTGGTTTCCGGCCGAAGTGCAGTGCGGCTTCTTAACAGTAAGTTCATTGAGGTACATATTTTGCAGAATTCGGCCCATTATCGCTACAGAGCGGATGATGCCGCAGTCGTGCTGCAACGCTGGTGTGCCATGATCGACAATATACCCACAATAAACTGAGCCGTCCCGATTGTTTCCGGGGCGGCTCAGCTTTTGCGGTGCAAACGTTACAGCTTATCGTAGGTTTTGTCAAGAAATTTCTGGGTGGAAACGATCACTCGTTTGTGGGTGCCTTCTCCAATCTGACCGGCCTCGTCATAGGCGCTGAGGGAGAATGTAATGGTTTTTCCCTCGATTGCCGTCACTTTCGCCGTGGCCCAGACCTCCAGCCCGACGGGGGTGGCACTGGTGTGCCGGATCAGAAGTTCCGTTCCCACAGTTGTCTGGCCATCAGCCAGAGCGGCGTCAATTGCTTCGCAGGCGGCCCCTTCCATCAGCGCCGCCATGCAGGGAGTTGCGTACACCAGCAGGCTTCCGGAACCGACCTCGGCGGCGGTATCCTCCCGTTGTACCAATGTTCTGGCCTGTCCTTCCATACCGATTTGAATTTCCATTGTATCGCCTCCTTTGTCCGAATTATATTCTATTCCGGAAAAATGTCAAGTCCCGGCGTAAAATGTGAAAAAATGATTGCTATTTTTCTGTCAAGGGGCTATAATGAAAGCACTATATTCGTGAGGTGACAGTATGTCCGACAATGATAAGCTCAATCTTTCCATGCTCTGTGATTTTTACGAGTTCACCATGAGCAACGGCTATTTCCTCAATGGCTACAAAGATCGTATCACCTATTTCGACGTATTTTTCCGCCGTTGCCCCGATGGCGGCGGCTTCGCCATTGCCGCCGGTCTGGACCAGATCATCGATTATATCCTTGACCTGCATTTTGACGATGATGACATCGCCTATCTGCGGGGCAGAAACATTTTTTCCGAGGATTTCCTGACCTATCTGCGCAATTTCAAATTCACCGGTGACATCTGGGCCGTGCCGGAGGGAACCCCCATGTTCCCGAAGGAGCCGATCATCACCGTCCGGGCTCCCGCCATCGAAGCCCAGCTGATCGAAACCTATCTGTTGCTGGCCATCAACCACCAGAGCCTGATCGCCACAAAAGCCAACCGTGTTGTGCGGGCGGCCCAGGGCAGAACGGTGCTGGAGTTTGGTTCCCGCCGTGCGCAGGGTACCGGTGCTGCCATTCTGGGCGCACGGGCGGCCTACATCGGCGGTTGCCATGGCACAGCCTGCACCGTGTCCGACCAGAAGTACGGTGTGCGGGCCGGTGGCACCATGGCCCACTCCTGGGTGCAGATGTTCGACACGGAGTATGATGCCTTCAAAACCTACTGTGAGATCTATCCGGATAATCCGACACTGCTGGTGGATACCTATAACACCCTCCATTCCGGCATTCCCAACGCCATCCGTGTATTCAACGAGGTTCTCAAACCCCGTGGCCTGACAAAGTGCGGCATCCGGCTGGACTCCGGCGACATGGCGTATCTGACCCGCAAGGCCCGCCAGATGCTTGATGAAGCCGGCTGGACGGAATGCAAGATCTCCGTCTCCAATTCGCTGGATGAGTATATCATTCAGGATATCCTGCGGCAGGGGGCCCAGATCGACATGTTCGGCGTGGGCGAGCGGCTGATTACCGCCCGTAGCGAGCCGGTGTTCGGCGGTGTGTACAAGCTGGTGGCTGTGGAGGATGCGGACGGCACCGTGGTGCCCAAGATCAAGATTTCGGAAAACGTGGGCAAGATCACCAATCCTCACTACAAAAAGCTCTATCGCTTCTTCGGCAACGATACCGGCAAGGCCATCGCAGACTATCTGTGTGTCCACGATGAGACGGTGGACGACACACAGGATCTTGTGATTTTCGACCCCGATGCCACATGGAAGACCAAAACCGTCTACAATTTTACGGCGAAGGAGCTGCAGGTTCCAATTTTCCGCCATGGCCGGCTGGTATACGACAGGCCCACACTGGAGCAGGTGCGCACCTATTGTCTGGAGCAGGTGGACACGCTGTGGGATGAAGTCAAGCGCTTTGATAATCCGCACACCTACTATGTTGATCTTTCCCAAAAGCTGTGGGATATCAAATATGCCCTGCTGAAAAAGAACAATGGCCATGAAGCGTAATTCTGCCCGGGAAATCGCCATCGGGGGACTGCTGGCCGGACTGGCCATTGTGATCATGTGTCTGGGCAGTCTGATTCCTTTTGCCACATTTATCTGCCCGGCCTTCTGCTGTGCGCTGACGAAGGTTGTTTTCTCCCAGTGCGGGCGGCGTATAGCCTGGGCGTGGTACGGGGCCGTGGCACTGCTGAGCCTGCTGATGGCACCGGACAAGGAAGCGGCGACCATGTTCCTGTTCCTCGGCTACTATCCCATCTGCAAGCCGTGGCTGGACAGGCGCAGGCTTTCATGGCTGTACAAGGCGCTGCTGTTCAACTGCTCCATTGCGGTCATGTATTATCTGCTGCTGCAGGTGATCGGCCTGCAGCAGGTGGTCTCCGATTATGAAGAACTGGGCACGGTCATGACCATCGCCATGGTTCTGATGGGCAACGCTACCTACTTCATGCTGGATGTACTGCTGGGAAGAAAGCTGGTCGGGCGGACATGAGCGACAGCTGGTATGTCTATCTGCTGCGCTGTGGGGACGGAAGCCTCTACTGCGGCATTGCCCGGGATGTGGAGCAGCGCCTGCAGGCCCACCAAAATGGAACCGGCGCAAAATACACCCGGGGTCGTGGCCCGCTGGAGCTGGTCTACTGGGAGCAATGTCAGGACCATTCTGCCGCTCTGCGTCGGGAGCTGGAAATCAAGGCGCTGAAACGGGAGGAAAAGCTCCGCCTGATCAGCCACAAGTGAAAGGAAGATGGCAATGACTCTGTTCTGGTACACCTCCGACACGATCCCTGATGGCTACGGCTTTGCCCATTACAGCCCGCTGCACCTTGTGTGGCTTGGGGTGTTTGTTGCGGCGGTTATCTTGAACTGTCTGCTCTACCGTCGGCTTTCCGATGCCGGTCAGACCATCTGGCGTAGATGCATTGCGTGTCTTTTAATTGCGGACGAACTGTTCAAGGTCATTCCCATGTTGATCACCGGCACATATGGGCCGGACTATCTGCCGTTTCACCTTTGCAGCATCAATATTTTCATGATCGCCGTCCATGCCTGGCGGCCGGGGCGTGTGCTGGATAATTTTCTCTATACCATCTGCATTCCCGGCGCGCTGGCGGCGCTGCTGTTCCCCTCATGGACGAAGCTTCCGGCAGCCAATTTCATGTCCATCCACAGCTTTACGGTGCATATTCTTCTGGCACTGTATCCCATCGTGCTGACGGTTTGCGGCCACATTCGCCCGGATGTGCGGCTGTTGCCCCGCTGCTTTGCCCTGCTGGGCGGCTTCGCCTGTGTGGCGCTGGTGCTGAATTTGCTGCTGGATACCAATTTCATGTTCCTCATGTATGCCGATGCCGGTAATCCCCTTGCTCTGTTTGAAACATGGTGGGGCAGCCACCTCTGGGGCTTCCCAGTGATCATTTTCGCCGTTGTCGTGGTGATGTACACCCCTTGGATTCTGGCCCGGCGACATAAAAAATCTGCCACAAAATAGTTCACGGGAGAGCCGCTCGGCTCTCCCGCTTTACTTATTATGTGTTTATGTGTTCCTGAAAGTGAATTTTTCCTGCACCGTACCATGTTCCCGGGTGTAGCGCAGCCATTTGACAATGCCGTAGATCGTTACCCCCAGCATGGCGATATCATCGATCATCAGTCCGTAGGCCCCGGCGGAGATATCCATGGCCAGATACAATACCGTTGTAATTAGCCATGCGAACCACTGCTCGCTGTAGCGCAGCATTAAAAGAACACCGTTGACCATGCCGATGGCCGTGGCGAAAGCTTCCAGATAGGAGTCGCTGGAGCCGGGAATATGGGTCATGATGCTGCCCATCACCAGTCCGAATACCACGGTAAAGGCCATCAGCAGCAGCGATGCCTTCGGGCTCAGGCGCTTGACGGCGGTAACATTTTCGTCCTGCGCGTCGATATTCTTGCTCCAGCGGATGTAGCTGAGAATGTCCACGGGGATCCAGAAGAAAATACAGCTGAGCATCAGCGTGTACCAGCCCAGATACAGGGAAAGTACCACATATGTCAGCTCGATGGCGAAAATGTCAATGAGAAAATTGCCCCGGAACTGCTTGGCGTTCATAGTTTCCACCAGCGGATTGGCGATCACGTTGACTACGGAGCAGAAAACCAGCAGGGGAGAGGCGGTGCTTTCCAGCATCAGCTCCGGGAAGAACACGGCCATGCCAATGGCCAGCAGCACCACGAAGCCGAGATATATGGCTTCCGGCTTTGTAAACGACCGGAAAAACCGGATCAGATTGGGAAATTTATAGTTTGTCATAATGTAACGTTCTCTTGGGACAGATATGTGGCTGCCTTTGGGAAGGCCCGCAGGGCGTTATGCCAGTAAATGTCCGAAAAATGCTCCTTTTGAAAGATGATTGACATGGTTTCATCGTACTTTTCGATTTCTTCCAGCCAGATGGGTGGACAGAAATCCGTTCCGTACAGGATCTGCCGCCATGTGTCCGGAAACTGGTTGATGGCGTGGGCAAACTGTCGAATGGTGCCCGCCTCGTCGGCCGCCACATCGGTACCCGGCTCAAAGGCACCGCAGAAATCCGTAAATACATTGGGAAGACCCTGCATGGCGGCGATGCTTTCATCATAGCATGGGTCTCCCATGTGGGCGGCGATAAAATTGACTGTGGGATATTGCCTGGCCACGTTGCAGATCCATTCCACCCGGGAACCGTCCAGATCGTTGTCATAGGGCAGGTGATAGGAGGGGAGTCCCGTATGAAATGTAACGGAAAGCCCGTTATCCCGGGCAAAGTCATAGATGGGCATCATGCGCGCGTCATCGGCCCGGCCGGTCTGGTAAGTCAGAAATATTTTCAGCCCCACCACCCGGCAGCCGGGGTGCCGCGCCATTTTTTCACCGATGGCCGCCAGCTGCGCAGGAATATCACGGTGAATGTCAACGCTGGGACACAGAAACAGCCGCCTGTTTCCGTCGCACAGCTGCCAGCTGTGATCGGGCAGATCAGGGCGAATCATATGGGGCAGAAATTCCATCACCAGCGCATAATCCGCCGCGCCGTGCTGGGAATTGTACTGCTTCCAGATCTGTTCATTGACGATATGGGTGTGGCAGTCAAACTTTCGCATTCGGTGCCTCCAGTGTGACCAGCCCGGCCTCCACCATTTTCTGCAGGCTCATGAGAATGCCAAGCTTTGCGTGGTGCCATGTCAGGCCGCCCTGAAAATAGACGGCATAAGGCTCCCGGATGGGGCCATCGGCGGACAGCTCAATGGAGGAGCCCTGAATAAATGCACCGGCAGCCATGATTACCTTATTTTCATACCCCGGCATGTCCCATGGCAGGGGTGTGGCGAAGGAGTCCACCGGCGCAGCCGCCTGAATGCCGCCGCAGAAGGCAATCATGGCCTCCTCACTGCCCAGTTCAACGGCCTGAATGATGTCGTGCCGGGTCTCATCGGCTCCTGGAATACAGCGGAAGCCCAGCGGCTCATAAAGATTTGCGGCGAAAATTGCGCCCTTTTCTGCCCCGGCCACCACATTCGGCGCAAGGAAGAAGCCCTGATACAGCGCGGTCATAATGCCCAGATTGGCACCGACCTCCTGCCCAAGCCCCGGGGCGGAGAGCCGGTAGGCACAGCGATCGACACAGGCTTTCGTGCCGCAGATGTAGCCGCCGATGGGAGCCAGCCCGCCGCCTGGATTTTTGATCAGGGAGCCGACGATCATGTCCGCCCCCACGTCCGACGGTTCCAGCGTCTCCACAAATTCGCCGTAGCAGTTGTCCACCATCACCAGCACGTCACTTTTGCACTTTTTGCAGAAGTCGATCAGAGCCCCGATCTGGGCAACGGAGAAGGTGGGACGGGTCGCATAGCCCTTGGAGCGCTGGATGGTGATAAGTTTTGTTTTTTCGTTGATGGCCTGCCGGATGCCCTCGTAATCAAAGCCACCCGCCGGTGTCAGATCAACCTGCCGGTAGCTGACACCATATTCGGCCAGAGAGCAGGGGCTGGGTCGGATGCCGATGACCTCCTGCAGGGTGTCGTAGGGCGCGCCCACCGGGGAGAGCAGTTCATCCCCCGGCAGCAGATTGGCACTTAGCGCCACTGTCAGGGCGTGGGTGCCACACACGATCTGCGGCCGCACCAGCGCCGCCTCCGTATGAAATACATCGGCGTACACCCGTTCCAGATTGTCCCGGCCCAGATCGTCATAGCCGTAGCCGGTGGTTCCGGCAAAGCAGGCGGCGCTGACTCTGTTTTTCTGCATGGCGGAAATGACCTTGGCCTGATTGTATTCCGCAATCGTATCGATAGTCTCAAAGCGATCACGCAGTTTTTCCAGCACCTGCTGGCCGTAGTGATAGACGATGGGGCTGATGCCCATTGTTTCGTAAAGCTTTTGCAGCTGTTCCATTTATTCTTCCTCTTTTTTTCTGTTGTTGAGTATTTCGTCCGCCAGTTCCTGAAGTACATCGGGGCGGGATACGATCAGGCCCATCTGGGCATCGCCCAAAATCAGCAGTGTGTCTCCCGGCCGGATGCCAAACAGCTCCCGGGCCTCTTTTGGGATGACGATCTGACCCCGGTCACCGACTTTGGCCGTTCCGAATACACGCTGGGCATTCTGTTTGGCCAGAATATGTTTGCCTCCGGGCATACCATTCCACCTTTCACATTTTTCATATTTTTCACATTGGCATATTATAATCAATGCCGCACCGGTTGTCAAGCCCGGTGCGGCAAAATTCCAAAAGCTGATATTGGCGGCATAACGCTTATGCAGGGGCTTACGTTCTTTGAAAATCCAGAAAACGGGTGCCCTGAAAGCTCAGCTGGCCCCTGTCATGCTCCACAAGATACCCGTACTGATCGTGGGGCACCAGCAGCTCCATCCGGTCGCCGCTGGACACTTCAAAGGTGGCATACTACTGCGTACGGCTGTGATCGCCCCACACATGCATTCTTTTGGAAACAATCTCTGCTTCCACCGTCAGTCTGGGGGATTTGTCATTCTTCCGATCCCTGCGGGAGAAGCGGAAAACCGTGCCGATGCTAATGGCGAAAGTAAACACAAATACAGCCGTAAACAGTACAAAAAAGACCGGCCCGAAAAGTTGCATAAATTTACCTCCTAATCATCACGCCTGCGGCCCCGACCGCCGAATAATACGATCAAACGCAGCAGCTGCGCCAGAGACACCGCCAGCGCCGCTACATAGGTCATGGCGGCGGCCGTGAGGGTTTTGCGGGCACCTTGCTGCTCCTGCTGGGTCAAAAGATTACTCTGCGCAATCGCCTGCATGGCGCGGCGGCTGGCATTGAACTCTACCGGCAATGTGATCAGCTGAAAAACGGTGGACAGGCCGAAGCAGGCTATGCCCGCGTACACAAACCCGAAAGACAGCTGCTCGCTCAGATTCAGCACCAGTCCCAGCAAAATCAGGGGCATGGCCAGCTTGGAGCCGAAGTTGGTAACGGGGATGATAGCCGCACGCAGCCGGATGGGTGCATAGTTCTGATCATACTGCACGGCGTGCCCCGCCTCGTGGCAGGCCACACCGATGGCCGCAACGGATGCAGAGCCATACACCTGATCCGACAATCGGATCACATTGGCCTTGGGGTCATAGTGATCCGTCAGATTGCCGCTGACATGTTCAATGCGTACCCCGGTCACACCGTTTGCGCGCAGCACCTGCTGGGCGGCCTGCGCGCCGGTCAGGCGGCGCATGGACATCATCTGTCCGTATTTGCGAAAGGTGGAATTGACATTGGCGCTGGCGATCATGGATAAAATCACAAACGGCAGCACCAGAACTACATAGCTCCAGTCAAACAATGTTTTTCACTCCTTAAAGTTCTCCGGCTCCATGGCATCATGGAGGGTTTCCGTTATGGCATCCCGGAAAATGCTGTATGCCTGAGCGTGAAGGGTCTCCAGCGCTCCGGCCAGCAGATTGATCGCAACCTTGCCGGGCATGTAAAGATCCTCATCGAAGATAAAATGCACCTGCCGGTCTTCCACACCGTTGCGTTTGACAAGCCCGGGCCCGGCGTGGATCTTGGCGCGGCAGCCGCCACGGATGGCAAACTCCGCGTCTACCGTTGCACGGGTCGTGGCGGTTTCTATGATCTGCTCATCGGCCAGAACACCCAGATACTGCGGCTGTATCAGTTCCCGGAAGGGGGTCTGCTCCAGCCCCAGTGCCTGCCGGGAAATAAAATTGAGATACCGCAGTCCCACCCGCTCAAAATAGGCCGGGCGATACACCTGAATAAAGGCCGCCATGGGCAGATCCAGCATTTTTGCGAACGCCTCCCAGCTGCTGTAGCGGCTGCAGGACAGGGAAATGAAGCTGCTGGTCAGATTGACCCGCCAAAGCCCATCCTCTGATACAAACTGATAATTTTTTGTGGGCTTCTGCTGCTCCAGATGCATGTTGCCTGGGGTGCCGGTCAGCTTGGGGGACGGTGTCTCCTTGCGGCAGGAGTAGGCGGGGAAGGCGTGGCGGATGGCCTCCTGAAACTGCGCCGGTTCATTTGCCTCGATGGTCAGAATTTCCGGGAATCGCAGCTGGCAGATCACCTCGCCCAGCTGATTTTTTTCGTAATGACAGCGTGGCTGCGTGGAAAACATGGATGCATCCCTCATTTCACTCATTTATATTCATTATAGCCGGAAAAAGCCCAAAAAGCAAGGGGCAGTCCTGCGGGGAATGTGAACTTTTCGGAAATCTTTCCATTGCCTTTTGCCGTGAGTTAAAATATAATGAAAGAAAATTTGAATTTGCTGAGTAAAATCTTTCCTTCGCCCGATATAGAAGCAGAGAGGTGATCCGAGATGACAGATTTTGGTGCCGGTAGCTACCACCTGGATCTGAAAGACCCCCGCACACTCGAACAGCTGGTACACGAATATGCCCAGCCGCTGGTTCGCTATGCCTGCTCCTTTCTTGGCTCCACCGCTGCGGCGGAGGATGCCATGGAGGAGGCCATGGCGGCGCTGATCGTGTATGGCGGTCATTTCCGCTCGCCGGAGCATCTGCGCGCATGGCTGTATAAAACCACCCGCAACAAGGCAGTGGATGAGCTGCGGCGGCACAGCCGGGAGCTTCCGCTGGAAAATGAGCTGTTTCTGACGGATGCGGACGCGGAGCAGCTGCTGATGAAAAAGCAGCGGGATCGGCATCTGTATGCGGGCCTGCGACAGCTGCCGGTGCAATACCGGGATGTGCTGGTGCTGACCTATTTCGACGGTTTTTCCGTGGAACAGATCTGCCTCATCCAGAAAAAAAGCGCCAAGCAGGTGTACAATCTCCTGTCCCGGGGGCGGGTCGCCCTTCGAGAATTGCTCATGAAAGAAGGAATGACAGTTGAAGACCTGTGATGAATATATCCATTCCATACAGCAAAAAGCAGTCGTAATGAAAAAACGCCGCACGGCCCTGCGTTCCGGCTTCGCCGTGCTGGCAGCGGTGCTGGCCCTGGTGTTATTTCTGCCATTTGGCGACAGTATCGGTTCTATGGAAGGCTATCAGGACAATCCCTATTATGATCTGATCTGCGGCCTGCACCGGGCCAATTCGCCTCGGCCGCTTTACCGCAACAATTTCCAGAGGCTCCTTTGGGCTTTCCGGGCTGTTGGTGATGTCACGGATAATCCCAATGTCGATGAGAGCCTCGGCCGGCCGGTCGATGGCATCAACGGCATCTATTCCCAGCAGGGAAAGCCGATTACGCCTGACAACGTTGGCCAGACCGAAACCGATAACGGTGTGGAGGGGAATGTCGATGGCACGGACAATCAGGTTTCCGGTGTGTCCGAGGCGGATCTTTTCAAGCGTAGCAGCGATACCATTTTTTACCTGCGGGGAAACCTGCTCAGCGCCTACTCCATGCAGGGTGAGGCGTCCCTGCTCCTGTCGGAGGTGCAGGTGTTCGAGTGGGATGATGCCACGGCGATGCAGATGCACCTGTCAGCGGACGGCACGACCCTGATCGTTATCGGCGCGAGATACGCTGCATCGCAAACCGTTGTGACCTCACTGAGCGTTTCTGACCCTTCGCATATCCTGCCGGGGAACAGCGTCTGGTTTTCCGGAGAGTACGAAACTTCACGCCTTGCGGATGGACAGCTTCTTCTGGTGTGCAATCATTATGCAAATGCAAAAGGTTTGCGCTATCACGATCCCAATACCTTTGTTCCGGCCTGGGGCACCGGCGAAGAGCGCAATCTCTTCACCCCCGATGAGATCTGCTGCCCCGGCGACCCCTGGGGTAACGAAATTACGGTTCTGGCCACACTGGCGGAAAAAACGCTGGAAGTTCAGGGGCGGCAGGCGGTACTGGGTCATGCCGGACAGATCTATGTTTCGAAAAACGCCATCTATCTCAGCGTTTCCGGTATAGAATACCGGTATGACATTCTGGGCAATCGAAAAAGCTCCCGTTGCAGCTATATCACCGGCATTTCGTATGGAGACGGTATGGGCTTTCTTGGCTCCGTCACCGTACCGGGCGCAGTCAAAGATCAGTATTCCATGGATGAATACAATGGAACGCTCCGTGTGGCAGTTACAACTGCGGAATCCGGACAGATGAGAAACTGTGGCCTGTATGTCGTGGATTTGAACCGCTGGGAGATTGCCGCGTCCGTTGAAAACTTTGCCCCCGCCGGAGAGCAGGTCACCTCCGCCCGGTTTGACGCGGATCGGGCATGGATCTGCACGGCCCTGCTGGCAGAGTTTTCTGACCCGGTTTACTGCTTTGATCTTTCCGATCTGACCAATATCACTTGGGTGCAGACCCCGGTGATCGATGGCTTTTCCTCTTCCCTCATTCACTATGGAGACCGGCTGCTGGGCCTTGGCCGGCTGAGCGCGGGGCAGTGGAAGGTGGAGCTGTACCATTCCAACGGCAGCGCCGTGGAGCAGCTGTCGGCCATCACCGGCGACGGCTGGTTCCCAGCAGATTACCACAGCTATCTGGTTGACCGCAATTTTGGAATATTTGCCTTTCCCTGTGTCTCTGACACGGATGCCGGTTACGAATATCAAATTGTATATCTGGATGGTACGGAGCTTTGCCTGCTGGCATCGCTGCCCATTGAGCAGAAAACGCTGTCACCGGCCACCGTTCGCGCCACCATCAAGGGCGAATACCTGTACCTGCTGGATGACGGATTACAGGTTTTGAATATTGCGGAGTTAACAGGAGGTTAAGTTTATGTTCAGAAAACTCATTTCGCTGGTTTTGTGTATGGCCCTCGCCGCATCCATGACCGCCTTTCTGACCGGTTGCGCGATGGAGCCGCAGGATCCGGATACCCGCTTTGCCAACGGCTATATGGAGCCGCAGGATCCGGATACCCGCTTTGCCAACGGCTATATGGACTTTGCCCTGTCCCTGCTGGGAAATACCGGGGCAGGGAAGGGCAATGTGCTTTTGTCACCCCTGTCCATTGAGATGGCACTGGCCATGGCCACCAACGGCGCGGCCGGGAATACCCAACAGCAGCTGCTGCGTCTGCTGGGGGGCGATATGACCATGGAGCAGCTCAACGGCTATCTCAAGGGCTATATCGATGCGCTTTCCGGCAATCAGAATGATACACTGCATCTGGCCAACTCCATCTGGCTGCGCGACGATGCGCAGCGGCTGCAGGTGCAGCAGGATTTTCTGCAATCCGGCGCGGATATCTTCGGCGCGCAGGTGTTCCGTGCCCCCTTTGACAGCAGTACAGTCCGAGATGTCAACAACTGGGTCAAAAAGCAAACGGACGGCATGATCGACAAACTTCTGGAGAAAATCAACGGGGATACGGTGATGCTTCTGATCAACGCTTTGGCCTTTGAAGCCGCGTGGGAAACGGTTTATGAAAACAGCGATGTGTCCGTAGGCAGCTTTGCAACCGCCGATGGCCGCACACAGAAAGTGGACATGCTCTGTTCCACGGAAGACCGTTATCTGATCGATGATCTGGCCGTTGGCTTTATCAAGCCCTATGCCGGCGACGCTTACAGTTTTGTGGCTATGCTGCCCAACGAGGGTGTTTCGCTGGAAGAATACATCGCTTCCCTGACGGCGGAGGGGCTGCTGCAAACGCTGCACGGCGCGCCTCCGGATCGAATCAAGGTGTTTATGCCGAAATTCACCGTCAAATACAGCACGGAACTGAGCAGTCTTCTTTCCGGTCTTGGGGCAACGGATGCTTTTGACAGCGAAAAAGCCGATTTTTCTGCCATGGCTACCTCCACCCGGGGCAACATCTTCATCGGCCAGGTGCTGCACAAGACCTTCATCCGTGTCGATCAGAAGGGTACACAGGCCGGTGCCGTGACAGATGTGGAAATGATGGACGGGTGTGTATTGGAACCGGAGCAGATCAGAACCCTGAAACTGGACAGACCCTTCCTGTATATGATCGTGGACAACGCAACCGGCCTGCCCATTTTCATCGGCTCCATGACCGATACACAGGCTGCATAACCCCCGCACAAATCAACCTTCTTTTCACCTTTGCGCCGCCCTTCACGGGCGGCGTTTTTATGTCCGCGCCATGGGAAATTTATCCTTGCCAGATGGACAGGGCTGTGTTACAATAGCATTATCCTGATTTTGGAGGTATCGTTATGCAGCTGCTGTACCTGCTGGAGAGCATCCGTGTCCCTTTCATCACGGAGCTGATGCTTTTGATCACCCATTTTGGGGAGGAGACCGCCTTTCTGGTTGCTGCTCTGATCGTTTTCTGGTGTCTGGATAAGAACCGTGGCTATTATCTGATGGGCGTAGGCTTCTGCGGCACCATCGTCAATCAGTTTCTCAAGCTTCTCTGCCGTGTGCCCCGGCCGTGGGTGCTGGATCCGGATTTCCATGCGGTAGAGGGGGCCATTCCGGAGGCAACCGGTTATTCCTTCCCCAGCGGCCACAGCCAGAGCGCGGTCGGCACCTTTGGCGGTCTTGCCCTGACGGGGAAAAATAAGATCCGTCGCTGGATTTTTATTGCCATCGTCGTGCTGGTGCCCTTTTCCAGAATGTATCTGGGTGTCCACACTCCGGCCGATGTTCTGGTCGGCTCCCTGTGCGCTGTTGTGCTGATTTTTCTCATGCGCTATCTCAGCGAGGGCAGGCATGTTAGCGCTACCCTGATTGGCATGGCAGTGCTGAGCGTGCTGTACTGGATTTTTGCCCAATTTTTGATCGACCCCACCCGGATGGATGCTTACAACTATTCCCACGGTGTGCAGAACGCCTACACCCTCATGGGCGCGATCTTCGGTATGGTGATCGTGTACTTTGTGGACAAAAAATGGTTAAACTTCTCCGTGAAGGCCGTCTGGTGGGCCCAGATTTTGAAGGTCGCCCTTGGCCTTGTACTGGCGTTGCTGGTAAAATCCGGGCTGAAAGCCCCCCTCAGTGCGCTCTTTGGTGAATACCCGGGCCGCGCCGTGCGGTATTTTCTGCTGGTGCTGGTGGCAGGTATCGTCTGGCCCCTGAGCTTCCGCTGGTTTGCCCGCCTGGGAAAGAAGGAAGAGTAATATGCTGATCGTCTGGATTGCGCTGGGGCTGCTTCTGGCCTTATTTTTGCTGGGTGGCTATGTCTTTTTCCACGCCTGCGGCCCATTCAAGAATGTGGACTGGTCTGATCCCCAGGCCGTTTCCAAGTCCAACCACGCTGCCTATTCTGATCATATCCTTGCCGCCGTGCGCTATCTGCAAGACAGCGGCGCGCAGGATCTGTACACCCGCAGCCGGGACGGCCTTTCTCTGCACGCCCAATGGCTTCCGGCAGAAAATGCCCGGGGCACGGTGGTGCTGGTGCATGGCTTTCACAGCAGCGTCTATGTGGATTTTGGCCTTGTGCTGGAGCTCTATCACGATCTCGGTTTTAATCTTCTCATGCCCGATCAGCGCTGTCACGGCCAGAGTGAGGGCCGCTATGTCACCTTCGGCGTGCGGGAGAGCGAAGATATTGCATGCTGGCTGGAATATCACAACAGCCGTTTCGGTGCCCAGCCGGTGCTGTTGAGCGGCCTGTCCATGGGTGCGGCTACGGTGATGTTCATGGCCGATGAACCACTGCCGGACAATGTGCGCTATTGCATTGCCGACTGCGGCTTTACTTCGCCTGCGGAGATCATCGGAGCAATCTTTACCGATGTAACCCACCTTCCGGCGTGGACGGTTATGTGGAGCGCGGAGCTGTTCGCTAGGGTCTTTGCCCGGTTCAGTCTGTGGCAGAAAAGGGCCGAGAATACCCTGGCCCATAATGCCCGACCGTTTCTGTTCGTCCATGGCCTTGCCGATGATTTTGTGCCCTGCCAAATGACCCGGCGCGCCCATGCCGCCTGCACCGGTGAGAAGTACCTGCTGCTGGTGGAAGGAGCCGGGCATGGCCTGAGCTTTTTGCAGGATCGGGAGCGCTATCTTGCCGTCAATATGGAGCTGATGGATCGGCTCATACCAAAAAGAGAGGATCACAACCCATGAATACCATTCGAGTCAAAAAGCTGAACCCGGCTGCAATGCTTCCGACCTACGGTACGTCCGGCGCGGCAGGCGCGGATCTGTATGCCTGCCTTGCAGAGCCTGTCACCATCGCCCCGGGGGAGACCTTCTGGGTGCCAACGGGTCTGTCGCTGGAAATTCCTGCCGGCTATGCCGGGCTTGTCTTTGCCCGCAGCAGCATGGGCGCCAAGCGGGGACTGGCCCCCGCCAACAAAGTCGGCGTCATCGACAGCGACTACCGGGGCGAGATTCGTGTGGTTCTGCTCAATCACAGCAGCCGGAGTCAGACCGTTTCCCCCGGGGAGAGGGTTGCCCAGCTTCTGATCACACCGGTGCTGGCGCCTGCCTTCGTTCCGGCGGAGGAATTGGAGCCGACCCGGCGCGGCAGCGGCGGCTTCGGCTCCACGGGTGCGTAAAATATGCGAGCTTTTTTCCGATTTTTTGCGATTTGCTATGTACAATTACGTTTTCGGACGCTATAATACTCAAAGACGTGTAAACGGTCGAACCGGGAGGCTTGTATGGACATCTTAACTGCAATCGTGCAAATGCTTGGCGGACTTGCCATGTTCCTCTATGGTATTGAGGTCATGGGCGACGGACTGAAAAACAGCTCCGGTGCTGCACTGAAGCGGGTACTGGAAAAGCTGACGGGAAATGTTGTCACCGGTGTGCTGACGGGTACACTGGTCACAGCGGTGATCCAGAGCTCCACGGCCACCATCGTACTGGCTGTGGCCCTGATCGGTGCCGGGGTGCTGACGCTCAAGCAGGCGGTGTCCATTGTGCTCGGTGCCAATATCGGCACCACGGTCACGGCGTGGATCACCAATCTGGCCTTTATGGATGGGGGCGACAGCTGGATTCTCTGGCTGTTTGATACCGATACCCTTGCCCCCATCGCCCTTCTGATCGGCATTGTGATGATCATGTTCATCAAGACCAAGCGGGCCAAAACCGTTGGCGATATCTGTATGGGCTTTGGTATTCTGTTTGTTGGCCTGATGAATATGACCGGCGCAGTCAGCAGCTTTTCCGATTCGCCGGCCTTTATGGATTTTCTTGCAAGCTTCTCCCAGTCACCGGCACTGGGAATTCTGGCGGGCCTCGTGCTGACGGTGATCGTCCAGAGCTCTTCGGCCACCGTTGCCATGCTCCAGTCCCTGGCCGCCACCGGCGCGCTGGATTTTTCCGGAGTCTATCCCATCATCATGGGTATCAATATCGGCACCTGCATCGTCACGGCTTTTTACTGCTTTGTAGGCGGCTCCGCCCGGGACAGCAAGCGCACCGGCGTAGTGCATGTGTGCTTTAATATCATTGGCACCGTGCTTTTCATGACGGTTATGTCCATCCTGCAGCACAATGCCGTATTCGGTACCGATTTCTGGACACAGACGGTGGACAGCACCATTATCGCCACCTTCCAGACCACTTTCAATCTTGTGACAGCCATCGTTCTGCTGCCCTTTACGGATCTTCTGGTTCGCCTTTCTGTGCTGATCGTGCGCGACGACGCAAAAAAACCCAATCCCCATCCGGAGCTTCTGACCCTGACGGAAAATCTGATCATCTCTCCCGCCGTAGCCCTTGGAGAAGCCACCCGGGCCACGGCGGCCATGGGACAGCTGGCCCAGCACAATTTCGACCTCGGCTGCCGGTTGCTGCTGGATTATGACGAGTCCGTGATTGAACAGATCAACGAAGGGGAGGACTGCCTTGACCAGTTTGCCGACCGGGCGGATCATTTCCTGATCAGCCTGTCCAAATCGATAGAGGTTGCTTCCGATGATTGCCAGCTGGATATGCTGATGCAAACCGTGCCGAATTTTGAGCGAATCGGTGACTATGCCACCAATATGGTGGAGTTGGCCCAGCGCCTGCAGGCGGATAACAGCACCTTCTCCCAGCAGGCCAAGCAGGAGCTTGCCGTGCTGTTACAGGCGGTCAATGAAATTCTGAGCATCACCGTCCACGCTTTCGCAACCAATGATGATGCCGCCGCCCGGAGTATTGAACCGTTGGAGGAGGTCATTGATGACATGGTCAACCTTCTGCGTGATCGTCACACCCGGCGGCTGAAGCAGGGGGTCTGCTCCATCAGCAACGGTCTGGTGTTTATGGAGGCGCTGACCTATCTGGAGCGTGCTTCCGATCAGTGTTCCTCCATCGGTGTGATGATGCTGGCCCGGCAGGACAAGAAAATATTGCAGAATCACCATGATTATCTGCGTTCCCTCCATGCCGGCGATAACGGCGATTACAGCGCGGAAATGGAGCGCCGCCGTCAGCAGTATATCCTGCCGCTGATGGAAAATCAGTAAAAATGCAGAGGGTCGCTGCCGATGCAGCGGCCCTTCACCATGATGGCAGTCGCGTTTTGCCGCCGGCTGTCGTATAATGGAGTGAAAACAGAGGTGGTCACCATGAAATTGTATGAAAAAATGGAACCTGCAGCGCTGGAAGCCGAGCTTGCGGCTTTGCGCGGCACTTACACGCAGCTGAAAAACCGGGATCTGCATCTGAATATGGCCCGCGGCAAGCCCTCCGCCACCCAGCTGGACACTGTCAGCGATATTCTGACCGTACTTTCCGCGCCGGAGCAGTGCCTGTGTGATGGCGTGGATGCCAGAAACTACGGTGAGTTGGCCGGACTTCCTGCTGCCCGCCGCTACTGGGCGCAGGTGTTGGGCTGCCGGCCGGAGCAGACCTTTGTTGGCGGTGCGTCCAGCCTGACACTGATGTATGATTTGATCAGCAAAGCTTATACCCACGGTCTGCCCCGCAGTCCGCGCCCGTGGTGCAGGGAAGAGAAGATCCGTTTTCTCTGTCCCGCCCCCGGCTATGATCGCCATTTTAAAATCACCCAGAGCTTCGGTGCGGAGCTGGTCTGCGTGGATATGACGGAAACCGGCCCCGACATGGAACAGGTGGAACAGCTTGTTCAGGATCCGCAGGTCAAGGGTATCTGGTGCGTGCCGAAATTTTCCAATCCGCAGGGCATTACCTATTCCGACGAAACGGTGGCCCGGCTTGCATCCATGCGCCCGGCTTCCCCGGATTTTGTGCTGATGTGGGACAATGCCTACTGTCTGCATGAATTTTCCGGCCCGTTCACCCCGTTCCCGGATATTATTTCCGCCTGCGAGCGTGCCGGAAACAGCGGCATGGCGTGGGAATTTGCTTCCACTTCGAAAATTACATTCCCCGGCGGCGGCATTTCCGTCATGGCTTCTTCGGCGGAGAACATCCGCTATATGACGGGCCTGATGGGGGTGCAGATGATCTCCTATGATAAGGTCAATCAGTTGCGCCATGTGTCCTACCTGCAGGATCTGCCCCATACCCTTGCCGTCATGCAGCGCCATGCAGCGCTTTTGCGGCCGAAATTTGAAGCAGTTGAGCAGATTTTGCAAAGAGAGCTGGCCGGGCTGGGAATTGCTCGTTGGACAACGCCCACTGGCGGTTATTTCATCAGCCTCGACGCCATGCCGGGCACGGCCCGCCGAACACTGGATCTGTGTGCCGAGCTCGGCGTGGTTATGACCCCCGCCGGCGCAACCTTCCCCTATGGCATTGATCCTCACGACAGCAACATCCGCATTGCTCCCAGCTACCCGCCGCTGGAAGAGTTGCAACAGGCCATGGAGGCTTTCTGCCTCTGCCTGCGCATCGCCGCCTGCGAAAAGATGCTGCAAGATCAGGCCATCGGATAATCGGCTCTTTGCACCGGAATAAAAATCACCGTATGGCAAACGCCATACGGTGATCATTTTATCCCATTTTCAGCAGAATTCCAACCAGTGCGGACAGACCGATGAAAATGATGGGGTGCCAGTTTTTGGTCAGGCGCACCTTGTTGGTCAGCACCCACAGCACAATCGCAAGACCGAGGCCCACAAAATTGATTCCCTGCATTAGATTTCCGGCCGCAAGTTGGGACGAGTCGAGCAGATTGGAGAAGATCACGCTCAGGCCCGCCGCAGCAATCAGACCGGTGGAGGCAGGCCGCAGGCCGTAGAACGCATCATTGACATACCGGTTATCCCGGAAAACGTTCAGAATTTTGCCAATGATGAGGATCACAATGATCGATGGGGCCACAAGGCCGACCGTTGCCGTCACCGCTCCCAGCAGCGCCGTGGCCAGACCGCCCTGCTGATAGCCCGTGACGTAGCCAACATAGGTGGCCATATTCACGCCGATGGGGCCGGGTGTGGACTCTCCAACGGCGATCATATTGACCAGATCCGTGTGGGTAAACCAGCCGGTGCTGTCGGACATTTTGTAGAGGAAGGGAATGGTTGCCGTGCCGCCGCCAACAGCGAACAGACCCGTTTGGAAAAACTCCCAGAAAAGCCTTAAGAAGATCATTGCTTCTTACCTCCCAGAGACTTGATGATAATGCCTGCTGCCGCGGCCAATACCACAAAAATGGCGGGGCTTACATCGAAAACGGCATCGAGCACCAGACTTCCGATGGTGACCACAAGAAAAATGATCGTTGTGGGCAGATCGACCACCGCTTTTTTATACAGCTTCACCACAGCGTTCGTGATCAGCACGCATACACAGATCCGAATTCCGCCGAAGGCATCCTGCACCCAGCCAATGTGGGAGTAGGCTTCGATCACACCTGCCAGCAGGCTGATGATCACAAGAGACGGAAACACAACTCCAAGTGTGGCAATGATACCGCCGGGGATACCCTTGAGCTTCTGGCCGATGAAGGTGGCCGTATTCACCGCAATGACACCGGGGGTACACTGACCGATGGCAAAATAGTCCGTCAACTGCTCCTCCGTGGCCCATTTTTTTCGGTCAACCACCTCCCGCTGCAAAATCGGCAGCATGGCGTATCCACCGCCGAAGGTCATGACTCCAACCTTTGCAAAGGTCAGAAACAGTTCCAGTAACAGCTTCATAGTTACTCCTTTCACGCGGGCGCGGCCCGCAGTTATTTGTCTCCGTATTATACGCCAGATGGGAAGAATATGCAAATGGTTTTTATGCAGCGTGGCGGATTTTGTCGGATGGGGAAGATTTCTCTTTATCTTGTCCTGCATTTATGCTATAATAATGCCAAATTACAGCGGAAGGGCGGGTGTTTTCATGTTGACGGTGCTGCTTTCCCGGGATCAGCTGGCCGGAACGGATGAAATACTGCAAAGACTGGCACAGGATGTGGCGCAGGAGAAGCCAAACCGGATCCTTATTGTGCCGGAACTGATCAGTCATGACATGGAGCGCAGGCTCTGCGCGGCAGCAGGGGATACCGCCAGCCGATTTGCGCAGGTGCTGACCTTTCCGCGCCTTGCCAACCGGATCACGGAACTGATAGGGCAGGGGCCGGAGCCCTGCATGGATAACGGCGGCCGTGTCGTTGCCATGGCCAGCGCAGCTCACGCGCTGGCCGGCCAGCTCAAAGCCTATGCCGCATTGGAGACCAAGCCGGAATTTCTCATGCAGCTGGTGGACGCGGTGGACGAGTTCAAGCGCTGCTGCATCACATCCGATGATCTTTCCCGGGCATCGGAACAGATTGCAGGGGAGAACAGCCTTTTTGCCCAGAAGCTTTCGGAGCTTTCCCTGCTGCTGGAGGGGTATGATGCCATTTGCCAGCGGGGCAAGCGGGATCCCCGGGATCTGATGAACTGGGTGCTCGATCAGCTCTATGACAGCGAATTTGGCCAGAGCCACTGCTTCTATGTGGACGGTTTTCCGGATTTTACCCGGCAACACATGGAAATTCTGGAACATCTGATGCAGGTTTCTCCCCATGTGACCATCTGCCTTAACTGTGACATGCCGGACAGTCATGCAATGGCTTATGAAAAGGCGGGACAGACGGCCCGCGATATTCTTCGATATGCCGGAGCCAATGGCATCGCCTGTACGGTGGAACATGTGCAGCCGCGGCGCGATGTGCTTGCGCCCGTGCGGGATGTGCTGTTTCAGGGGGCTATCCCACCACAACCGGAGCTGCAGGACTGTGTCAGGCTGAAAACCGCTCCGTCCGTATATCAGGCGTGCCGAAATGCCGCCCAAATGGTGATGGAGCTGACCCGTCAGGGCTGCCGTTACCGGGATATCGCGCTGGTTTGCACGGATCTGAACACCTACCGCGCACCGTTGCGGCTGAGCTTCCATCGCTGCGGCATCCCCCTGTACCTGGCTGGCAACGAGGATATTTTGCAGCAGGGCCCCATCATGACCGTGCTGACGGCGCTGGAGGCGGTTTTGAGCGGTCTTGAACAGCGGGATGTTTTGTATTATTTCCGCTCCTCCTTGTCGCCGCTGACGCTTTCCCAGTGTGATTGTCTTGAAAACTATGCTGTCATCTGGGGCATATCCGGTAAACGTTGGTTGGAGCCGTGGCAGGCCCACCCGGACGGCCTTTCCGGCCGGTGGGATGATGCCTCCCGCCAGCGGCTGGATGAACTGAACGATCTGCGTCTGCAGGCCATGGAGCCGCTTCGCCGCCTGTCAGTGGCCATGAAACGGGCCGTCGGCCTGAAACAGCAGGTGCAGGCGCTGTACGATTTTTTGGAAACCATCGATTTTCCCCATCGGCTGGAACAGACAGCTCAACAGCTTCGCCGCGATGGCGACCGCCGTGGTGCGCAAATTTGCAGCCAGCTGTGGGAAATCCTGCTCTCCGCGCTGGAACAGCTGCATGATGTGCTGGGAGATACCCATTGGGAGCAGGAGAATTTCGCCCGCCTGCTGCGCCTGCTGCTGAGCCAGTATGACGTGGGCACCATTCCGCCGGTGCTCGATGCGGTCACGGCCGGTGATGTCAGTGCCATGCACTGCCAGCGGGAAAAGCATCTGATTTTGCTTGGGGCGGAGGAAGGCCTGTTTCCCGGTTACTCCGGCTCCTCCGGTGTGCTGACGGATCAGGAGCGTGTGCTGCTGCGCCGCCTGTCTCTGCCTCTAACCGGCGGCAGTCTGGAGGGACTCCAGTCCGAGCTGGCGGAGATTTTCGGTGTATTCTGCGGTGCGCAGGAGACGGTGACACTGGTCTGTTGCGAAGAACCCTCCTTTATCTACAGGCGGCTGCAAAGTCTGACCGGTGCGGCACCGGGAACCGTCATCCCGCAGCCCCAGACCGCCGATGATGCGGCGGCCATGCTGCTTGCCTGCGATGACGAGTCCGGGGCGAAAAATCTTGGCCTTGGGACGCAATATCTTCGCCTGCGCCGGGCGAAGGACTACTCCTTCGGTTTCGTGCAGCCGCAGCGGATCACGGCTCTTTATGGCAAGCGTCTGACCTTATCGGCTTCGCAGATAGACCGACAGGCAGAATGTCGCCTTTCCTACTTCCTCCAGTACGGTCTGCGGGCCAAAGAGCGCAGACAGGCCGGCGTGGATCCGGCGGAATTTGGCACCTATGTGCACCATGTTCTGGAATGCACAGCTCGGGAGGTCATGCGCCGGGGCGGTTTTCAGTGTGTCGATCTGGATACGACACTGCGCCTGGCCGGGGAATATGCCGATGCTTACGCCCGGGAACATTACAGCCAGCTTGACTCCCAGCGAATGGAGTATCTCTTCCGACGTAATATGCAGGAGCTGGAACTTGTGGTGCAGGAGCTGTGGGAAGAGCTGCACGATGCCCAATTCCGTCCGGTTCGTTTTGAACTGCAATTTTCCGATGATGGTGCCATGCCGGCGGTCAACATTCCCGGTGCGAATCTTCCCGCGCGGCTGCGTGGCTTTGTAGACCGGGTAGACCTGTGGGAGCAGGGCGGCACAGGCTATGTCCGTGTAGTGGATTATAAAACGGGTAAAAAGGATTTTGATTACTGCGATGTTTTCAATGGCGTCGGGCTGCAAATGCTGCTTTACCTGTTCGCGATGGAAGACGGTGGGCAGGCCATCACCGGCGACAGGACGGTTCCCGCCGGTGTGCAGTATTTTCCAGCCCGGGTCAGCTATGTCACGGCGGACGGCCCCGATGACGAGCAGTGGCGCAAGCAGCGCCGCAGACAGTGGGTGCGCAAAGGGCTTTTGCTGCAACAGGAGGATGTGCTGCAGGCCATGGATCCCTCCGAGGAGCTGGAACGGCTCAACTGCAAGCGACTGAAAGACGGCACCATTACCGGCGATCTGGCAGACCGTGGGCAGCTGATTGAGCTGAAACATTATGTTATGAAGGTGCTTCGCCGGATGATCAACGAAATTGCCTCCGGCAATGTGGAGCCCAACCCCTATACCCGTGGCACCAGCCACAATGCGTGTACTTTCTGCCCCTATGGCATGGTCTGCCATGCACAGGATGTAACCGGGCGACGCAACTATCAGGCCATGACCGCCCAGCGGTTCTGGGAGGAGATTGGAAAGGAGCTGGAACATGGCTGACAAACTGACACCGCAGCAGAAGCAGGCGGTTGAAAACCGTGGTGGGGAACTCCTTGTCTCCGCCGCAGCCGGTTCCGGCAAGACCAAGGTGCTGGTCGATCGGCTGATGGGATACCTGACGGATCCCATAAACCCTGCCAATATCGATGATTTTCTGATCATTACCTACACAAAAGCTGCCGCTGCGGAGCTTCGCGGGAAAATCGCCGCCAAGCTGACCGAACGCATGGCGCAGGAGCCGGAAAACCGGCATCTGCATCGCCAGTTTCAACGGCTGTATCTGACGCAGATCTCCACGGTTCACGCTTTCTGCACCGTGATTTTACGGCAGTATGCCTATCTGCCCGGCATTCCCGTGGATTTCCGGGTGGGGGATGAAAATGAATGTGCCGAGCTGCGCCTGACCGCCGTGGAGCGGGTGCTGGAGCAGGCGTATGAAAATGCGGCGGAGGATCCTGCCTTCCGGGCCTTTGTGGACAGTCAGGGCCTCGGTCGGGATGACCGTCTGGTGCCCCAGATCGTTTTGCAGGTGTTTGACAGCGCCCGCTGCCATTTGCAGCCCCGACGCTGGCTGGAGCATTGCCTGCAATGCACCCGGGCAGAGGGGGCATCAGATGCCGCCGAAAGCGTCTATGGTGAATTTCTTATTGCCCGGCTGCACAGCTGGCTGGATTTGCAGATTGAGGCCATGGAGCGTTGCATGCAGGCTGCGCAACAGAGCGATGGTTTTGAAAAACCGGCGGCAAATCTTGCCGATACGGTGTATCAGCTGCAAAACCTCCGCGCCTGCACCGGATGGGACGAGATCGTTGCCAATTCAACCGTTACCTTTGGCACCCTGCGTTTTCCGAAGCAGTGTGCCGATGATCCCCTGACGGCCCAGATCAAGGCCGTACGCGATGCCTGCAAAAAGGGCCTTTCCCGGAACCTTCGCCCCTTTACCGGAAGCTCCGAAGGGGTGCTTCGGGATCTTCGCAACACCTCCGAGTCTGTACAGGGGCTGATTTCCCTTGTCCTGCAATTTGAGGCGGCCTATAACAAGCTCAAGCACAGCCGCCGCATTCTGGATTTTGGCGATCTGGAGCATAAAATGCTGGATCTGCTCTACGGTAAAGAGCGCACAGCGATTACGGCCGCCGCAGATCAGATCGGCAGCCGCTTCCGGGAAGTGATGGTGGATGAATATCAGGACTCCAATGCAGTGCAGGATGCAATTTACCATGCTTTGACCCGAAAAAAACACAATCTTTTTATGGTTGGCGATGTCAAGCAGTCCATATACCAGTTCCGTCTGGCCGACCCCGGGATTTTTCTGGAAAAATACGGCTCTTATGTCCCGGCAGAGCAGGCGCAGCACGGGCAGGGGAGAAAGGTGCTGCTCAGCCGCAATTTCCGCTCCGGCGGAGATGTTCTGGCCGGTGTCAATGATGTGTTTCGCACCTGCATGTCGCCAACGGTAGGCGGCCTGACCTACGGGGAGGAGGAAGCGCTGCACGAAGGCGTTCCCCACATCCCACTGCCATATCCACAGGTGCAGCTGCACTGTGTGGAGGTCGTCGAGGATAAATATGAAGAAGAGGCCGCCTATGTAGCCCACACCATCGAGCGGATGCTCCGGCAGGGGCAGCCTGTGCGAAGCGGCGCGTCTCTTCGCCCGGTGACGGCGGGGGATATTGTGATTTTGCTCCGTTCGCCTGGTTCCGTGGGCGGGTATTACCAGCGGGCATTGGAGCGGCTGGGCATTCGCTGTGCCAGTGGCGGTGGAGAGGATCTGCTGAAAACCCGTCCGGTGGATACTCTGTATGCCCTGTTGCAGGCGATTGAAAATCCGCTGCTGGATATTCCTCTCGTGGCCGTTTTGGCCAGCCCCATCTTTGGCTTTCAGGCGGATAAACTTGCTGCCATCCGGGCGCAAAAGAAGGATGGCCCGTTCTACGATGCGCTCTGTGTTAATGCGCAGACAGACTGTGACACGGCTGAATTTCTTTCCACCCTTGCCCAATTGCGCGCAACGGCCCGGACGCAGAGCGTGACCGTACTTCTGGAGGAGATTTTTACCCTGACCGCACTGGAAAGCCTGTGCGATGCCCTGGATCCCGGCGGGGCCATGGGGGAGAAGCTACAGTATTTTTACCAGCTCGCCGCCTCCTTCGAATCCGGCGGCAACGGCACGTTGGGCAGATTTCTGGAGCATTTGCAGACCCTCTCCCGCAAGGGACTGCTGCTGGGCGATGCAGCACCGGCCCAGGACTGCGTCACCATCATGAGCATCCATAAATCCAAAGGGCTGGAATTTCCTGTTGTGTTTCTGTGCGCCCTGTCGAGGGAATTCAATCAGGAGAGCCTGCGTGAACAGGTGCTGTGCCACAAGGAGCTGGGCCTCGGTCTGTCTGCTGTGGACCATAAAAATCGTCTGCGCTACCCCACCATTGCCAAAAGCGCCATTTCCGCCTGCATGGGAGCTGAGAGCCTGTCCGAGGAAATGCGGGTTCTTTATGTTGCCATGACCCGGGCCCGGGACGCGCTGATCATGACCTATGCTGCCGAAAAGCTGGAAAAACAGCTGCAGGAGCTGATTTTGCGGTTGAACGCAGGCGGAGCGCCCCTTTTGATCCGCCAGGCGATCTGTCCCGGCGAATGGGTTCTACTGACGGCGCTGGGGCATACGGAGGCCGGCGCCCTCTTCCGACTCGGCGGTCAACCGAAGGCTACCTCCCCCGGAGAACCGCCATGGGGCATTTATGTGGCCACCGCGCCACAGCCAGGGGATGCCGCCCAAACCGATACCGCGGCGCAGGCAGAGAAAGTTGATGTTGATCGACTTCGCCGTTTGCTTGGCGGTACATACAGCCATGAAGCCGCGACACGGCTGCCTTCCAAGCAGACTGCCACCCAGCAAAAGGGCAGGGAAAAGGACGAAGAGGTCGCAAAGCTGACTCCCATGGCCTACCGGCCGTCCGTATGGCGGCAGGCCTGCTTCCGAGGCGATACCGGCGGCATTCCCCTTGGCAATGCCGTCCATGCCGCCATGCAGTATCTGCGTTATGACAGCTGCGGCTCCGTGGATCAGATCGCCGGGGAGCTGGACAGACTAGTTTCCTCCCGCCTGCTCACCGCGCAGGAGCGTCAGATGATCGATCCTGCCATGCTGGAGCGGTTTTTCCGCTCGGAATTGGGCAGCCGACTGTGCAGCCCCGATGCACGGCTGATCCGGGAATTCAAGTTCTCCATTTTGGATGACGGCTCAGCCTACGACCCGGCCTGCGCCGGCGAGCAGGTGCTGCTGCAGGGTGTTGTGGACTGTGCGCTGGTGGAAGATGACAGCCTGATTCTTCTGGATTTCAAAACCGACCGGGTAACACCCGATACACTTTCGCAGGTTGCGGAAGGCTATCGCCCCCAGCTGGAGACTTACGCTTCGGCGCTGGAGCGCATTTACCGCAAACCGGTCAAAGAGAAGTATCTCTACTTCTTCCGCATGAATTGCTTCTATCCCATATAAGTAACACGGCCTCCCGATCGGGAGGCCGTGTCTTTATCGCTGGTTGCCGGTCTGCTTTTCACAGCACTTCTTCTCATTTTCGCCGTTGCGGGTCTGATTTTCCGTGCGGTTCTCCTGATTTTTGTTCTGCTTGCTCATCCGGATTTTTCCTCCATAGACTGTATTGGCATTCGCCATCCATAGAATGCCCCTTTTCTCAGGATTTATCCTTTGCCCGGAAAATCAGGCTTGCCAGCACACCTGCTGCAATTGCGGCGGTAATGCCGCCCGCTGTCGCTTTCAGCCCGCCGGTCAGTACACCGATAAAACCTTCTTCGTTCACCGCCTGCCGCACACCTCTGGCGATGCTGTTGCCAAAGCCGGTCAGCGGAACCGTCACCCCTGCACCTGCAAACTCCACCAGCGGCTGATAGACCCCTGTAGCCCCCAGCACAATGCCGATGACCACATAGCTGACGAGAATTCGTGCCGGTGTCAGCCGTGTTTTGTCGATCAAAATCTGACCGATGAGGCAAAGAAGCCCGCCGAAAAGAAACGCCTTGATATATTCCATGTTATTCACCTCCCGTAATCGCTACCGCATGGCAGATGCCGGGGATCGGCAGCCCCTGCTGGGTAGAGGTGGGAGACAGCAGCGCCCCGGTACCGCAGAAGAGGATGCGATGATATGCACCCCTTTGCATTTTGTTCAGCAGATACCCGCACAGAACCGATGCACTGCATCCGCAGCCGGAGCCACCGGCGTGGACATCCTGCCCTATCCGGTCAAAAATCAGTGCGCCGCAGTCCGTCACCCGGCCCCCCAGCGCCAGTCCATCGGCACGGGCCAGCTCCAGCAGCAGCTCCCGCCCTACATGGCCCAGATCACCTGTGACGATCAGATCATAATCATCGGCACTGCGGCCCAAATCCTCCAGATGGGCGCGGATAGTGTTGTAGGCCGCCGGGGCCATGGCGGCACCCATATTGTTGGCATCGCGTACTCCCAGCTCCGTCACAACACCGGTAGTGCAGCATTCAATGGCCGGGCCATGGCTGCCCGCGCAGATGAGGGCTGCACCGGCCCCCGTCACCGTCCACTGTGCCGTCGGCGTGCGCTGTCCGCCATAGCCGAGGGGGAAGCGGTATTGCCGCTCGGAACCGGCAAAGTGGGAGGAGGTCATGGCAATTACCCGTTCACGGTACCCACCGTCCACGCTCATGGCCGAGAGCATCAGGGCCTCCGCCATGGTCGAACAGGCACCATACAGCCCCACATGAGGAATGTTCGTGTTGTTCAGGCAGAAGGAAGAGCCGATGCACTGGTTGAGAAGATCGCCGGAGTACACCCCATCGACCCCGGCCGGGTCGATACCTGATTTTTCCAGCAGTGTTTCCAGCGCCAGCTGCTGCATCCGCTTTTCCGCCTGCTCCCATGTTTTCTGGCCGAAGAGGGTGTCTTTGGATGTTATATCAAACTCCTTTGACAGCGGCCCTTCCGCCTCTTTCTTGCCCGCTACGCTGGCCCAGCAGCAAATTCTTGGTCTTGTGGGCAGCAGAAAGCTTCTTTTGCCCCGCTTATTCCCTGCTTTCATGGAAAACCTCCCGTTCGGTTTTCCTTATTATGCCCCAAATAACAGAAAAACTGCCGGTGAAATGACACCGGCAGTCAATTTTCATTTTAGGATGCGCCTGCATCCGTAATAATGGTTGATGTAATAGCTGTTACTCAGGGATGTGATAGCAATACCCGTACTGCTGGCATGGATGAACTGATTGTCTCCAATGTAAATACCAACGTGACCGATCACATCCTTGTTTCTGGCGTAGAAGAACACCAGATCGCCGGGGATCAGCTCGGCTTTGGTCACCTTGGTTCCAAGAGCGTACTGGGAAGCGACGGTGCGGGGCAGGGTAATGCCGTGGGCCTTGAATACATACTGGGTAAAACCGGAGCAGTCAAAGCCGCTGGGGGAAGTGCCGCCCCACTTGTAGGGCACGCCCAGATATTTCTTCGCTGTGGCGATGATGGCCGCGGCCTGATCGCCGGCCGGTACATCGGGAACCTCCGGTTCCTCCGTTTCCGGCAGGTCGGGTGCCACTGTTCCGCCGTTTAGAGCCTCGGCGCTGACGGCAATGCCGGTAGATTTTCCGTCCACAAAGAACAGGGGCTTTTTTGTGGAGTCCCTGTTTTCATAAGGGATCTCGGTCACATCCAGATAATCGCTTCTTATGTAGCAGATTGTGTCGTTGTAGATGACCTTGTACCAGCAGTTGTTGATGCCGATGATGTAAGCTTTCTCGCCTTTGGTGAACTTCCCGAGGCTTTTGTAGCTCGTGCCGGGGCCGCTTCGCATGTTCACCTGGGTATCGTTGACCATGCCATAGCCCAGCTCTACGTTTTCCGCAGAGACCACATTCAGATAATCGCTGGACATGTAGCCTTCACGCAGATTGTAAATGACCTTGTACCAGTTTCCGACCTTGCCTTCCACAATGACCACCTCACCGGCCGGGGCGGAGGCCAGTATGGAAGAGGAAGTGCTGGCCTTGCTGCGAAGGCGCAGGGTGCTTCCCGCTGCCACGTCCACAACGCCGACACCGGTTTTGATGGTATGCTGCGTAGCTTCAACCGGGAAGGCGGCAACCGCTGCCAGTAAAACGACGGCAAGGGCGAAACTGATGAATTTTCTGGATTTGTGCATTTTCTCTGTCTCCTGATGGGAGGAAAACCCGCAGCAATGATCCTGTTTCGGGTTTTCCGGGAATGGCCTGTATCTTACTTGCCCGCAAGGGCCCGCTCCAGCCATACACAGCCCACGTCCAGTGCCGTATACAGCCCGTCCTTTTCACTTTTTTTCACGATCCGGTCACGGCTGCGGGCGGCGGGGTCTGTCAGCTGCAGCTGAACCGATACCCGCGAGGCGACCTCTGCGTCACCGACCTTCTTCGTATCCAGAATCTGGAGCATCACAATATGCGAGTCGGCCATGGATCCATAGTAGATCAGATTGTCCTTTCGCATCAGGGGATGACCCTTATACATCAAAACGGAATTTTCTTCTGACATTGTATACCTCCTTTGGGAAATTTGAACTGATTGTACCATGGGCAGCGTCTTTTTGTCAACGCATCGGCGGAAAATGGAAGAACTTACCGCTTTTTCGTGTCAAAAGACGCCCGCCGGGCTTTACTTTTCAAACAGATAGCACCGCACCAGTTCCTGCAACAGCTCGTCCCGATCCAGCTTGCAGATCAGGGTGCGGGCATTGTTGTAGTTGGTGATGTAGGTGGGATCTTCGCTGAGAAGGTAGCCAACGATCTGGTTGATCGGGTTATAGCCCTTTTCGTTCAGCGCGTCGAAGACGGTTCGAAGAATTCGACGCATTTTTGCCGAATCGTCGTGTGGTACTGTAAATTTAATGGTATTGTCGTCCGTCATAGTTTCGACCTCCTGTACATAATAAAAGCATTATAACCGAAATTCGTTCTTCTGTAAAGCCCCGGCGGGGAAAATTTTGCCGTCAGCGCTGCTTGGCGCCGCACAGCTGCTCCAGCGCAGCCAGGACACGGCTCATGACAGGTTCCGTGTCCGTATCCGTCAGGGTGCGGTCGTCGGCCCGCAGCTCCAGAGAGAACGCCAAGCTCTTCTTGCCCTGGGGCAGGTTACTGCCACGGTAAATGTCAAACAGGCGGATGCTGCGAAGCAGCTTTCCGGCGGATTGAGCAATGGCATCCTCAGCCTGCGCAACGGTCAGATCCTCATCGCAGACAACGGAGAGATCTCTCGTCACAGCAGGATATTTCGGCAGGGGAGAATAGGTGGCATCCGGCAGCAGATGGTTCAGCAGCACCGTGAAATTGATCTCGGCACAGTAGATCTCCGCATCCATCCCATAGCCCTGCGCCACCAGCGGATGAATCTGGCCGATATAGCCCAGATGCTCACCGCCCATGCTCACGGCCGCGCAACGACCGGGATGGAAGGTGGGGTGATCCTTGCAGGCGGTGTAAACGGCCTTTTCGGCCCGCAGCGCACGGAACACGGATTCCAGCTCACCCTTGATGCTGAAGAATGTCTCCTCCGCACCGTAGGTGCCCAGCACCAGCATTTTCGGCTCCTGCGGCAGAGGCTGACCCTCCACCGGCAGATACACCTTGCCGATCTCATACAGCCGTGCCGTCCGGTTGTGATAGGCGTTGTTCCGGGCAAGAATGTCCAGCATGGACGGCAGTACCGTGGTACGCATGACGGAGGTGTCCTCGCCCAGGGGGTTCTGGATGCGCAGGGTGCAGCGCAGGGGACTGTCGGCAGGAATACGGATCTGATCAAGGCTGGCAGGGGAGACGAAGGAGTAGGTGATGATCTCATTGTAGCCCATAGCACGGCACTGGCGGCCGGCAGCGGCCTCCTGCACCATGCCGGGGCCGTAGCCGCCCTGCGTGGCGGTTTTCAGATCGGTGATGGGAATTTCGTTGTAGCCGTAGGAACGGGCCACCTCCTCGGCAATGTCCGCCATGTGATTCAGATCAGGGCGGAAGGAGGGCACCAGAATGTCATCGCCCTCTACGTTGATTTCCAGCCGGCTGAGGTAGCGCACCATATCCTCCCGGGAGATCTCGGTGCCCAGCAGGCGGTTGATCTTCTCCGGCTCCAGCTTGACGGTATGGGGCTGGGGGACATGGTTGATAATATCGATCACGCCATCGAGTACATCGCCGCATTGCAGCAGTTCCACCAGCTCACAGGCACGCTCCACGGCGGGCAGTGTCATCATGGGGTCGAGGTTCTTTTCGAATTTGGCGGAAGCCTCCGTGCGCATGCCAAGCGCCAGTGCCGTCTGGCGGATGGAGGTGCCGTTGAAATTGGCAGACTCAAAGACAACCGTCACCGAATCATCCCGAATTTCGGAGTTTTCACCGCCCATGATTCCGGCAAGGCCGATGGGGCGGCTTTCGTCCGCAATGACCAGCATACCCGGCTTCAGGGGACGCACGTTACCGTCGAGTGTAGTCAGAGTTTCCCCTTCCTCTGCCTGCCGCACAATGATGGTGCCATCGGAAACATAGCGGTAGTCGAAAGCGTGCATAGGCTGGCCGTATTCCAGCATTACATAGTTGGTAATGTCCACAATGTTGTTGATGGGCCGTACACCGTTGGCCCGCAGCCGCTGGCGCATCCATTTGGGGGAGGGGCCGATCTTCACATTGGTCACCATCCGGGCGGTGTAGCGGTTGCACAGCTGCCGGGCGGGCACTTCCACATCCAGCATCCGGAAAATGGAACCGGCCTCGCTGCCGTGAATGGTGGGGGTGTGGTGGCGCATGGGCTTGTCAAAGGCCGCAGCAGCCTCCCGGGCCAGACCGATGATGGAGTAGCAGTCGGGGCGGTTGTTGGTTATCTCAAAATCCACCACCGTGTCGTCATTGCCGATGACGGTATTGATATCATCGCCAACGGCGCAGTCTTCCTGCAAAATGAAAATGCCGTCTTCAATGGCATAGGGAAAGTCGCCCTTCGTCAGTCCCAGCTCTTCCAGTCCGCACAGCATGCCGTTGGAGCTGACACCGCGCAGCTTGCCCTTTGTGATATGAACGCCACCGGGCAGCCAGGAATTATGCCGGGCCACAGGCACCAGATCGCCCTGCTTCACATTCTGGGCGCCGGTGACGATCTGCACCGGCTCGCCGGAGCCGTCGTCGATCTGGCAGACCCACATGTGATCGGAATTTTCATGCCGGACGATGCTCAGCACCTTGCCCACAACAACATTGCGGATCTCGCTGTCCAGCCGTTCGTAGGTCTCCACCTTCTGGCCGAAGATGGTCATTGTTTCCACAAAATCTCTGTCGGATACTTCGTGCAGATCCACGAATTCCTCGTTAAGCCATTTTCTGTTGAGTTTCATGTGCCATACCTCCTTAGAACTGGTTCAGGAATCGGACGTCGTTTTCGAAAATCAGGCGCAGATCGTTGATCTTCAACCGGCCCATGGCCATCCGCTCCAGCCCCATGCCGAAGGCAAAGCCGGAGTACTTCTCAGGGTCAATGCCGCAGCCGCGCAGCACATTCGGATGTACCATACCGGCGCCCAGCAGTTCGATCCAGCCTTCACCATGACAGGTGGAGCAAACACCGCCGTCCACTTCGCCGGTGCCGTGGCATTTGTGGCACTGCATGTCCATTTCGCAGCTGGGCTCCGTGAAGGGGAAGTGGTGGGGACGGAAACGCATGACGGCATCCTGTCCGTAAATCTTGCGCATCACCGTCACCAAGGCGCCCTTCAGATCGCCCATGGTGATATTTTCCGCCACCACGAGGCCCTCGATCTGGTGGAACATGGGGGAATGGGTCGCATCGGCCTCGTCCTTACGGAACACACGGCCGGGGGCCAGAATGCAGATGGGCGGCTTCTGATTTTCCATTACCCGCACCTGCATGGAGCTGGTCTGGGTTCGCAGCAGCACGGAATCATCATCCGTAAAATAGAAGGTGTCGCTTCTGTCCCGGGCGGGGTGGCCCTCTTCCGTGTTCAGCCGGGTGAAGTTATAGTCCGCAAGCTCCACCTCCGGGCCTTCCACAATGGTGTAGCCCATGCCGATGAACATCTCCCGGATTTCCTGCAGCACCTGATTCATGGGGTGCTGGTGCCCCATGGGCACATCCTTTCCGGGGATGGTCACATCGATGGCCTCGGCGCGGAGCTTGGCTTCCAGCGCAGCGGCATTGGCGGCAGCCTTGCGCTGCTCCAGCTTCTTTTCAATGTCGGCACGCACGGTGTTGGCCAGCGCGCCCATGACGGGACGCTCTTCCGCGGAGAGCTTGCCCATCTGCTTGAGAACGGCGGTCAGCTCACCTTTTTTGCCCAGCAGCTGAATGCGCAGTTCCTCCAGCGCGGCGGGGGTGCTGGCCTCGTCCAGCGCCGCCAGTGCCCGCTGCCGGATATTTTCCAGTTGTTGCTTCATGATATTTCCTCCCAAAGGTTGTTGATAAAAATAAAAACCCTCCGTCCCAGATCGGGACGAAAGGCAAAACCTTCCGCGGTACCACCCGCAATTCGCTCAAAAGCGCAGCTTCTCCGGCGCAGACACGCCGACGACCGTTAACGAAGTCACCCGTCCAGTCCTACTTTCAACTTCAGCTGGAAGCTCACGGGGGAAGGCCCTCTGCCACGTTCCGGACGGCTCACACCATTCCGCCCTCGCTGTGGAAACGCTGTCGGCATCGGACAACCCGATCATTGCCTTTGCATATCGGTCAAATCATAGCACATATTGCACCGAAATGCAAGCATTTTTTCCGCTCACGGCTTGACGTAAGGAAAAAAGAATGGTATTATCATGTAAACATATTTTCGAGAGGTGAAAAGCATGTATCAGCCTCTGGCAGACCTGCTGCGCCCCACCAGTCTGGATGAGGTCTACGGACAGGAGCATATTCTCGGGCCTGACGGGATCCTGCGGCGGCTGGTGGACTCCGGCAACATCCCCAACATGGTATTCTACGGCCCCAGCGGCACAGGAAAGACCACAGTCGCCAATATTATTGCCGAGAAAACCAACCGCACACTCTATAAACTCAACGCTACCACCGCCTCCACCTCGGATATCCGGCAGATCATGGCGGAGGTGGATACCCTCATGGCCCCGGAGGGAATTCTGCTGTATCTGGACGAGATCCAGTCCTTCAACAAAAAGCAGCAGCAGTCTCTGCTGGAATATATCGAAAGCGGCAAAATCACCCTGATCACCTCCACAACGGAGAATCCCTATTTTTACGTTTTCAATGCCCTTTTGAGCCGATCCACCATTTTTGAATTCCGCCAGCTGGATGATCGTGCCGCGCTGCAGGCCATCCGCCGGGCCGTTTCCTTCATGGAAGATCGCACGGCGCTGCGGGCCGTGCCGGAGCCGGGAGCGCTGGAGCATATCGCCGCCTGCTGCGGCGGTGACGTGCGCAAGGCGATCAACGCAGTGGAGGTTCTCTTTTCCGCCGGTCGTCCTGTGGGCAGTGAACTGCCCCTGACACTGTCGGATGCAAAAATCGTTACCCAGAAATCCTCCATGCGCTATGACCGGGGAGGGGACAACCAGTATGACACTCTTTCCGCCCTGATGAAATCCATCCGCGGCTCTGACCCCGATGCCGCCGTGCATTATCTGGCCCGGTTTCTGGAGGCCGGGGATCTGCCCGCCTGCTGCCGGCGAATTCTCTGCTCCGCCTGTGAGGATATCGGCCTTGCCTATCCCATGGCCATTCCCATTGTCAAAGCCTGTGTGGACGCGGCACTCCAGCTGGGAATGCCGGAGGCCCGGCTGCCTCTTTCCGACGCAGTGATTTTTCTTGCCACCGCCCCCAAATCCAACTCGGCCTACATGGCCTATGACGCGGCCGCCCGGGACGTGCAGCACGGCAAGGGCGGGGATTTCCCCCGGCATCTGCAAAACAAGCACGCCGATACCTACTCCATGGAGCGGGAGCAGGGGTATCTGTACCCCCATGAGTATCCCGGCCACTGGGTGGCACAGCAGTACCTGCCGGATGATCTGGTGGGCACCGTCTATTATGAGTACGGCCCGAATAAGGTCGAGCAGGCTGCCAAACAGTATTGGCAGGCCATAAAGGGGAAGTGACCATGCAGATACAGGTTGGCGATACTTTGACCATGAAAAAACCACATCCCTGCGGCAGCGCCCGCTGGCTGGTGCTGCGCACCGGCGCGGATTTCAAGCTGCGCTGTCTCGGCTGCGGCCATGTGGTTATGACCCCCCGGTTCAAGGCGGAAAAGAATATCAGTTCCATCCAATCCCAGCAGAACAGTTCGACCTGATCAGGCGGCAACCGTACAAATCGGTTGCCGCTTTTTTGCGCCCTGTGGCGCTGTGGCGGCGGATGGAAGCAGGCTATGGCGGAAGAGAGGAGAGGCGGCGTTTTCTGTTACGACGATCTTTTTGCCTGTCCTGCGCTATACTGATGCCAGCAATTCGGAAGGAGGCGGTGCCATGGGCGCGTATGGGCCGGCAGTGATAGGACTGGTGTTTGCGGTGGATCTTCTGCTGCTTCGAATGACCGGGCCGGATGGCAGCCTTTGCAGACAGCTGCTTGCCGCATCACTGGGTGGAGCCTTCGCAGGTGCGTGCCTTCTCTGGCCTGCGCTGGGCGCGCCAATTCTTCTGGTAGTCAGCCTGGCAGCCGTGGCGGCAGCAGCTTTTGCCGGACAACCCGGCTGGCTGCGCCGTTGCGGGGCATTCTGCTTTTTGTGGCTGAGTCTGAGCGGCATGGCGATTGGAATTTCGGGAAAAAGCCTGTGGTTTCCAGTTCTTGCGGCATCGCTTCTGGCGCTGCTGGCACTGACCGGCGGCAACGGAAGTCGGCGGCTGCTTTCCGTGCGCATTGATCATGAGGGAAGAAGTGTCAGCCTGACGGCTCTGACGGATACGGGAAACCTGCTTCGGGATCCCGTCAGCGGGGAGCCGGTGCTGGTGGCCCCGCCGCAGGCCGGACTGGCGCTGCTGGGGCTGAACGGCAGCCAGCTTTCCGACCCGGCCCAGACGCTTCTTTCCGGCAGGATTTCCGGCCTACGTCTGATTCCCTATAATACCGTCGGTCAGCAATCAGGGCTGCTGCTGGCAAGACGTTTTTCCGATGTGACGGTAGATGGCAGACAGCAGTCCCGCATCGTAGCCTTTTCACCGACACCGATCGGCGCGGGGGCCGGGTTTGACGCATTGGCAGGAGGAATTCAATGAAAAGTAAAATGGAGCAGTTTCTGCATAAAATCGGCCTGACACAGTCACAGGGGTTGTATTACATTGGGGGCAGCGATGTTCTGCCGCCGCCGCTGAAAGGAGCGGAGGAGCAGCAGGCCCTTGCCCTTTTGGAGCAGGGAAGCGAAGAAGCCCGCCAGACACTGATCGAGCATAACCTGCGACTCGTGGTATTTATCGCCCGCCGATTTGAAAACACCGGCATCAATCTGGAGGATCTGATCTCCATCGGCACCATCGGTCTGATCAAATCCATCCGCACCTATCGCCGGGATAAGAATATCCGCCTTGCCACCTATTCCTCCCGCTGCATTGAAAATGAGATCCTCATGTACATCCGCAAAATTTCCAATCAGAAGACGGAAATCTCCCTGGACGAGCCGATCAACATGGACTATGACGGCAACGAGCTGCTCCTGTCCGACATCCTCGGCACCGGAGAGGATACGGTCACCTGCGCACTGGAAGACGATGTGGATCTGCACCTTTTGCGGCAGGCGCTGGCCCAGCTTCCGCCCCGGGAAAAACAGATCATCCACATGCGCTTCGGCCTTGATAATTCCCGGGAAATGACCCAGAAGGAGGTCGCGCAGGTGATGGGCATTTCCCAATCGTACATTTCCCGGCTGGAAAAGCGAATTATGGAGCGACTGAAGAAGGAAATGCTGCTAAAAACCGGCTGCCTCTAGGGAACCGCTCTGCCGCAGGTGATTTATTCGGAGGTTTCCTTGGGAAAAAGGCTTGCAAAACCGGATTTCTCATGATACAATCGATATGAAATTATATCGATACAAACTGGTATCGATACATTCCGTTATCGAAAGCAGGAGGCATTATGGAACGCAAAGAGATTTCAAAAGCGGTACTCAAGCGGCTGCCCGGGTATCTGGCCTATCTCAAGGCGATGCCGGAGGGGAGTCCCCCCTATATTTCCGCCACGGCGCTGGCCAATGCTCTCGGCATGGGCGAGGTGCAGGTGCGCAAGGATCTGGCCATGGTCTCCGATGGCGGCCGCCCCAAGATCGGCTACCAGCGGGAAGGCCTGATCGATGACATTGAGCAGTTCCTCGGCTATGACAATACCACCGATGCCGTTCTGATCGGTGCCGGCAAGCTGGGGCAGGCCCTGCTCGATTACACGGGATTTGAAGAATACGGCGTGCGCATTCTGGCAGCCTTCGATCTTGCCCCTGCCTTTGAGCAGACCAGCGGCGGCAAGCAGATTTTGCCCATGGACAAGCTACGCCAGTTCTGCGTGACCCACAAGGTGCGCATGGGCATCATTACCGTGCCGGCCTCCCATGCGCAGACGGTGTGTGACCAGCTGATTGCCTGCGGCATCCGTGCCATCTGGAATTTTGCCCCCACCCATCTGGACGTACCGGGCAATATTCTGGTACAGAACGAAAATATGGCCACCTCCCTTGCGGTGCTTTCCATGCATTTGCAGGCCCAGAGAAAGGATAAAAAATAATGCACTATCGTACCCTTGGAAAGACCGGCCTGCGCATCAGCGAGGTTGGTGTCGGCGGCATTCCCGTTCAGCGGGCGGATGTGCAGGCCGCCTGTACGCTGATGACCGCCGCGGCGGAGCTTGGGATCAACTTTCTGGACTCCGCCCGGGCCTATTCCGTCAGTGAAGAATATCTGGGACAGGCTATCGCGCCCATGCGCGACCAGTTTATCATTGCCACCAAGAGCGGCGCCCGCACCCGGGAGGCCATGGAGCGGGACATTGCCATGAGCCTTCGCAATTTCCGCACCGATCACATTGAGCTTTACCAGCTGCATAATCCCACCGCCGAAGCCTTTGCCCAGATCACAGCCCCCGGCGGCGCGCTGGAAGCGCTGTTTGCGGCCAGAGACGATGGCAAAATCGGCCACATCGGCATCACGCTGCATTCTCTGGAGCTGTTTGAAAAGGTTCTGGAGCTTGACTGGGTGGAAACCATCATGTTCCCTTATAACATTGTGGAAACCCAGGCAGAGCATCTGCTGCAGCGCTGCACCGAGAAAAACATCGGCTTTATCTGCATGAAGCCCATGGCCGGCGGCGCGCTGGATGACGGCAGTCTGGCCATGCGTTTTCTTGCCCAAAACGGGCATATCAGTGTGGTCATTCCCGGCGTTTCCGGTGCAGAGGAGCTGCGGCAGGATGTGCTTGCATACGCAAACAAAGTGCCCCTCACAGCCCCGGAGCAGGAGAAGATCGCCGTCATCCGCGCCGAGCTGGGCACCAATTTCTGCCGCCGCTGCAACTACTGCGCCCCCTGTACGGCAGGGATCTCCATTTATTCCGTATTCCTGTTCGATGGATACCTGACCCGCTATCATCTCAATGACTGGGCACGGCTTCGCTATGACGCGCTGGAACATAAAGCCTCCGAATGTGTACAGTGCGGTGTCTGTGAGACCCGCTGTCCATACGGCCTTCCCATCCGGCAGATGATGAAAGACGCTGCCGCCCGTTTCGGGAAATAAGCAGACGCTCTGTCGGCACTTTTCCGGCAGAGCGTCTTTGTGTTTTCAATGCAGCTTCAATATTTCCACGCTATAATGCACCGCAGAACGGCAAAAAGGAGGGATCGTGTGCCGGTTCAGACGGTTTTCAAACGCTATGAATTAAAATACATGCTGTCGCCCGGGCAGAAACAGGCCATTCTTGCGGCCATGGCACCATACATGACCCTTGACCGCTTCGGGCGCACAACCATCCGCAATCTCTATTTCGACACGGAGTCCTTTCTGCTGGCCCGCCGCTCCATCGAGCGCCCGGTGTACAAGGAAAAGCTGCGCCTGCGAAGCTACGCTTTGGCCGGGACGAACAGCCCCGTGTTCGTGGAGCTGAAAAAGAAGTACGACTCCGTGGTCTACAAGCGCCGCTGCGTCCTGCCCCAGAATCTGGCGATGAACTGGCTGCTGGGATACACACCGCCGCCACTGGACACCCAGATCGGCCGGGAGATCGACTATGCCCTTGCATTTTATCAGACACTTCGTCCCCGGGTGTTCCTTTCCTATGAGCGGGAGGCTTATGCCATGGCGGACGGCACCGATTTTCGGGTCACTTTTGACGATACCGTCCTCTGTCGGCAGGAGCAGCTTTCTCTTTGCGCCGAGTCCTGGGGCACGGCACTGCTGCCGCCGGATCGGGTGCTGATGGAGATCAAATGCAGCGGTGGAATTCCCCTTTGGATGGTGGAGGCCCTGTCCCGGGAGAAAATCTATAAAACTTCTTTTTCAAAATACGGAACCGCTTATCAGACCATAATCTGCCCACAGCTGATGCAGGGTAGCGCATGGCACATAAAGGAGGAGGCATATCATGCCGGAGCAAATTTTTAAGGGAATTTTCGATACAACCGCCACACAGGTCATCTCCGTCGGGGATTTTCTGCTTTGTATGGTGGTTGCACTGGTACTGGGATTGGCGCTGGCCACCGTTTACCGCTTCCGCAGCCGTTGCAGCGGCAGCTTTGCAGTGACACTGGTGCTGCTGCCGGCGGTGGTGTGCGTGGTGATCATGCTGGTCAATGGCAATGTGGGCACCGGTGTGGCCGTGGCGGGCGCTTTCAGTCTGGTGCGCTTTCGCAGCGTGCCCGGCTCGGCCCGGGAGATCTGCGCCCTGTTTCTGGCCATGGGGGCCGGGCTGATCACCGGCATGGGCTATCTGGCCTATGGGGTGCTGTTCACCGCCGTGATGTGCGGGGCCTACCTTGCCTGCACCCTGTTCCGATTCGGCCAGGGCGGGGCAGGGGAGTCTGAGAAGCTTCTGCATATCACCATCCCCGAGGATCTGGACTACAGCGGCGTTTTCGATGATATCTTCGCCGCTTTCACCACATCTCACGAGCTTCTGCGGGTTAAAACCACCAACATGGGCAGCATGTTCCGCCTGACCTACCGGCTCACGCTGAAAGACACAGAACACGAAAAAGAGATGATCGATCAGCTGCGCTGCCGCAACGGCAATCTGGAGATCATGCTCACCTGTCAGGAAAGCCCCGCCATGGAGCTTTAAGGAGGCTTTTCCCATGAAAAAGGCAATTTCATTTTTCCTGTTGGCTTCTCTGCTCGCCGGCCTGATGACCGGATGCGCGCAAAAACCGGACGCTACAGACCCCACAGCCGCCCCGGCCCCGGATTCCACCGGCCCCACCGTGTCGGAAGAACCGCTTCAGTCGGTTTCCGACCGGCTGGACGAACTCAAGGCCTACGCCGGTTTCTTTGAGACGGAGGAAACGGATATTTCCGTGCAATGCGTTTCCGGCACGGACAGCTGCTGGACACTCGATGGCGGCATCCTGACCTTTTCCGCCTTGCAGGAGGACTCGGTCTATGTCGTTTCCGGCAAGCTGCGGGGCAGCATCGTCATCGATGTGGGAGAGGACTATAATCTGGAGCTGGAGCTTCACGGCCTGTCGATCGTCAGCGACAGTGTCAGTCCCGTTGAGGTAATCAGCGCGGACAAGGTTTCCCTCTGTGCCAAATCCGGCTTCGAAAACTATATCTACGATATCCGCCCGACGGTGGACGATACGGACGATGCCGCCCATTCCGGCGCCATCTACGCCAAGGCCGATCTGGAACTTTGCGGTAAGGGAAGCCTGACTGTCGTCTCCGAGCACAACAACGGCCTCCACACCAAAGACGATCTGAAAGTCAAAAATCTGACCCTTGCGGTGGCCTGTGTGGACAACGCACTCAAGGGTAACGACTCCGTCACCGTCAGCAGCGGCAATCTGACCCTGATCGCTGTGGCCGGGGACGGAATCAAGACAAAAAATTCCGATCTTTCCTCCAAGGGAAAGCAGCGTGGCACCATTACCGTCAGCGGCGGCAGCACCACGATTATTGCCGCCTGCGATGGTCTGTATGCAGCCTATGATGTGGTGATTGAAGGGGAGGATACCATCCTTTCGGTCGAAACGGCATCCTATGCCGGCCTTGGCACCACCCAAAGCGGCACGACAGGGGACAACCAGGCCCCGGATTTCGGCACAAATTGGCCGGATCGGGGCGATATCCCCGGAGGAGACGCCCCGGATATGGGGGGTAGACCTGATTTCGGTGGTCAGCCCGGGCAAAACGAACCACCCCAGATGCCCGGTGGTGGCATACAGCCGCCGGACGAAGCACCGCCCCCCCAGCAGCCCACCGGTGATGCCGGCGTCACCCCCATGAGCGATCGCGGCGGCGGTCGTCCCGGCGGTGGTGGTATGGGCGGCTGGCCCGGTGGCGGTGGCATGGGCGGCCCCGGCGGGATGGACGGCAATTCCAACAAAATTTCCTATTCCGCCAAGGGTCTCAAGGCCGATAATCAGATTTCCGTTCTCGGCGGCACCATCACCGTCCGCTCGCAGGATGACTGCCTCCACGCCAACGGCGGCGAAGCGCTGGAAAACGGCGAAACCGCCCTTGGAAACGTGACGGTGCAGGCGGGCAATCTTACCCTGCTTTCCGATGATGACGGCGTGCATGCCGATGGAACTCTGACCGTTTCCGGCGGCACCGTCACCATCACCCAGAGCTATGAGGGGCTGGAAGGGCAACTCGTCTCCATTACCGGCGGCACCATTTCCGTGCAGGCCGACGATGACGGGGTTAACGGCACTGCCACCTCCGGCACGGCCATTGAAATTTCCGGCGGCACCGTCTATGTCAGCTGCAGTGGCGATGGCCTGGACTCCAACAGCCGCACGGCTTACGCAGGCATTGTCATCTCCGGCGGCAAAACCGTCATTTTCACCGATGCGGTAGCCGACTCCGCCATTGATACGGAGCAGGGGTACGGTTATACCGGCGGCATTGTCATTGCCGTCATGACCTCCCGGGGCATGACCAACGAACTGACCCATTGCCGGGACTTTACCCGCGTCGGCACCAGTCGCACCATGAATCTGATCGCCGGAAAATATCTGCGCGTCTGTGCCGACGGAAGCCAAATCGCGGATGTGGAAATCCCACAGGGCATGTCCGCCATGGTGGTCTGTCTCGGCTCTAACGCCGCCACCTTCGAGCTGACTGACACGCCCGCAGGCACCACAGATGAAAACGGCATTTTCTGGTGTTCATAAGACTTTTATAACGACAAATCAAAACGGTGCAGCCGCAATGGTTGCACCGTTTTTGTTGTATATTCTTATTTTCCGGGCTTGAAGCTGTCTTTCAGGCTGACGCTGCGGTTGAAAACCAGAAGCTCCCCAGAGGAATCCCGGCTGTCCGGGGTGAAATAGCCCTGCCGCATGAACTGGAAGGACTGCCCGGGTTGCGCCGCGCGGAGGGACGCTTCCACCTTGCACCCGTGCAGCACCGTCAGGGACTCCGGGTTCAGGCAGGCCAGAAAATCCTTTCCGGCGGCATCGGGATCCGGGTCGCTGAACAGGTTATCGTACTGGCGAACCTCCGCGTCACAGGCGGTTTCGGCATCCACCCAGTGGATGGTTGCGCCCTTGACCTTGCGGCCGTCGGCGGGATTGCCGCCCCGGCTTTCGGGGTCGTAGGTGGCCAGCACCCGGGTCACATTGCCGTTTTCGTCCGTCTCAAAGCCGGTGCAGGTGATCAGATACGCGCCTTTCAGGCGGCACTCCGGCCCATTGGGGAACAGGCGCTTGTATTTCGGGATGGGCTCGGCCAGAAAATCGTCCGCTTCGATCCAGAGTTCCCGGGAGAAGCTGACCATTCTGGAACCGGCCGCCGGGTCGTTGGGGTTGTTCTCCACTTCAAACTGCTCGCTCTGGCCCTCGGGATAGTTGGTGATGGTCAGCCGGATGGGCCGCAGCACCGCCATGACCCGTTCCGCGGTCTCGTTCAGATCCTCCCGCAGGCAATGCTCCAAAAAGGCGTACTCAATGGTGTTGGGGCTTTTCGCCACGCCCACACGGTCGCAGAAGCTGCGGATGGAGGCGGGGGTGTAGCCCCGGCGGCGCAGGCCGCACAGTGTGGGCATTCTCGGATCGTCCCACCCGGAAACGTAGCCGTTTTCCACCAGCGCGCGAAGCTTGCGCTTGGACAGCACCGTATGGTCGATGCCCAGCCGGGCAAATTCGATCTGCCGGGGCTTGCTGGGCACGGAAACATGCTCCACCACCCAGTTGTACAGTGGTCTGTGGTTCTCAAATTCCAGCGAGCAGAGACTGTGGGTGATGCCTTCCAGCGCGTCCTGAATTGGGTGGGCGAAATCGTACATAGGGTAGATGCACCATTTGTCGCCCTGCCGGTGGTGATGCATGTGGCGAATGCGGTAGATCACCGGGTCACGCATGTTGAAGTTGCCGCTGGCAAGATCGATCTTTGCCCGCAGGGTGTAACGGTTGTCTTCAAACTCGCCATTGCGCATCCGCGCGAACAGATCGAGGCTCTCTTCAATGGGTCGATCCCGGTAAGGGGAGATGGCAGGGGTGTTCAGATCGCCCCGGTATTCCTTAAACTGCTCCGGGGTCAGCTCGCAGACGTAGGCCAGACCCTTGCGAATCAGCTCCACGGCGTACTCGTAATCCTTCTCAAAATAATCGGATCCGTAGAAAAACCGGTCGCCCCAGTCGAAGCCAAGCCAGTGGATATCCTCCTGAATGGCCTGCACGAACTCCACATCCTCCTTCGTGGGGTTTGTGTCGTCCATGCGCAGATTGCAGATGCCGCCGAATTTTTCCGCAGTGCCGAAATCGATGATCAGCGCCTTGCAGTGGCCGATGTGCAGATATCCGTTGGGCTCCGGCGGGAAACGGGTGTGAACGGTCTGTCCCTCGCAGCGGCCGCCGGGAGCCATGTCTTCCTCGATAAAGGCGTGGATGAAGTTCTTGCTTTCGGTGATTTCAGCCATGTTTCATTCCCTCTCTTTGGTGAAATTGCTGTTTTTGCCATTATAACCCATTGCGGCAGGATTTGCAACAGAAAAATGCGAAACAGGGCAGGGAAATGGGGCCCCGCGCTCGCAGGAGCCCCACCAATGATCACGGATGCAGCAGATCTGCTTATAACGAATCCGGAATATCGATATAATACACTATATCGGATTTGTGATTTGCAAACAATTCTTCCAAATAATCATTTTGGGCCTGTGTCAATTCAGCGGGAGGATTTATTTTTGTGAATTCGATTCCGCTTGCCGCACAATATTCCATGCCAACTGCATCGATAAGTTTTTGTTTTGCAATAACAGCCGGAGCCTCCATCCGTAGCAATTGCAGGTATTCATCGAAAGAAATTTCTGCTCCGGTCAGGAAAGGATCGAGAATTTCTTTCCCATCCGGCAAACTGTAAGCCAATTCGGCGTTACTGATCATTGCGTCGATTTCTTCCTGCGTTGCGTCCAGCCCACGGCGATTTACCTCTTCCCGGATCATCATGGAGCGGGCTATTTCATTTACGATCTGGTAATCCGTCGGAGCAGCTTCTGTACTGTCGGAATATATCATTTTCAGCTGCTTTCTGTAAGCAACTGTCGCGACGGTAATTTCGGACTCACCGTATCTGGCAAGAACATCGCCCTCATGGTCAAGTGAATTCTGCTCATCTTTCATCCAGAACCGGAAAGCTTTTCCGACTTGATAAAGCGGATCATCAGGTTCATTCTGCGTAATAATAGCAGCGCCACAGAGTATTAGCATAATAACTGCTGTTACCGCTATTACTGCAATTGTTTTGCTTTTCATAGATATGCATCCTTAGAACACGACAACATGAATCGGACATCCGCAAAACTCAGATTATTCTTCCGGAATATAAGTGTATTCCTCCGGGACTGCGTTGACTATGAATAGATTCTGGTTGATTTACCATTTTCATCTACAACCTTTTTTCGCCCGCTGTCAGGGGGCTTGATTTTGCGCGCCCTTTTTCGGAATAGAACTTAATTTACAATGTTTCAACCTTCCCGCTCTGCAACGTAGGTATAGCGATCTGTTACGGCAATGATCTTGGAAGAAAAGCTGCAGGTTTCTCCATCTGTGAATTCTGCTGTTCCGGAATAAACGTAGTAAGGCTGTAAGATTGTGCAGCCATCGGACATCTGGTTTTTCAGCCAAAGCTTGACCTTCTCCGCACGCAGTGTTTCAATCTTTCCGGTCTTACGATCAGCGGAGAAGGCATCGGGGGTTTGAATCCGCTGCTCAGCTTCCGTAACGGGCATTATATCCATCGTGCCGGACTTTTCGTAGTGATACAGCTTCATCTTGATTCCCATCAGGCCACCGCCATCGAAGCTGATCACGATACTGTCTTCTCCCGATACCGGCATACCATCGAGAACTCTGCTGAACCCGACACCGGCGCACTCCACATGCTCACCCTGCGAATCGATCTCAACAAACGTTTCACGGACACCAGTGCAGCAGTATTCGCCCTCCAGGAATGGAATTTTACGCAGAACCTACCATGCCTGTTCAATGGCTTCGTCGTCAGACATGGTATAGTACCCTCTGGAGTTGTCCATGAAACTAACCAGCTCGTAATCAAAGAGGTTTCCGTCCAGCTTCATGCTGTGAGGGTTGTTGGGTAAATTCAGGCTTATCAGCATATTTGTAACCTGTGAGTGCGTAATGATCTGTTTTGAGATGTAATAAATGGGAATCTGCGCCGGAATGGAAGCCTCCGCCTGATTAACAACGGCCGTTTGCGTGCTGAGCGTCCCGTAGCTCTGCTCACCAAGGCTAAAGGAGCTGAGTGTAATGCGGGGATATTTTGTGGCGCAGCCGCTCAGCAGCAATGCAATCAGACAAATCAAAGCAATAAGACGGAAATAGTTTTTCATACCTTAATTCCTCCCTGATTCTAATTTATATCCGCTGAATGAATGTGATGAATCTTAATCTTTACGTCAGATGGATCATAATCATAATGCTGGTAAGGCGTATAGATTGTTTCATTTTCAGTTTCTGAAATGTACAAAACTTTTTGAATTAGATCATCATTTGTTTCTAAACTCTCACCGTAATAGCCTGCTTTGAAAAACGCCTCAATTATCGTGTCCCCATCGTTTAGGGAACCTCTGATTTAATCCGCACTACCATATAGGCTCCAGATATGGTATA
>CAZMBL010000006.1:0-46839 GCA_964564605.1 uncultured Oscillospiraceae bacterium
GTGCAGAGCAGTCCGGCCACATGATGAGCGTGGGCTACGATATGTACCTGAAACTGCTGGATGAAGCAGTGCTGGAGGAACGGGGCGAAGCCCCCCGGGAGCCGGAATGCACCGCCGACCTCAACGTTACCGCCAACGTCGATCCCGAATTTGTCTCCCGGGGCGAGGAACGGATGGATCTGTACCGCCGCATGGCCGCCATCCGCTCCCAACACGATGCGGACGATCTTCTGGATGAAATCGTGGATCGCTATGGCGACCCGCCAAAGGGTGTGCTGAATTTGATCGACATTGCCCTGCTTCGGGCCGATGCCCGGCAGTGCGGTATCGAGGACATCCGCCAGAGGGCCGGGGATGTGCTTTTTGCCTTCACCAATCTGGATTTCGAGGTCATGACCGCCGTGTGCAACGAGCCCTGCTACAAAAACCGGCTGAGCTTTGTGGCCACTGCAAAAAAGCCCACCCTGCGTCTGAAGCTCTCCGGCGGCAGTGACAGTCTCAAGCAGGCAAAAGCCTTCATCGGCCGCTACCGCAACGCCCTGAAATTGTGAAAAAACTGTCAATTTTTCGTCCGGCAGGCAGGAACAGGCGCAAAATGATTGCATCGGCAGGGAAAATGTGTTACAATGACCCCGAACATTCAATCAAACCGGCAAAATCGCCGCAGAAATAAGGAGCCAGCCACAATCGCTCTGATACGATTGGCGCACAGGTTCCAAAAGAAAGGTTGCGTAGCCTTATGGGAAAAACTACACCAAAACGCAGGTTTGCGACGGAAAAGGCCCGAAAAACCGCGCTGGCCCGTCGCATCATCCTGCTTTGTCTGGGACTTGTGGTGATGATCGCCGCCGTTGTCGGGGTCAATCATCTGCTCAGCAGCATTTTCTCCATACCGGAGGATGACGGTTGCATTCTGCCCAATGTCTACATTGGTGGCGTGAATGTAGGGGGCATGACCCCGGAGGCCGCCCGCAGTGCGGTGCAGCTGGCACTTTCCGGCAGCTTCGCCACGGAGGATCTGGTGGTCACCCTGCCCGGGGACACCCTGACCCTCTCCCCGGCCGATACCGGTGCCCGGCTGGATGTGCAGGCCGCGGTGGACAAGGCGTATGAGTATGGCCGCACCGGCACCGATGCCCAGAACGCCCAGACCCGGGCCGACGCAGAGAAGAAAGAGCACAATGTTGCCCTGCTCCCCTACCTGAATTTGAATTTGGAATACATCTACAGCGCGGTGGACACCTTCTGCGACGGTTACAGCATGGAAATGACCCAACCGACCGTGACGCTGGAGGGCAAGCGTCCCAGCTATCCCTATAAACCCAGCTCCTGGGACGAAGCGGAAAAAGGCCCCTATGTTCCGAATCTGAGCGGCATCCGCCACCAGACACTGGTGATCACACTGGGCACGCCTGACTTTGTGCTGGACACACAGGCCCTGTATGACTATGTGCTGGACTCCTACAGCCTGCACCGGATGACGGTATCCTATGATGCCCCCACCCTGACGGAGCCGGATGCCGTCGATCTGGATGCCGTGTTCGCCCAATACTGTGAGGAGCCGCAGGACGCGGAGCTGGACAACAGCTTCCACGTCACCCCGGAAGTCTACGGCTACGGTTTCGACCGCGAACAGGTGGCGAAGCTTCTGGAAAATGCCCAGTATGGCCAGAGCATCTCCATCCAGCTGGATTTTCTGACCCCGGATATCACCGAGGCCGCGCTGATCGGTGACCTGTTCAAGGATGTTCTGGCGGAGTACACCGCCACCTGCAGCGGCAACAGCGATGCCAGCCGGGATACCAACCTGCGTCTGGCCTGCGAAGCGCTCAACGGCTATGTGGTCAAGGCCGGCGAGCTGTTCAGCTTCAACACCGCCGTTGGCCCCTGCACCGCCAACCGTGGCTACAAGACCGCACCGTCCTTCCCCGGCAGCACGGCCACGGTGCTGGGCGGCGGCATCGGCCAGATCTCCTCTGCCCTGTATTGCAGTGCCCTGCTTGCGGATCTGACTGTCACCCAGCGCTACACCCATCCCTACGCCGTGGATTACACGCCGCTGGGCTTTGACGCTGCCGTCAGCTATGGCTCGCAGGATCTGCAATTTGTCAACACCACGGAGGATCCCATCCGGCTGGTGATCACCTTCAGCGGAAATTCCGTGACGGTGAAGCTGCTGGGCACGGCCAAGGCCGATGTCAATTACCGCAACGCGCTGGAAAACAAGGTGCTTGCAATTTACACCCCTAACACCATCTCCCAGCCCATGAGCAGAGACAATCAGCAGGGCTACACCGACGGTCAGGTGCTGCAAAGCGGCATTTCCGGCTATGACATGGAGTGTTACCTGTGCCGGTATGACAGGCAGACCGGCGCGCTGATCTCCAGCACCCTGCTCTCTACCGATCATTACAGCAAGCGCGACAGCATCGTTGTGCGCATCGAGGGTGACACTCTGCCGTCCACGGAAACCGCAGACGGAGAGATCTGATCGCTTTCCGCAAAAAACATCGCCGCCACAGCCAGAATCGCTGTGGCGGTTGAGCGCATCAAAAAGCCGTCATTCCGAGCCAGTGCGCACACCGGCGTGGGACTCTTCCTATAGATCGCCACACCAGTGTGAGCACTGGTTCGCGATGACAATTAAAAACCCCTGCGTCATTGCGAGTAGGCCGTCAGGCCGACGTGGCAATCTTTCCTGCTGAAACCATACTATAATCGCCACACCACTATGCCCGCAGGCATGTACAGAGCGCAACCGCCGAAGGCGGCTCTTAGCGCGAGTAGTGTACGCACTGGTTCGCGATGACATTTTCCCAAGACTACTTCGCCACAGCGACCTGCGCTGTGGCGACTGTTTGTTATACGATGATCATAATGCCAATCGACAATACAAGTATTTTTTTTCATGGGTAACTCCTTTCGCATTCTGTTTCCGTGTTCATTGTGTAGTTCCATTTATTTGTTTCTGGAAGCAACAAGCAGGACACCGCTACACACTTCGCAAAGAAGCCATGCCGCGGGAGCCAGAATGACAAAATCGGATTGAATCAGGAAAAGCAACACGATAGATGCATAAAACAGCAGCGTAGCAAGGTATGTCAGCCAAAGGGCAACCGATCTGCATTTTTTTATGGCTTTCGGCGCTGTTTCCTGGAGCAACACAGGCACAAAACAGCATCGCAGCGTTGATACTGCCCACTGCCCCAATCAGAATAAATACATTGTATATTCCCTGCGAAAGGAAATAATCCAGCGGCTCGGCGTCCGGTGCAGTATATGTAACACGCCGCACGATACTCAGCAGAAGCGCCAGCACCCAGAACGCCAGATGTACAGTCAGTAAAACGCGAAATATCTTCTTCATCAATCTATACCTCCATCAATAATGCGCAATTTCTGCTAAGCTGTCTTTCAGACTCATAAGGAAATCATAAGTATCTGGGCACGATTCCTTTACCTGGTTTAATGTTTTTCCTAATTTTGACAGAATCATGTTTTCCACAGTCGAATAACTTAGGTAACTCTTAAACAACGTTGCTCGTGTATTTTGACCAGTTAGCAACCTATAATAATTATTCAAAGCTACAACTTGTTTTTCGCCTCCATCAATTCTACGGAAAATGTTTTCTGCGTCAAGATCAGCCATATAATCGTCGTTACCCATTGACGTTGTTCCGTTAGATGTCAATGTAGCATCACCTAACCAACCGGCCAAATACGACACTGTTTCATCTCCGCTAAGTGTATAAATATTAGAAAATACTCCGTCTTTTTGAAGTCTATAAGCCAATCTTGCCGAAAGAGAATACTGCATATGTGTAAAATCGCTGGTTTGTGTATTTGAATGTTGTGATGATAATGCCGTGTTTAACTTGTTGTACTCCGCCTCGCTATATCCCAGTGTCTCCACAAAATACGACTTTCTATTGCTTGGAGATGTTATCGAACCAGCTACATCATCCCACTTATCGATTGATGCGATTCCAAAGTCAATGATACCTCAGATGATATCCTGCTTCGTTTTCAAGGAGAAATCCGGCGCATTTGGCAAACCACAGTCTGCTGCGTAAGCAATGCCCATGCGAACCATCTCCTTCATACTTTTGTACACCAATTGTATACCTTAACAGTGCAAATGTCAACAGACATTCATAAAACTCGCTGTATGGGGCAATCGAATAATCGGTCTCATAAAACGCTCCTGCCACAGGCTGAAAAACCGGCGGTACGCACCGTTTCCGGGCGTACCGCCGTGGTATCCTTATTGTGCAGACTCCTGCGTCTGAATATCCATGTGATATTCCACAAGACCTGTTCCGTTGCCCTCCAGCTCGATGCTGTACACCAGATCCACCGTGCCACCTTTGGCACCGATAGAAGCGCTGATCTGCCGCGCACAGACCGTGACCAGCAGCGCACCGAAATCCATCTGATACAGAGATTCGTGGGCCACGCCCTCCTGAAAGACCATTTCGGAGCGGAGCTTTCCCGTCCGCCGCAATGTCACCTGCCCCGGCTCCACCCGGATGGTGGTGTGAACCCCCTCGAGGCCCGTCAGGTCGCTTTCCTCATAGGTGATCTCCCAGCCGTTTTCCCGCCAGAACAGCTCCCCTTCCGTGACCAGCTCGATCTTCTCCGGCTCCATCTGGGGGTAATACTGGCAGCCCTGCATGGTCAGAACCGCTTTGCTCATTCCTGTCCGGCCTCCATGGCCAGCTGCAGCAGCTCATCGATCAGCTGGCTGTAGGCAATGCCGCTGGCATCGAACAGCTTGGGATACATGGAAATAGAGGTAAAGCCGGGCAATGTGTTGATTTCGTTGAACACCACCCGGTCATCTTCATAGGTAACGAAGAAGTCCACCCGGCTCAGACCCTGACAGCCGATGGCGCTGTAGATCCGAACCGCCGCGTCCCGCACCTGCTCGGCCACCGTCTCGCTGATGCGGGCGGGGATATAGGCCGTGGAGGTATCGGTGATGTATTTGGCATCATAATCATAGAAATCCGCGCCGGAATCGATCTCTCCGCAGACGGAGGCCACCGGGCTGTCATTGCCCAGCACAGCCACCTCCACTTCCCGGCCGTGGATAAATTCTTCCACCAGAATTTTGCTGTCGAATTTCGCCGCGGCAAGCAGCGCGGCCCGCAGGCCCTCGGGGCTGGCCACCTTGGAAACGCCCACGGAGGAGCCGGTACCGGAGGGCTTGACGAACATGGGATAGCTGAACCGATCCTCCAGCCGGGCAACGATGGCATCCATGTGTCCCTCCAGCTCCTGCCCGCGCACCAGCTGCCAGCTGGCCTGGGTCACACCAACCTGATCGGCAACCAGTTTGGTCAGAGTCTTGTCCATGGCAACGGCGGAAGCCGACACATGGGGCCCAACATAGGGAATGCCCGCCAGCTGAAGAAGACCCTGCATGGCGCCGTCCTCCCCATTCTCGCCGTGGAGCACGGGGAAAACCACATCGATATGCTCCCGCACAACGCAGTCACCCTCAAAGGTCAGCAGTCCCTGTCCCCGCACGGGAGAAATGGCGGCAGGCCGGTTTTCCGGGCACTGCTCCCACTGGCCGGTGGGCAAAAGGGAGTAATCCCCGCCCCGGTAATGGATCCAGCGCCCCGTTTTGGTGATGCCGACGGGATAAATGTTGTACTTCTGCGCGTCCATATTGTTCAAAACGGACTCTGCCGAACGCAGGGAGACCTCATACTCCGGGCTCATTCCGCCGAACAGAACACAAACATTCCATTTTTTCACAAAGATCGCCTCTTTATCATTCTTGATTTCCCGGTGCCGCGTGCTATAATAGCAACACAGGGAGGGGTATACCTATGCAAATTGAACTGACAAAAAAAGAATTCCGCCGACTGCTGGATCTGGTCTACATCGGCAACTGGGTGCTCAATTCCACCCGGGGCGACGACCGCTTTGCCGATTACGACCATGTGGAAAGCAAGCTGTTCGGCCTGTGCCCCGCCAACGCCATGCCACTGCTGAGCGAAATGTGGGAGGGGCAGTGGATCCCATCACAGGCCTTTGCCGATGGGGGGATTCACGAGGCCATTGCCTGCTATGAGGATGCGGTATTTTTCCAGATCCTTGCGGAGGAGCTGGCCCACCGGGATATGGACTATGTGCAGATCACCGATGAAAACTATCCGGAAATGGCCAGCCGCATGGAGCGCTATATGGAGGAATTCACCGACTCCGGGGTGGAGCATCTGATTCTGGAGCCGTAGCAAAGGAAGATCGGGGCTTTGGCCCCGGTCTTTTACTTTTTTCGGCCGAAGAGCATATCCATAGCCAGATCCAGATTGCCGCAGCCGGAGGTATAGATCAGATCGCCGGGCTGGGCCAGCTGACGCAGCTTCTCAGCCACATCCGCAAGGCCAGGGCAATAGTAGGAGCCGGGAATCCGCGCCTGTATCTGTGTGGAGGACATACCCAGCGTATCCGTCTCCCGGGCGCCAAGAATATCGGAAATCACCAGAATATCCGGCCGCTTCAGTTGCTGGATAAACTCCTCAAACAGCTCCTTTGTACGGCTGTAGGTGTAGGGCTGGAAGGCCAGAATGACCCGCTTGTAGCCCATGGTCTGGATGGTGTCGAGTGTCATGGCCAGTTCCCGGGGATGGTGGCCGAAATCATCGAAGAAATCCGCACCGTTGATGGTACCGCGGTACTCCATCCGGCGCCGGGCGCCATGGAAGGTGGCTAGGCCCTGGCTCACCGCCTCGCCGGGGATTCCCACCAGCCATGCTGCAGCGGCAGCGGCCAGCGCGTTGCAGGCATTGTGGCGGCCGAAAACCTGCAGCTCCAAATGGCAGTAAAGCTTTCCATCGCACTGCACATCAAAGCTGCGCCAGTTGGGCGAAACATTCACCGCCCGGACACGGTTCTGTTCTCCGAAACCGAAGTTTACATAATTCAGTCCCTGCAGGGTGTCCACCGTATTTTCATCATCGCCGTTGGCCAGCACAAATTCGGAAGCCAGCTGGGCAAACGCCCGGAAGGAGCGCTTGACCCCATCGAGGGTCTTGAAATAGTCCAGATGATCCGCGTCCACATTGAGAATGATGGCCATGGAGGGAGAGAAATTCAGGAAGGAGTCGCAAAACTCGCAACTTTCCATCACAATGGTATCCCCGGTGCCGATATGGTGGCAGGCCCCGATCAGATCCAGATGGGCCCCCACCACAATGGTCGGGTCAGTCTGGGCGGCCATGAGAATGTGCGCCAGCATGGAGGTGGTGGTGGTTTTACCGTGAGTGCCCGCCACACACAGGGCATGGGCATAGCCGCGCATGATCACGCCCCACGCCTGCGCCCGCTCGAACACCGGGATACCGGCCTGCCGGGCCGCGAGAATTTCCGGATTATCGTCGTGGACGGCGGCCGTGCGGATCACGCAGCAGGCCCCCTGAATATTCTCCGGAAAATGGCCGATCCGGACGGGGATTCCCTTGTCGATCAGTTCCTGGGTGGAGGCAGTGGCGCTTTTATCCGAGCCGGTGACGATCAGGCCCATTTCCTTAAGCACCAGCCCCAGCGGACGCATGGAAATGCCGCCGATGCCCACAAGATGCACCTGCTTGCCCGGCTGTATGTACTGCCCAATGATCTGATTGCGATTGTCCATATGAAAAACATCCTCCGATGTATGAAATCAACGCCCAAAAGCATTCATTGTATTATACATCATTTCTTAAAAATTTACAACTGGTATTCTGGACAAATCCGGGGCAAAAACCCGCTCCGTGCCGAACTTTTCTGCCAATTTTTCAGGCAGAAAAAGCCCGGGGCGGTCACCGTCCCGGGAAAATGCTGAATTCGTCCCGGCTCAATCCTCCGGGAAAAGCTGCTGCTGACAGTAGCGAATGATGGAACGCCGGGTGACAATGCCGATGAAAGCATCCTTATCGTCCACCACCGGCACAAAGTTCTGCTCCGTGGCCCGCTCCACCAGATCCTGCATAGAGGTGGTGACCCGGACTGGGATATTGTCCCTGCGCCGTTCCAGCTCCATGATCCGCCGGGCCTCCGCCTGACGCATATCCATGTAGCACATGTTTTTCAGGGCCCACAGCAGGTCGCCCTCTGTCAAAGTTCCGCGATATTCTCCACGCTTGTTCAGGATCGGCAGAGCTGCAAAACCCGCCGCCTCCATTTTTTCCAGCGCCTGACGAATGGTGTAATCATCGTATACATAAGCACACATGGCCTTTGGCAACAGAAAAAACAAAATATTATTCATAGCTGCTCCTTACCGGGCGGCAGGCTTTCTTCTCTCACCACCCAGTATATTATAGCATAGTTTTTTGAATAAATCATGTAAAAATGTTGTATATTATCCCTTTGCCGTGCCGAAATTCAGGTTCCGTTTTTGTGGAGTTTACACAATTTTGAATTCCGTGCAGTCCAGTGTCGCAAAATAATCCCGGGGTGTTTCCGCCCGGCGGATGAGCTGGAAGCTGCCGTCCGGATGCAGCAGGACTTCAGCGGAACGGAGCTTGCCGTTGTAGTTGTAGCCCATGGCATGGCCGTGGGCACCGGTGTCATGGATGGCCAGCAGATCCCCGATCTCAATTTTGGGCAGACTGCGTTCGATGGCAAACTTGTCGTTATTTTCGCACAGGCCGCCGGTGACATCATACACATGATCCAGCATGGCATCCTCTTTACCCAGCACCGTGATATGGTGGTACGCACCATAGATGGCCGGGCGCATCAGATCGGCCGCGCAGGCATCCAGCCCCACATATTCCCGATAGATGTGCTTTTTGTGCAGCACCCGGGCGATCAGATGGCCGTAAGGCGCCAGCATGAACCGCCCCAGCTCCGTGAAAATCGCCACATCGTCCATTCCTGCCGGAACAAGCAGCTGTTCATAGCGCTGCCGCACGCCTTCTCCGATGGCCTGAATGTCGCACCGGGGCTGCTCCGGCCGGTAATCCACGCCAATGCCGCCGGAGAGGTTGACAAAAGCAATGTGGGCCCCTGTGGCCTGATGAACCCGCACCGCCAGCCGGAACAGGCGGGAAGCCAGCTCCGGGTAATAGCCGTTAGTGGTGGTGTTGGAGGCCAGGAAGGCATGGATGCCAAAATGCTTGACCCCCAGCCGCTGCAACCGGGACACCGCGCCGATCATCTGATCCTCCGTCATGCCGTACTTGGCATCGCCGGGCATATCCATGATGGTATTGCCCAGAGAAAAGGAGCCGCCGGGATTGTAGCGCAGGCAGATGGTATCCGGCAGCTGATCCGTCAGCCGCTCCAGAAATTCCACATGGGTCACATCGTCCAGATTGATGTAGGCCCCCACCTCCAGTGCCTTGCGCATGTCCTTCTCCGGGGTCACGTTGGAGGAGAACATCACATCGTGGCCGGTGATGCCCACCGCCTCGGACAGCAGCAGCTCCGTGTAGGAGGAGCAGTCGCAGCCGCAGCCCTCCTCCTTCAGAATTTTGAGAATGTAGGGATTGGGGGTGGCCTTCACGGCGAAATATTCCCGGAAACCCGGGTTCCATGAAAAGGCTTTGCGTAGCTGCCGGGCGTTTTCCCGAATTCCGGCCTCGTCATAGATATGGAAGGGCGTGGGGATCTGTTTTGCAATCTGTTCCGCCTTTTCCAGTGTCAGAAAGGGTGTTTTTTTCATATATATGTCTCCTGTCGGTTCATTTTTACAGCAAAAAGGCCCGATGCGCGCACGCACCGGGCAGACAGACTCGTCTGTTCCCAGGCAGCGCTCCATCCGGACGGATGACAGTTCCGCACATGTTCTGTGCGACCCCAGGACGCGCTTTTCCGGCCGAAAATGCGCTCCTTCGGCGGTCTCCCCTTTCCCTGCCCCGCAATTGCCAAACCGGACAGATACTGATGAATCCCGCGACCTCAAGCCTTGGTAACCCATGTATTATAACGGTAGAGCGGCTGTTTGTCAAGTGTTTTATGCTCTACCGCTGTTTTTTCCTATTCTCTCCCCGGTCGAGGCGTAAAATTCCACTTTCGGTGGCTTCTACCAGCCAAATGTGCTACAATTCCCCCATGAAACCCACGAAAGGCGGCATTCCCCTATGAAGAACAGACTGAAACTTTGCCAGCGCACACTGCCCCGCTACTCCCGGGGAGAGGAACGGATGAACATGGTGACCCACATTGTCGGCGGCGGAATCGGCATTGGTGCGCTGATCGTGTGTACGGTGCGGGCCCTGCATCTTGGAGATAGCTGGGATCTTATGGCTGCGCTGCTCTATGGGCTGAGTATGGTGACGCTTTACACCATGTCCAGCGTCTACCACGGCCTGCGCCCCGGCACAGCCAAGAAGGTGCTGCAGGTACTGGATCACTGCACCATTTATCTGCTGATTGCTGGCAGCTACAGCATCGTGGCTCTGTCTGCCCTGCGCCGGCAAAGCGCTGTCCTCGGCTGGGGACTGTTTGCCTTTGAATGGCTGCTGGCCATCCCCGCCATGACGCTGACGGCCATTGATCTGAAACGGTATCAGGTGTTTTCCATGATCTGTTACCTGTTTATGGGCTGGTGCATCATATTTTTCCTGCCGCAGGCCCGGGCTGCCCTGACCGAGCCGGGCTTTCAGTGGCTGCTGGCCGGCGGCGTGGCCTACACCATCGGTGCGGTACTCTACGGCGTCGGTTCCAGAAAAAAGTGGATACACAGCGTGTTTCACATTTTTGTGGTGCTGGGAAGTGTGCTGCAGCTGATCTGCATCGTCTTTTTTACGCTGTAAAAGCCTCCTGTTCAGATGTTCCCGTTATTTCGCAGGATGATTTGTCTGCACCGTGGTAAACTCTGTATAAGAGAGCCTGTTAACATGCTCTCATGTCTTGACAGGAGGCTTTTCCATGGCTAACCAATACGAAAATACCCGAACCGGCGAAAATCTGCTGCGTGCCTTTCACGCCGAATGTGCCGCCCGCAGCCGCTACGATTTCTACGGCTCCACCGCGAAAAAGGAGAATCTGGAACAGATCGCCGCGCTGTTCGCCCAGACCGCCCAAAATGAAGCTGCCCATGCCAAAATCTGGCTCAAGGAGCTTGGGCTTCTGGGCACCACAGCAAAAAATCTGGCGCTGGCCGCCGAGGGGGAGCACCGGGAATGGGCGCAGATGTACGAAAGCTTTGCCCGTGACGCCCGGCAGGAGGGCTTTCCGGAGCTGGCTGACCGCTTTGCGCTGATTGCGCAGATTGAGCAGCACCACGAACAGCGCTACCGCGCCCTGCTGCACAATCTGCGCACGGAACAGGTCTTCCGCAAGGATGAGGCACGGGTCTGGCAGTGCCGCAACTGCGGCCATATCGCCATTGGCACCGCCGCACCGGAGCTTTGCCCCGCCTGCCGCCACGGGCAGGGCTTTTTCGAAATTCAGGCAGAGAATTACTGAGCCTCCGTGCTCGACCCGACCATTTCACGTTACAAAAACGGGGTATTGCACAGCGGCAATACCCCATTTGTTTACTTGTCCTGTCCGTCCAGCAGCATGGTGGTGGAGGCTTTTCCAATTTCCCTGCCCTCCATGCCGGCGGTGAACTGCTCACCGGTCATGGACTCATGCTCCAGCAGGTAATCCACCACGGTGTGCAACTGTCCCGCGTGATCCGACAGCAGCTTCCGGCAGTGGTCATAGGCTTTGTCAATCAGCAGCTTGACCTCATCGTCAATGGTGGCTGCCACCTTTTCGGAATAGCTCTTGGTGGTCTGGTAGTCCCGGCCGATGAATACCTCCCCGCCGTCCAGATAGGATACGGTGCCCAGCTTCTCGCACATACCGTAGCGGGCCACCATATCCCGGGCCAGCGAAGTGGCACGGTCAATGTCATTGGACGCGCCCACGGAAATATCACCTACAAACAGTGCTTCCGCAACACGGCCGCCCAGCAGCCCGACAATCTGCTCATACATCTGATTGCGGGTCAGATTGGACGAGTCGTCCACCGGCATCGACCATGTGGAGCCAAGGCTCTGGCCACGGGGCACAATGGTAATGTGCCGCACCGGGTCATGGGTGGGCAAGCAGTACATGGCCACGGCATGCCCGGCCTCGTGGATAGCAGTTTCCTGCAAATCCTTCCGGGTCTGAACCCGGCTGCGCTTGGCAGGGCCGGCGGTGATCTTCATCAGCGCCTCGTTCAGATCCTCCATATTCAGCACCGGTCGATTGGCACGGGCGGCCATGATGGCGGCCTCGTTGAGCAGGTTGCTCAAATCCGCGCCGGTAAAGCCAGCCGTTGCACGGGCAACGGTTTTCAGGCTCACGGAGTCATCCAGATTCTTGCCCCGGGCGTGTACTCTCAAAATTTCCTCCCGGCCCTTCACGTCCGGACGGCCCACATGGATCTGCCGGTCAAAACGACCGGGGCGCAGCAGTGCCGGATCCAGAATATCGGGCCGGTTGGTGGCCGCAAGGACGATAATGCCCTCTGTATGGCTGAAACCGTCCATTTCCACCAGCAGCTGATTGAGTGTCTGCTCCTTTTCATCGTGGCCGCCGCCCAGACCGCTGCCACGCTTACGACCCACGGCATCGATCTCATCGATAAAGACGATGGCCGGAGCGATTTTTCTGGCCTGCTCAAACAGGTCACGCACACGGCTGGCACCAACGCCCACATACATTTCCACAAAATCCGAGCCGGAAATGGACAAAAACTGCACCCCGGCCTCCCCGGCCGTCGCCCGGGCCAGCAGTGTCTTGCCGGTACCGGGAGGGCCAACCAGCAGCAGGCCATGGGGGATCCGCGCGCCGATGCGGGTGTACTTGTCCGGATCACGCAGGAAATCCACAACCTCCTGCAGCTCTTCCTTCTCCTCGTCCGCACCGGCTACATCGGCAAAGGTGACTTTCTTGCTGTCCGGCACACCCAGCACCGTGCGGGCCTTGCCGAAATTGTTCATGGGATTATTGCCGGATGCGCGGCTCATAATGATCACATACACCAGCACCAGCGCCAATCCCACGATCAGCAGCGGCAGGATCCAGGAATAGGGGGTGTAGGTTGTGTCGGCACGGAAATCGTACCTTTGCAGGGTGCCGGCCTCTGTCTGGGCCTGAATGACATCCCACATTTCCTGCCGGAATGCCGCGGCATCTGCCATCGCTGCCGTGACCTCGGTCTTCCCGCCCACCGGCGTGTAAAGCTGGAGATGAATCTGGCTGTCATAGACCGTAAACGCCTTAACATTGCCATCTTGCAGCTGCCGGATCATCTGCGAATAGGTCAGATCCTCACTGCCGAGGCCGAAGGCATTCATCAGCCATGAACACAGCAGCACAAGGATGGCTGTGTAAAGAATGATACTGAAAATTCTGCTTTTCTTCAAAACGGGGGTTCTCCTTAATTCTGGTATACTTCCGGCTTCAACACGCCGATATAGGGTAAATTTCTGTAGTGTTCATTATAGTCCAGCCCATAGCCAACCACAAAGGCATTGGGAATGACAAAACCGGTGTAATCGGCCCGCAGGGTGACATCCGGCCTGCGGCGCTCCGGCTTATCAAGCAGGGTGCAGACCTTCAGCGAGGCCGGCTGCATTTTGGCAAGGTGGTCATAGACAAATTGCAGGGAGCTGCCGGTGTCAAAAATATCCTCCAGAATGATCACATGCCGGCCCCGCAGATCCGCGGATACATCCTGCCGCACCTGCAGTCTACCGGTGGACTCGGTTCCGGCGTAGGAGCTGATCCACATAAAATCCAGCTGGCACTGTCCGGGGAAGGCCCGAATCATATCGGCGTAGAACACTACCACGCCCTTGAGTACGCCGATAAAAACGGGATCCTTGTCGGCATAGTCCCGGGCGATCTCCTGCGCCAGCTGCTGCACACGCTGGTGCAGCTGCTGCTCCGTAATCAAAATCTGCTGTACATCCTGCATCATGGTTTTCTTTCTCCCCGTCTGTTTTTTAGGAAACTCAGCACTCTGCCAAAGCGGTTCATTCAATCAGAGTTTTTCAAATAAAACCGCCATGCCGGCAGTGCCTGTGCCTGTCTGTTTTTGTCGGCTCCAAGGCCGAAAACGCCCAAAATTCCCTGCTCGTCGCACAAAACCGGCATGATATCCCGCTGCTGGGCCGGAATTTTCCGGTCAATCATCAGTTTTTTCAGGGAGCGAGTGCCGCCGGAGCCGGTGAGCTGATCGCCGCTGCGGCGGGCACGCACCGTCACGGTGCCGCAGGTACGAACTACAAAGCAATCCGCCGTACAGCCCAGCTGCCGGGCCGGTTCGCACACCAGCTGCAACCCCAGCTGCGGCAGAGGTGTCACACCGGGGCAGCAAACCTGCTGCCGCTGCAGCCGTGGCTGCTCTCTCAGCACGGAAAGTGTATCATAACTGCGGGCGATGGCCACGCCCCCGGGCAAATCGGCCCGGGCCGACGGATGGTCGGAAAAAACCAGCTGCTCCGCCATAGCGATGTGCCGCCGCTCCGGCTCTTTCACCCCGCTGTCTTTCAAAAAACGCTCCAACACTCTGGCCCGCAGGGCAGGCTCCATGGAGCGCAGGGTCTGCACATCCGGCAGCGGCTGTGCCGTCAGCGCGGTCAGCGCCGCTTCATCCCGGCGCAGGGCCATGGCCATATGGGAAAGATTTTCCGAAATACGGGGATTTTCCTGCCGCAGAAGCGGCATCACATGGTGGCGCAGGCGGTTGCGCAGGAACGCATCGGATCCGTTGGAACCATCCTCCACAAAGCGGAGGTGATATTCTTCCAGAAACGCAAGCACCTCCTGCCGGGTCACGGTCAGCATAGGGCGGATCAGCCCCGGCCGCACCGGTGCAATGCCCCCCAGCCCCTTCAGGCCGGTACCCCGCACCAGATGCAAAAGGACGGTCTCCGCGTTGTCGTCGGCGGTGTGGGCCGTGGCCACGGTGCCATCCAGCGAAGAAAAGAATTCGTAGCGCGCCTCCCGGGCGGCGGCCTCCAGCCCCTTCCCGGCGGGCACGATGCTGCCGCTGCCGACGAAGCAGGCCAATTCCAGCCGCTCGCACAGTTCACGGACAAACCGCTCGTCTCTATCTGACTCCTCGCCCCGGAGGCGGTGATTATAATGGGTGGCCGACAGCCGGAAGCCCAGCCGCTCCCGCAGCAGATACAGCCCGAACAGCAGCGCCACAGAGTCCGCACCGCCGGAGCAGGCACAGATAATGTGCTGACCCGGTTTGATCATATCATATTCCCGGATCTGCCTCAGCAGCTTATTGAGCATGCTTCCACTCCCGATCGGTAAAGGTCTGGTAGGGGCCGAACCACTGCATTTTCACCGTACCCGTCTCGCCGTGACGGTTTTTGGAGATAATGCACTCGGCCACGTTCTTCTCCTCCGTGTTGGGATTGTAATAATCATCCCGGTAGAGCATCATCACGCAGTCGGCATCCTGCTCGATGGCACCGGATTCGCGCAAATCGGACAGAATTGGCCGCTTGTCCGTCCGGCTTTCCACCGCACGGGACAACTGGCTCAGGCACACCACCGGCACATTGAGCTCCTTGGCCATGATTTTCAGGCTTCTGGAAATTTCGCCCACCACGGTGACACGATTGTCGCTGCTTTTGCCGTAGCCGGAGCCCTGCATCAGCTGCAAATAGTCGATGACCACCAGCCCCAGATTGTCCAGCCGGCGGCATTTTGCGTTGATATCCGCCACGGTGACGGAGGGATTATCGTCAATTCGGATGTCCGTCTGGCTCAGGGCGGAGGCCGCCATTCCCAGTTTGGACCATTCCTCCTCGCTGAGCTTGCCGGTGGTCAGCTTTTGCAGCTCAATGAAGCTTTCACTGGCCAGCAGACGCATGGCCAGCTGCTCCCGGGACATTTCAAGGTTGAAAATTGCCACGGTCTGCCCATACTTTTTGGCCACGTTGACACCCAAATTCAAAGCGAAGGCCGATTTGCCCATGGCCGGACGGGCCGCCACCAGAAGAAGATCGGATTTATTCAGGCCATTGATCTTGGCATCAAGATCATGCAGGCCAGTGGACAGGCCGGGGATGGCCGAGTCGGACTGGCTCAGCTCCGTCAACCGGTCGAACACCTTGTGCAGCACGGTGCCGATATGCTCCAGCGAGTCTCCACGTTCTCCCTTGCGCAGAGCATAGATCTTCTTCTCCGCCGCCTCCAGCATTTCAGCCGGGGTGCCGACCTGAGAATAGACCGTCTCGGAAATATCCGATGCCGCCTGAGCCAGTCCGCGCATCATGGCCTTATCCCGCACAATGGCGGCGTAACGCTCGGCATTGGCCGCCGTGGGGGTGATCTCCATCAGCTGCAGGATATAATCCCGGGAATTATCGTGGTATGTCCCCATTTCCCGCAGCTTGTCCAGCACGGTGACGGGGTCAATGGTCTGGGAGAAGTTGAACATGGTGTAGATCGCTTCAAAAATCTCCCGATTCTGCTGTAAATAAAAATCCTCCGGCCGCACAATGCCGATGATATCCGCCACGCAACGGCTGTCAATGAGGATCGAGCCCAGCACGGCCTGCTCCGCTTCCAGAGACTGGGGTGCCTGCCGGGTCAGCAATTCATCCATGCTTTTCTCCTTCTCTTTCTGTGGGCTTTGGGATACTTTGTCAGGCTTCCTCGATCTTCACCGTCAGCGGTGCGGTGATCTCGTAGCCCAGCTTGCAGGTGACGGTATAGGTACCCACGCTCTTAATGGTGTCGGCAATGACGATCTTGCGCTTGTCCAGCTTGATGCCGCTGCTCTTTTCCAGCGCATCTGCGATCTCCTGATTGGTCACAGAGCCGAACAGCCGCCCGGCACCGCCGCCCTTGGCCTTGACGACCAGCGTCAGCTCCCGCAGCCGCTTGGCGATCTGCATGGCCTCGGCCTTCTCCCGGGCGATGCGCTCAGCGGTGGCCTTATCGTTCATGCGCATGGTGTTGACGGCATCCGCCGTCGCTTCCATGGCAATTTTGCGGGGCAGCATATAATTTCTGGCATAGCCATCGGACACTTCGATCATCTGGCCTTTCTTGCCCTTGCCCTTCACGTCCTGCAATAAAATTACTTTCATCTTCGTTACTCCTTTTATCGTCCGGCATGGCCCTGCGGCCACGCCCTGTAGTTATTCTTCAAAAAAACTGTCAATGGAGGCAACCAGTTCATCCAGCACATCCTTGACGGATTTGCCGCTGATCTGGGCGCCGGCCGTGGCCGTGTTGCCGCCACCTCCCAGTGGCTCCAAAATCATCTGCACATTGGCATCGCCAATGCTACGGGCGGAAATATAGACCGCGTCCCCATCGGGATAGAGGACAAAGGAGGCTGTGATGCCGGAAATGTTCAGCATGTCATCCGCCGCCTGCGCCGCCAGAACCCGGGTGGTGCCGGTGTTGAGGGCCGCAATGGCGATTTCCCGGCGGTACAACCGGGCGGATTTGATGATCTGGTACTTGGCCATGGTCTCCTGAAAATCGTTTTGCAGCAATTTTTTGACCTCCACCGTGTCTGCGCCCATGCGGCGCAGGAAGGCTGCCGCCTCAAAGGTGCGCTCACCGGTGCGGACATTGAAGCTCTTGGTATCCAGAAACAGGCCCGCCAGCAGGGATTTGGCCTCGATAGGCAGCACATCCTTCTTTTCCACGGCGTATTGCAGCAGCTCCGTCACCAGCTCGGCGGTGGAAGAGGCGTAGGGCTCATGGAGATTGATGGCCACGGGGTCGATGTAGGATGCTGCGCGGCGGTGATGGTCAATCACACACACCCGGCTCATGGCATCGAGCAGGGAGCGGGACTCCACCTGATCCGGCCGGTTGGTATCCACCACGATCAGGGTGCTGCGGGTATCGCACAGCAGCAGTGCATCCTCTTCGGTAATAAACACGCCCTCATATTCCGGCACCCGGTAGATCTCTTCCAGCAGCAGTTTGGAGGTGTTGACTTCCTTGTCAATGACGATGTAAGGCTTTTTCCCTTTCTTGCGGCACATGCAGCCGATGCCCATGGCAGCACCCACCGCGTCCAGATCCGCATTCTTGTGTCCCATGATGAACACATGGCTGCTCTGTCCGATCAGCTCCATGAGGGAGTTGGCCGTGACACGGGAGCGAACCTTGCTGCGGCGGTCGGCTTCCTTGGCCCGTCCGCCGAAGAAGTGGAAATTCAGCCGATCTTTTACAACCGCCTGATCGCCGCCACGGCTGAGAGACATTTCAATGGACAATGCGGCAAAATTGTAGCATTCTTCAAACGTGACACCGTCCACCCCGAGGCCGAAGGAGATGGAGGCCGCCAGCCCCGTGGGGTTGACGATCTGGTGCATATCCTCCACAATGGAGAATTTTTCCTGCATGGCATTGTCCAGATCCCGCTTTTCAAACACCAGAAGATAGCGGTTGCGCTCCAGTTTGCGCAGCAGGCCGTGGTAATTTTCCGCCCATTTGGTGATCACGTCGTTGATCTGGGCGTTCATGGTGGAAATGGCGCTTTCCGAAAGATTCATGGTCAGCTCTTCGTAGTTGTCCACCAGAATGATGGACACCACCGGCCGGGAGCGGATATATTCATCCCGCACCTGATACATTTCCGTCAGGTCGCTCAGATACAGCATACCCACCATGGTGCCCATGGGGTCATCGGTGCGAAAGGCCGTGCCATATACCCGGTAGCGGCGGCTGCCAAGTGTCACATCATAGGGGTATTCGCTTTTGCCGGAGGCCAGCCAGTCCAGCGTGATGCCGGGCATCAGATCCTGCACGGTCTGCTCATACAGCCGGTCACGGTGCCCGGTGATGGCGGTGAAGCGGTCGTTGAGCCAGAGAATGTGCCCATCCCCCAGTCGCACCAGCACCATGGCCAGCGGGTTTTCCGCACTGTGAACCACATCCGGCGTGGCAAAGGCGGCCTGCAAAAAGCTCTGGATTGACCGGTTGCGACGCTTGAGCTGCACCACATTCACAATCAGCAGCACCAGCGTCAGAGAAAAGCCCACAATGGCCAGCACATACTGCTCCAGCGCCACAGCGGCGGTGGAAAACAGCGCCAGCGCCAGCAGATAGACCATATGTCCCGGACGCAGGATCCTTCCAAGCTTTTTATTCACAGCCAAACCTCCTAATGGGCATCGGAGCCTCTTCCAATTCCGAAACTCCCCAATATGCTTATAATCTGTATTATTATAGCAAATTCCCCGGGCGGATGCAACCGGTTTTCACTTTCTTTTTGAAAAAACTCCGCCTGAAAGCCACGGTTGCATTTTCCGTCGGAACATGGTATCCTGATAGAAACGGCAGAAAGGCAAAGTAACGCATGAAATACATCATTTTTGATCTGGATGACACACTGCTCAACAGCCATCGGCAGGTGTCGGACTATACCCTGACGGTGCTGCGGCAGCTACAGGCCATGGGGCACAAAATCGTGATAAACACCGCCCGCTCTCTGGACTATTCCCGATCGATTTTCGACCGGATCGGGCCGGATTATGCCATTGTCAACGGAGGTGCGCTGATCGTGGACGGGCAGGGGAAGCCACTTTTCCGGGCGCAGATCGATCACGAGACCACACTGGCCGTCCTGCGATCTCTGCTGGAGCTGACACAGAATTTTTCCGTGCAGGCTGAGGACGCGCTCTACAGCCACCTCGGCAGCTACACCGGGCAGAACGCCCGCGCCTTTGACTTTGCCCGGGCTGAATTTCCCTACCCGGCACTGAAAATCGTGGCATCCATTGAAGATGACGCGCAGGCCGAGGCTCTGGCCCGGCAATTCCGGCTGGAATACACCACCTACTTAGGTGGCCCCTTCCGGCGCTACAACCATCCCGGCGCAACCAAGGCGCTGGGAAACCGCCATCTGGTGGAGCTGACCGGTGGCACCATGGCCGATGTGCTGGCCTTTGGGGACGATCTGGGGGATCTGGAGATGCTGCGGCAGGCCGGCATCGGTGTTCTGATGAAAAATGCCGCCCCAGCCCTGCATGACTGCGGCTGCCGGATTTCCACTTTCACCAATGACGAAGACGGCGTTGCCCGCTTTCTGGCAGACTTTTTCCGCCTGAACTGAAAAACAGTGCAAAAAACGGCACGCTTTTTGTGGCGAAGCCGGTCGAAAAAAAGTTGTATACATTTTGACATTTTTGTGCTATAATAACCTTGCATGCGCCGGGGTAGGCAGACCCGGGCAAGTATAACTTCATGCTATTGCAGGCGCTTTTCCGAAAAAATGGCGATTCAGGGCCGGATTTTCCAAAAGCGGTTGCTTACTTGTGTTGCAAAAATGAAAGGAGCAATATTTTTTGGCAGAAAAGCAAAAACTGAAAATCATCCCCCTGGGCGGTCTGGACGAGATCGGCAAAAACCTGACCGTTCTGGAATACGGCAAGGACATGATCATCGTAGACTGCGGCCTTGGCTTCCCGGATGAGGATATGTACGGCATTGATCTGGTCATTCCCGATTTTTCCTACCTTATTGCCAATCAGAAGAAGCTGCGTGGCCTGTTCGTGACCCACGGGCACGAGGATCACATCGGTTCCATCCCCTACCTGATGCAGCAGGTCAACTGCCCCGTTCACGGCACCGCCATGACCAACGGGCTGATCCGGCTGAAACTGGAAGAGCATCGTCTCGATGATAAGGTCAAGCTGGTGACCCACAAGCCCGGCGATGTGGTCAAGGCCGGTTGCTTCAGCGTGGAATTTATCCACGTCAACCACTCCATTGCCGATGCGGTGGCCTTTGCCATCCATACTCCCATTGGCACCGTGGTCATGACCGGCGACTTTAAGATCGACCCCACTGCCTCGGACGGCATGATCGATCTGGCCCGTTTCGGAGAGCTGGGCCGTCAGGGTGTGCTGGCACTGCTGTGCGACTCCACCAATGTGGAGCGGCAGGGCTACACCCCCAGCGAAAATCTGGTGGCGGAGAGTCTGGACAGACAGTTCAAAAACTGCGACCAGCGGATCATCGTTACCACCTTCGCCTCCAACATGCACCGGATCAAGGCCGTGCTGGCCGCAGCTCAGCGCCACGGCCGGAAGGTGGCCGTGACCGGCCGCAGCATGGAAAATATGCTCAAGGTGGCGCAGGAGCTGGGTTACCTGCAGGTCAAGCCCGGCACCATTGTGGACATTTCCGCCATCAAGAGCCTGCCGAAGAACAAAATTGTGATCGTTTCCACCGGCAGTCAGGGCGAAAATATGTCGGCACTGTACCGCATGGCCTTCTCCACCCACCGGCAGGTGGATATTGTGGCAGGCGACCGGATCATCATCTCCGCCTCCGCCATTCCCGGCAACGAAAAGGCCATCTCCAAGATCATCAACGAGCTCTACCGCAAGGGCGCGGACGTGGTGTACGAAAAGAGCGAGGGACTACACGTCTCCGGCCACGCCTGTCAGGAGGAGCTGAAGATCATCCACGGCCTTGTCCGTCCCAAGTTCTTCATCCCCGTCCACGGCGAGCAGCGGCATTTGCAGATTCACGGCAAGCTGGCCCAGCAGATGGGTATGCCCGCCAAGAACATCTGCATTGCGGAGCTGGGCAATATGATCGAGCTGAGTGGTCGCACCTGCAAGATCAACCAGTCCGTCCCGGCCGGTCAGGTCTTTGTGGACGGCACCGGCGTGGGCGATGTGGGCAGCGTGGTGCTGCGCGACAGAAAGCATCTGGCCGAGGACGGCATGATCGTGGTGTGCGTCAGCATCAACACACAGGACGGCAGCCTCATCACCGGCCCGGACATCATCACCCGTGGCTTCATCTATGTCAAGGAGTCCGAGGAGCTAATGGACAACCTGCGAAATGTGGCGCTGGAGGCCATCGACCGCTGCCGCCGCAAGCGCATCCGGGACTGGAACACCATCAAAACCGCCATTAAGAACGATCTGAGCGGCTACCTGTACAAGACCACAAAGCGCAATCCCATGATTCTGCCTGTGATCATGGAGATTTGAATATGAAAAGACCTCCGGCATGCCATGGTGCGCCGGAGGATTTTTCTTGCCAGCGGCCCGGTGCCGTGCTACAATGATCGTATTACGCCGGACGGAAGGAATAGAACCATGCAATATTATTTTGCACCCATGGAAGGGATCACAGACAGCATATACCGCCGTGTACACCATCGGTATTTTCCCGGCCTTGACCGGTACTATATGCCCTTTCTCTCCCCTACCCAGCACCGGACACTGACCCACCGGGAGCAGCGTGAGCTGCCCATGGCGGACAGTGAAGCCTTTCACGCCGTACCTCAAATCCTGACCCGGGATGCGGATGCTTTTCTCTGGGCGGCCAGTTTGTGCCGTGACCGGGGATATGCGCAGGTCAATCTGAATCTGGGCTGCCCCTCCGGCACGGTGGTGGCCAAGGGCAAGGGAGCCGGCATGCTACGGGATCTTGGGCAGCTGGAGGCGTTTCTGGACGCAATTTTCGCCGGAAGCGCTCTGCCGATCAGCATCAAGACCCGGCTGGGGCTGGAAAGCGCAGCGGAGTTTCCCGCCATTTTGGAGCTTCTGAACCGCTATCCCGTCCGGGAGCTGATCATTCATCCCCGGGTGCGGCGGGCCTTTTACAGCGGGCCGGTGGATCCGGATGCATTCGAATGGGCGGTGGAACACTGTGCCATGCCCATCTGCTACAATGGCGATCTGACAGACACAGAGATAATTAATGCCCTGCGGGCGCGTTTTCCTAATGTAGCGGCGGTGATGCTGGGGCGTGGGCTTCTGGGGGATCCCGGTATGCTCACCCCCGGCGGCACCGATGCGGCCACGCTGGAAGCCTTCACCTCCGAGCTGCTGGAAAACTACATCATTGCATTCGGCAGCGCCCGTAACGCCATGTTCCGGATGAAGGAAAACTGGCGCTTTCTGCTGCGGCATTTCCAGGGAAGTGAAAAGCTGGGAAAACAGCTGCGAAAAACCACGGATTATGCCGAATTCACCGCCATCACCCGGGAAATATTCCAAACCCTGCCAATGGAACCAACCCTTCAACCCGACTGGATAGACTGACCCCGCAACACCCCATACATGATAAGAGGCCGCTCCGGAGAGCGGCCTCTTGCTTTTGTGAAAAGATCAGGCGTAGAACTGACCGTAGAAACCATTGTAGGAAACCTTGCAGGGGCCCATGGTAGTGTAGGTGTTGTCGTTTCTGGTAGCGAGCCAGTAGTCACTGCCATCGACAACGGCGATCACGGTCTTGCTCTCGGCATCGTAGCGGTAGATGGTGGAGGCGGCAGCCTCGTAAGCACCATTGACATGGGCACCGTCCGCGCTGACCACGAAGTTGATGTAGGTCTTGGCACCATCGACCATGCAGTACAGGTGATAGCCGCCCTCCGCGCTCTCCAGATACACATCCAGAGCAGCGGAAGCATCCTCGGTGGTGGCCAGATAGTAGCCATTCATGCCGCCGGCCAGATAGAAGATCTTATTGTTGACTTTGCCCTGCACCATGCCGAACTTGTAGGCCTTGCCGGTCTCGGGGGTAGCGACAACGCTCAGTCCGGTGGAGGGAGCGGGCTTGCTTTCCTCGGGTTCGGTGGGAGCGGGTTTGATTTCCTCGGGTTCGGTGGGAGCGGGGTCGGTGCCCTCAGGCTCAGTGGGATCGGGCTCAGCAGCCGTGGGAGGCTCGGGATTGAACAGGTCGGAGAACTCAGCCATGGTGATCAGCTGGCAACCGGAGTCAAACTCGACGGTGCACTGACCGGTGGAAGAGGACTGGTAGTTCTTCATCAGGCCGTACACGGCAATTTCCTGACCAACGGCCAGCGTAGCGGCGCCCTCGCCCTTCAGGCGGAAGCACTGGATGGGGTACTCCGTCTTGCCATCGCAGACGATGGTGACGGTGATGTTCTGATACTGCTCACTCCACTCGGTGTCGATGGAGATGATGGTGCCCAGCAGGGCGATCTTATCGGCCATGGCCTCGCCGGGAGCCAGCGCATAGGAAGCTTCCAGCAGCTTGGACTGATCCATGGTGTTGCCAACAACGCTCAGAAGCTGACAGCCGGCATCGAACTCGATGGTGCCATTGTAGTTCTTGATGTTGCCGGAGACGGTGATCTTGTCACCAACAGCCAGCTTATCAGCGCCGTCGCCCTTCAGGCGGTAGCAGGTGATGGGCTTATCGGCCATTTCACCGATCTGGATAACCACGGTGATGTTCTGATAGCTTGCGTCATAGGGAGTGGTAATCTCGGTGATCACACCGGTCAGAGTGTAGCCTTCCATGATCTCATCACCGGTCAGGGCATAGGCCTTATCCACGATCTGCTCGGGGGTCAGAGTGCCGGCGGGAATCACACGATCGAAGGAGACGGTTTCGGTCTTGCCATCGGCATCGGTGATGGTAGCGGTCAGGGTGTAGTCCACATTCTCGGTGGTAGTTGTGCTGGGGATGATGGTGTAGGCGTTGTTGTCCTTATCGGCAACGATCTGCACCAGATCCTCGCCCACACTGACAGCCCAGGTGACGGAGAAGGAAACGCCATCGATCATGACGGTATCCACGACAGAATACTCTTTTCTGGTTTCGACAGCATTGTCCTTATAAATGGCGTAAACGTATTCCTTGGCGCTTGTCAGAGCGGAGCCTTCGGTTCCCGTGGGCTCGGTGGGCTGGTTGTCGCAGCCGGCGAACAGACACAGCGCCATTGCCAGGACCAAAACAAGAGAAATAATCTTTTTCATGCTGGTACTCCTTATCTTTTATTCATGGACAGTAATGTCCTTGGGGGTGAAAACCTTAATCTGATATGTGCCGTCAAAATAATCCACGATTCCCCGCACATCGATGGTCTTGCCGGCATAGGCCTCGGCAGTGATCACCTTGCCGTTTTCATCCAGCAGCACCACGGTGCGCACGGAAACGGTCACACCGTTGACCTCGCATGTCAGCGTCATGGCACCGTTGGAGGAGCTTTCCTCGTTATTGGTGGTGTAGACATCCTTGACATAGAGATTTTCCATCCGCACAGAGGTACTCATGGCCAGCTTGGCATAGGGCAGGACGGTGATGGTATCGTCCACCATCACCTCCACGGTGCCGTTGACGAAGCGATCCGGATCCGTCAGCACATAAGCCGGTTCGTGGTCCTCGCTGATCTTCTGGATGTTGTCGGGATGATTGGGTTTCATGGGCTTGTAGGTCAGGTCGGAGACCTGCCATGTGCCGCCGGTTTCGTAATACTGCACGGAACCGACAATGCGCACTTCATTGCCGACCTCCAGAATTCGCAGGCCGTTGCCGTTGAGGCCGAAGCCGTAGTACACGGTCATGCCGTAGTACATATCGGTCTCGGAATCGTAGCTTTCCACATAGACGCTGTTGTTGCTGTTCATGGTGATAATGCCCGTGAACGCAACCTTGGTGTTGCCGTAGGTTTCAATGTTGCTGCGCAGCTCCTTCAGATCCAGCTCGATCGCGTCTCCATAGAAGAAATCGGGATCCGGCTGGCCGGAATAGACATTGAGCTTCAGCGCCTGCGCCTGATTGATGGCAGCCACGGCATAGGTGCCGTAGATATTCTGGGAGGAATTGGAGGCGATAGCCAGACCATTCTGCAAGATCTCCAGGTTCAGGTTGCGGTAATCCGTCTCACCGGCGGGGCGATACCACACCCACACCAGATACCGGGAACCGGTGGAATCCAGGTTCCAGCTTTCAGAGTCGGACTCCAGCAGGATAGACTCTGCATTTTTCAGCTTTTCCTTGGTGAAACTGGAGGCTGCTTTACCGTACTCTTCGATCTTACCGGTGGATTCAGGGGTGTCAATGGCCAGAAATCTTGCCTTGAGTACGCCACCGGGGAACTCGGATTCCGGCGCATGGAAATGGACGGTGTCGCCATCGACATAGTTTTTCACCGTGACCTCCAGCTTGCGGGTGGAAGAATTCATGTCCAGCTTGACAGTGGAAGCATAATCCACCACTTTGATGGAGGGCTCGGTGGGTTCACCGGTCGGCTGCGTGGGATTTTCCCCGCAGCCGGCCAGCAGACCCATGGTCAGACAAATCGTGATGAGTACGGCAAGGATCTTACGTCCTGTACCGATCATTTCTTAGCCTCTTTGATCGCGTTGGCGAAGATCTGGTCGATCAGGGCATCCAGATCGCCGTTATCCTTCTCAACCAGAGCGCTCTTGATCAGGTTGCCAACAGCGTCACGGGCGGCGGAGGAGCCATTGAAAGCAGGAGAGACATAGTAAGCGTCCTTCTGCTCCAGGCAGATCTTGGCGGACAGAGCGGCCACGAAGTCGCCGCCGTCAGCGCTGGCCAGGAATTCCTTGTAAGCTTCGTTTTCGGCAACGGACTCCAGCACGGGAACGTAACCGGAAGCCATGGAGAAGGCCGCCTGGAACTCAACATTGGTGGTCAGGTACTTGACGAACAGCCAGGAAGCCAGAACCTCCTGCGGATCGGCATCCTTGAAGATGCACAGGCTGGGGCCCTGAGAAATGACCTTGGGCTCGTCGGGATTTGCCTGGGGAATGGTGGTAATGCCGACCTCGAAGGGGTAGCCGTCAGCGCCCTTGTTGGGTCTCTGGTGGGTAGCGCCGGCGGAGGAGCCGATGGACATATAGCTCTTGGTGCCGGTGGAGGCGGTGAACAGGCCGGAGGTGTAGCTGCCGTAGATGGACTGGGTGGTCACATAGCCCTTCTGGAACCACTCACGGAAACGCTTGACGAAGTCCTTGTTTCCGTCGTTGTTGAACAGGAAGTGGTCACCGGTGGCGCTGGTGTAATCGGTGCCCAGCTGCTCGCACATGGTGATGAACCAGTTGCTCTCGGAGTCATAGCCCAGCGGGATGCACTCGGGATCGATGGTCAGGATCTTCTCGCACAGAGCTTCCATCTCGTCCCAGGTGGTGGGAACGGTCAGGTTGTTGGCATCGAAGAAGGTCTTGTTGTAGTACAGAACCTCGGTGGACTTGCTCATGGGCAGGGTGTACATCAGATCGTCACCGAAGGACTTACCCTCGCTGTAGTAGCCGGGGATGAAGTCAGCGATCTGCTCCTGGGTCAGACCCAGCTTGGTGGTGGTGCCGTCGGCCAGTGTGATCTCCATATCGCTGGCGATCAGGTTGTCCAAAGTGACGACAGCCTTGGCGATGTTGTACAGCGCCACATGGTCAGGATAGCAGTAGGCGATGTTGGGCTGCTTGCCAACGGTCAGCTGGGTCTTGATCTTGTCACGGACATCATCGTAGCCGCCGACCTTTTCCCAAGTAATGTGGATGTTGGGATAGATCTTGTTGAAGTCGGCAATGTACTCATCGAGCACATCGGACAGGTTGGTGCCCATGGTGTGATAGAAGGTGATGTTGACATCCTTGGTGGTGTCAAAGCCTTCCTCGGGGATCTCAAAGCCCTTGCTGAGATCGACCTTGGTACCGGGAGTCTTGTTGCAACCGGCCATGGCAAGCAGGCTCACCAGCATACAGGCCAGCAGAACAATGCTGAGAATTTTCTTTTTCATGGTTTCGTTTACGTCCTTCCTCAATGAAAAATTATTGTTACAGCCCTTTCGGACTATTAACCGGGGGAAAAGATCAGCCCTTGATGCCGCTGCGGCTGACACCCTTCATGATGTACTTGCGCAGGAACAGGAACACAAGGAACAGCGGCGCGGAGACGACGGCCACTGCGGCCATCTGCACGGGGTAGTCCACCTCGTCACCGACGATGGAGAAGGAGTTCCGCAGACCGTTGGTGATCATGCGGTGGGCCTCGTCGTTGGCAACCAGATTGGGCCACATATAGGAGTTCCATGCGCCCATCATCTTCAAAATGGTGATGGAAATCAAGGTGGGAGCCGACAGGGGCACCATCACCTTCAGCAGATACTTCAGATCGCCGCAGCCGTCCACCTTGGCGGCCAGATACAGCTCATTGGGAATCTGCAGGAAGTTCTGCCGCAGCAGGTAGATGTAGAACACGGACACCAGGAACGGCACGATCAGCACCGTGAAGGTCTCCGTCCACTCGAAGGAGTTGACGGTGGCATAGTTGGTGATGGTGAACAGTTCGCCGGGGATCATCATGGTGGCCATCAGGGCACCGAACATCAGATCCCGGCCCTTGAACTCCAGCCGGGCAAAGGCGAAGGCGCTGAGAACCGTAATGATCAGAGACAGCACCGTGGAGACAATGCCCACATAGGCGGTGTTCAGGAACAGCTGGGTCAGATTGGCCTGCTCAAAAGCTTCGGCATAGTTGGCCCAGTCGATGACCCGGGGCCAGAAGGTGGGATAGGTCTCCTTATATTCCGGCAGCTCCTTCAAAGAGGAGATGATCATCCAGTAGAAAGGGAAGAGAATGATCAGGGCCATCACGGACAGGAACAGGTAGGTAACCACCTTGACCAGCACCTGCATCACGCGCTGCTGTGCGGAGACGGTCTGGAGGTTGCGCTCATGCATCATATCATGATTCTTTGCCATGGTGATACCTCCTTAATAATGGACACTCTTTTTGCTGACCCAGCTGTTAAACAGCGTGACCACCAAAATGATACCGAACAGCACCAGCGCGGCCGCACTGGCCACACCGTAGTTCATCTCCGGCAGGGACTCATAGATGTAGCCGACCATGGTATTCAGCGTTCCATCCTTACCCGCCGGGCCCATGCCATCACCGAACACACCGACGATGCTGGAATACTCCTTGAATCCGCCGATGAAGCCGGTAATGACCACATACGCCAGCATGGGCGAGAGCATGGGAACGGTGATGCGGGTCAGCACTCTCCAGCGGGGGGTGCCGTCCACACGGGCGGCTTCGTAATACTGCTTGTTGATGCTCTGCAGACCGCCCAGCAGGATCAGGATCTTGAAGGGCAGGGCATTCCACACGATGTAGACCACCATAACGGCGATGTTATGGCCCCATGTGGAGGTGTAGTTGATCCAGTCGATGGGCTGGCCACCGAAGAACATGATCACATTGTTCACAACGCCCCAGCTGTCCGCGGCGGTGCCGCCGGCCCGCAGGCCGATGATATTGAACATGGTGGTGAAAACCATGCCGATGGCGATGGAGTTGGTCACATAAGGCAGGAAGAAAATGGTCTGGAAAAATTTTTGCAGGGGCTTGATGGAGTTGAGCGCCACGGCGATCAGCAGGCCCAGAATGGTGGACAGAGGCACTGTCAGCACCGTCAGCACAAGGGTGTTCTTCAGACCGACCATAAAGTCGCTGGACTCCCCTGCCAGAACCTCCTTGAAGTTGCCGAGGCCGATGTTGAACTCTTCACCCACCAGCACGGCCAGGGCGTTATAGCCCTCCAGGAAAGACAGGCGCACTGTGTTGATGATCGGCCACACGGTAAAGACCAGCAGCAGCACGATCGCAGGCAGCAGATACAGCCACGCTTTCCACTGATGTTTGCTATCTACCATATTATTTCACCTCAAAAATCAATTCTCTCTTCGGTTTCCCGGTTGAACAGGAACACCTTGTGGGGCTTCAGAGAGAACGCCACGGTGGAACTGCCGGTATCGACTTTATTGTCGGAATTGATAATGGCACGAATGACAGGGTTGACGGAGGCGGGGTTGGTGCAGACCACGCTGGAATCGCGGCCCATGACCTCCACGGAGCTGAGGGTGCAGTGCATTCTGCCATCGGGATCCGGATCGAAGCCCTCGGGACGGATGCCGACATACACATCCTGCGCGGCCACGCCGGGCACATCCAGCACCGGCTCGCCATTGATCAACAGCTGGCCGTTGGCAACCCGGCCTTCCAGCACGTTGATGGGCGGGGTGCCGAGGAATTTGGCAACGAACAGGTTTCTGGGGTTGTCGTAAACATCCTGCGGGGCACCGATCTGCTGCAGCACACCCAGTTTCATCACAACGATCTGATCGGAGATGGACATGGCCTCTTCCTGATCGTGGGTAACGAAAATGGTGGTGATGCCGGTCTCACGCTGGATGCGGCGGATCTCTTCACGGGTTTGCAGACGCAGACGGGCATCCAGATTGGATAGGGGCTCATCGAGCAGCAGAACACGGGGCTTTTTCACCAGCGCACGGGCGATGGCCACACGCTGCTGCTGGCCGCCGGACATTTCGCCGGGCTTGCGGTTCATCAGATCTTCGATCTGCACCAGTCTTGCCGCCCAGTAGGCGCGCTCCAGCATTTCATCCTTGCTCATTTTATCCTTGCCCTTGAGGTTCTGCAGGGGGAAGAGAATGTTCTGCAGCACCGTCATATGGGGATACAGCGCATAGTTCTGGAACACCAGACCAATGCCACGCGCCTCGGTGGGCAGGTCGGTCACATCATCGTCACCGAAAAAGATCTGACCGGAGGTCGGCTTCTGCAGGCCGCTGATCATGTACAGTGTGGTGGACTTACCGCAGCCGGAGGGGCCAAGCAGGCCGATCAGCTTGCCATCTGGAATTTCAAAATCGAAATTGTCAACGGCGCGCACCTCATCATTGGACTTTTTGTCACGGCTGGGGAACACCTTTGTCAAATTTTTGAGGACAACTTTCATATGGATTCCCTTTCTTATATAAAAATTTTTCCTTACAAATCAGACTGCACACCGGTGCAGGAAATGTCAATCACGCTTTGCAGCGGCCTGCTCCGCCTGTGCCCGCTGCCTGTAGGCCACCAGCTCTTCCGATGTGTGGAAGATCATCTGGCTGGCCATATCCACCACCACGGTGCAGGCCAGATGGTCGTGAATGCACGACCACGTGCGGGAGCGGAGCATCAGCACCACCTGCACCACCAGCATGGCCAGCAGCAACACCGGCCCGATGATGCCGATCATGCCCAGCACCATCATCATCACGATCAGCAGGGGGAACATGGTCTCCATGGTATATTTACCCAGCAGGGAGCGTGTAAAGAGAATAAAAGTGGAGATCTGCACCCCGTCCGCCCGGACAACGCCGATGCCGAAGGACTTCTTGCCAATGGTCTGGCCGTTTTTCAGCAGCAGGGGCACACCAAATTCCAGCACCAGAAAGCTCAGCAGCAGCCCCAGCGAAATGATCACAAGGCTCAGGCTGAAAATCATGTTCAGGCACTGGATATACTCCGGATCCTTTTGCAGGGCCTCGTCCACCTGCCGGTAGATCTGCTGCTCCTGCTCGGTCATATCATCGTCAAAATCCTCAAACAAAATATTATACTGCTTTTCATAGCGGATGCGGATCTGCTGAAGCTGATCCGCATAGCCGTCAAATCCGGTCACGGCGGAGATCGCCATACCGAAGCCGCAGGCCAGCACCACCAGCAAAATAACATCCAGCAGCAACGCGGAAGCTCGCTTGAGCAGACTGGCTTTGCGAATATCGTAAATCATGGGGCATTATCCTTCCTGAGAACGCGCAGGCACACTACCTGATCCTATAGCATAAATAGAATATCACACATTCCCGCAAAAATCTACACCTTTTTTGCGTTTTTTCTTTTCTTCTTTTCTGCGCGGGGCGCCGGGGCGGCTTTTCAGTCCGGGCGCAGGCTTTCCAGCCATGCCATCGGCACCCGCAGCATTCCCCGGCCGGTACCGATGGAGATATCGGGCTTGACGGTGCCGTGGTAATCACTGCCGCCGCTGGGCAAAATGCCGTATTCCCGGGCGATCCGGGCAGCCAGCCGGGCCGTGGCCTCGGAATATTTGGAATAGGCCACCTCCATGGCATTCAGGCCGCAGGGCACGGCCTCCCGCAAAAAGACCCGCAGCAGCGCCTCGTCCATGCTCAGAAACGGATGTGCCAGCACCGCCACGGCTCCTATGGAGCGGATGAAGCACACCGTCCGGCAGGCATCGGGCCGCCGGGGCGGCCGGTAATACCCCCGCTCCGGGGCAAGATAGAGCCGGAACGCCTCCTGTACCGACTGCACATAACCAAGGTGCAGCATTTCCGCGGCGATGTGGGCCCGGTTGATATGGCCCTGCGGCGTTCCGGCCCGGATGCGCTCGTAATCCAGCGGGAAGCCCGCCCGGTTCAGTGCCGCCACAAGATCGATATTGCTCTGCTCCTTGCGAATGTCACCATCGGCCAGCAGTTGGGACACATCATCATAATGCCGTGGCGACACGAACAGAGCCAGAATATGCAGCTCCTTCCCGGCATAATCGGTGGAAATCTCCACCCCGGGCACGGCCTCTACCCCGCTGCCCCGGGCCGCCGCCAGAAAATCCGGCAGTCCAGCCACGGTATTGTGGTCACACAGCGCCACCGCCGCCAGCGAAGCCTCCCGAGCCAGAGCAATCAGCCGGGCAGGTGTGTCCGTCCCGTCCGAGAAAACGCTGTGGGTATGCAGATCGCAGTATTGTTCCATTGCTGCTCCTTCCGTGCAGACAGCGTCACCGGGCCCGGTGACGCTGCTTTTCATTTATCCGCGCATGATGCGCTTTTTCGCAATGTTAATGGGGCCTTCGTGCATGTGGTTGATCCATGCAAGGCTCTTGCCGCAGCCGTAGGCCGTGCAGGCATCGGGATCATCCGCCAGGGTGCAGGGTATGCCGGTGCGGCTTTCGATCATTTTCGCCATGCCCCACAGCTGGCTGCCGCCGCCGGTCAGGGTGATGCCGTTCTGCACGATATCGTTGACCAGCTCCGGCGACGTATCCTCCAGCACGGAGACCACCTCGTCCGCGATCATCCGGGCGGGGCGGCGCAGCACGTCGAACAGCTCCGTGGAGGTCAGCGTCAGCTCCCGGGGCATGCCGCTCTTGGCGTCACGGCCATGGACAACATAGCTTGTCTCCTCCAGCCGGTGATCCACGGAGCCGATCTTGATTTTGATATCCTCCGCCATGGACTGGCCGATCACGATGCCGTGGCGGCGGCGCACATGGCGGCCGATGGCTTCGTCAAAGCTGTTGCCGGCCACTTCGATGGAGGTGGAGCGGGCCACACCGTTCATGGTCAGCACGGCCACGTTGGTCACGCCGCCGCCGATGTCCACCAGCATATGGCCGTTGGGCTCCCGGATGTCCAGATTGGCCCCCATGGCGGCGGCCAGCGGTGCCTCGATCAGATACACGCGGCGGGCACCGGCCTCGATGGCGGCATTGATCACCGTCCGCTCTTCCACCTCCGTCACACCGCTGGGCACACAGATGACCACTCTGGGCTTGGGAGAGAGTGTGTTTGGTGAAGCCCGGCGGAACAGCACCTGCAGCATCCGCACGGTCATTTCATGGTCGGAGATGACGCCGTCCTTCAGCGGATGCATGGCCACCACGTTGCCCGGCGTACGGCCGAGCATGTTTCTGGCCTCCGCGCCCACCTGCAAAATGCGGCCGGTGTTCTTGTCCACCGCCACCACCGATGGCTCGCGCACCACAATTCCCTTGCCGTCAACATAGATCCTCACATTGGAGGTGCCCAGATCCACCCCCAGATCATTGGAAAACAAACGCATATTTTACACCTTCCGGTTCTGATTTTTTCTGTTTGCCGCAGCCACCGCCGCGAAATGCACCTCGGCCGCACCGGCGCTGAGCAGAATTCTCGCGCACTCCCCTGCCGTTGCGCCGGTGGTCAGGATATCATCCAGCAGCAATACCCGCTTGCCCTGCAGAAGCTCCGCCTCGATGGCCTCATACGCGCCCAGCACATTGGCTCTGCGCTGGGCACTGCCGGAAATGCGGGATTGCCGGGGCGTGTCCCGCCGCTTCCACAAAAGCTGCGCGGTCGGGATCCCCAGAAGCGGCTCCAGCTTGCGGGCCAGCAGCTCACTCTGGTCAAAGCCCCGGCTGCGGCGGCGCTTTTCGCTGATGGGTACCCATGTCATCACATCCGCCTGCACGGGCCGGTTCAGCAGCTGCATAGCCAGCATTCTGGCGTAGCTTTCGGCATAGCTGCGCCGTCCGCCGAATTTGTATCGGTGCAGGCTGGCGCGCACCGTCCCCCGGTACTCCCACAGGGCCGTCCAGCTATCAAGATAAGGATACTTTCTGCCGGAGCCGCCGCACAGCGGCTGATCGATGCGGCACTGGCGGCAAATATCCGTCTCGCCACGGCGCAGCAGCATGCCGCACAGCACACATTTTTCCGGATAGAGCAGCGCCCCGAGCAGCGTGGTCAGCTTCATTGCGTTCTCCCCTGCAGCCGCAACTTCAGGCCGGAATAGCGGCGGTTTTTCCCGGCATTTTCCGTCATGGCCGCCACCACCTCTTCCCGGCCGACAATGATCAGCAGCTCTCTGGCCCGGGTTATGGCGGTATAGAGTACACTGCGGCTGAGAAGATAGGGCGAACCGCCCCAGGCGCTCAGAATGACCGCCCGGTACTCACTGCCCTGACTTTTGTGCACCGTCATGGCATAGGCCGGCTCCAGCTCGCCCAGCTGGGAAAAATCATAGTCCACATACCGGTCGTCATAGAGCACCTGCAACGTCTCCATTTCCGGGTCAATTCGTGTTACGGTGCCGATATCCCCGTTGAACACGCCGCTGCCGATGGCGCTGCCATCGCCCTTTTTCCATATAATATCATAATTATTCCGGATTTGCATCACCCGGTCTCCCTCCCGGAAGGAGAAATCGCCCCACGGCCGCTCCCGCTTTTCCGCCGTGGGCGGGTTGAGGGCACGCTGCAGCCGGACATTGAGACTGCGTGTCCCCTTGCGACTGGGACACAGCACCTGAATCTGCTCCGGCGGGATTCCCATGCTGCGGGGCAGCCGGGTACTGCAAAGCTCCTGCACCGTCTGTTCCGTTGCCTCCTCCGAGGCTGTGCGCAGGAAGAAGAAGTCAGACTTGACATCCCGCAACTGGGGCATCTGCCCCTGATTGACCCGGTGGGCGTTCATGACGATCAGACTCTGCTGGGCCTGCCGGAATACGGTGTTCAGCCGCACCGTGGGCAGGGCGGTGCTTCGCAGCATATCGCTGAAGGGATAGCCCGGCCCCACGGGGGGCAGCTGATCGGGGTCTCCCACAAGAATCAGTCTTCTGCGCTGCGGCACCGCCTGCAGCAGACTGGAAAGCAGCAGCACGTCCACCATGGACATTTCGTCCACAATGACCGCCTCCGCCTTTAAGGGGTTGCTTTCATCCCGGGCAAAAACCATCTGCCCGGTTCCGGGGTCAATCCCGGCTTCCAGCAGCCGGTGGATGGTACAGGCTTCCCGGCCGGTCACCTCCGTCAGGCGCTTGGCCGCGCGCCCCGTGGGGGCCGCCAGCACGCATTGCAGCTGCATCTGCTCAAAAAGGGACAAAATCCCCTTCAAAATCGTGGTTTTTCCCGTACCGGGGCCGCCGGTGATCAGCAGCACCCCGGCAGTGGCCGCTTCCCGCAGGGCAAGCTCCTGCTCGGTGGAATAGGTAACCTCTCCCTGCCGGGCGGCGCAGCGGATCATATGATCCAGCCGTGCCGGCTCCGGCAGCTGCTGGGATGCCAGCTCCAGCAGCCGGGCGGATGCATACTGCTCCGCTTCCAGCAGCTGCGACAGGTAGCACACGTCAATCCCCGCCAGTGTCTGCCGTTCCAGCCGCTGCACCTGTGAAAGGCTCTCGATCCGCTCCTGCACACTCTGCTGCTGCACATGCAGCAGCTGCGCCGTAGCTGCGGCCAGCTTTGCCTCCGGCAGAAAGCTGTGTCCTGCCAGGAGATTGTAGTTCAGTTCAAAAAGAATTCCGGCCTCCAGCCGTCTGGGATCCTCCGCCGCGACACCCAGCTCCACGGCAAAGCGGTCTACCGCTCCGAAGGGGGCATCCAGCCCGTCCTCCATCAGCAAATACGGGTCATCATACACCAGCGACACGGCCTGCTCGCCGTAGCGCTTGTACACCCGCACCGCCAGCTCCGACGGCAACTGGTGCATGGCGAAAAATTCCATCAGCTGCCGCATGCCGACCCGCTGGCGGAACTCCTCCCCAATGGCTCTGGCCCGGGCGGCGGAAATGCCGCTAACCTCCGCCAGCCGTTCCGGCTCCCGCTCCATGATCTCCAGCGTTCTGTCCCCAAACCGTTCCACGATCCGGGCCGCCGTGCGGGGGCCGATGCCCTTGATCACCCGGCCGGACAGATACTGCAAAATTTCCGTGGCGGTCTGGGGCAGCAACCGCTCCAGAAATTCCGCCTCAAACTGGCGGCCGTAGCTGCTGTGGCTGGCCCAGTGGCCTGTGACCATCAGCCGTTCCCCCACGGCCGGCATCGGGATAGTGCCCACTACCGTGACCGTATCGCCGCCGCAGCGCAGCCGCAGCACAGCATAGCCATTATCATAGTTCTGAAAGACCACCGCGCCGATGGTTCCCTGAAGAATCTCCATTTCCTGCTGCGCCAACGCTCTCCAACTCCTGTCTGATACTTTCCAGCGCCCGCTGCCGGTCGCACAGAATCACCACCCGGCCCCGGATGAGGCCCAGATCCCGCAGCCAGCGCCAGCGCCGCCTGACGGCAAAGGCCTGCTCTTTTCGGCAGATACAGTAGATCACCGTTTTTCCGCTGCCCGGCAGCAGCATCCCAAGCCCGACCCACAGTGCGCACAGTGCGCCAAAGGCCGCCAGCATTCCCATAACCACATTCGCCAGCATGACATCCCCCCGGGTCATCCTATGCCGGAGCCGCCGGAATGTGTGGGGGCAGAAACAGTTTACTATATTTTTCGCCGCTTGAAAAGCCCTTTTCGCAAAACTTTTGCCGACGGGGCATGTCCTTTCTTACAGCTGCCGCAGTGCCTGCACCAGCTCCGTCTTGGCGGCGGTTTTTTCATCCTTCCACTTGATGATGCGGGCGGGACATCCCGCCACCACGGCACCGGCCGGTACATCCTCCACAACCACAGCCCCTGCCGCCACCACGGCACCGGTGCCCACACGGCAACCCTCGATCACCACGGCGTTGGCACCGATGAGTACATCATCCTCCACCACCACCGGCGTAGCGGATGCAGGCTCGATCACCCCGGCCAGCACGGCCCCGGCTCCAACATGGCAGTTGCGCCCTACCGTCGCCCGGCCGCCCAGCACCGCACCCATGTCGATCATGGTGCCTTCCCCGATCCGGGCTCCGATATTGATAATGGCACCCATCATGATCACCGCATTGGCACCGATTTCCACCTGCTCCCGGATGACAGCACCCGGTTCAATGCGGGCGGGGATATCCTTCAGATCCAGCAGTGGGATGGCGCTGTTGCGACAGTCGTTTTCGATTTCCAGATGGGCGAAGCTGTTGCTTTGCAGCACAGGAGCAATATCCTTCCAGTCGCCAAATATGATCTTGCACCCGGGCCCGGCCGGAAATTCCCGGCAGCCGGGGAAGCTGACCGGCTCATTTTCCCAGACATAGAGCTTGACCGGTGTCTTCTTTTCGGAATTGCGGATGTAGGAAATAATCTGCTGTGCGTTCATGGAAATGCTCCTTCTGTCTGACCCTTCGGTTCGGGCCGGTTTTTATTCTATCATAGCACCAATTGCGCAAAATCGCAACGCTGAAATTGACAGCGGCGGGAAAATGCTTTATAATGGCAAAAAACAAGGAGGCATGGCTATGCAAATATTGGAAGACCGCCGGGCGCTGCACCGGATCCCGGAGCTGGATAAGGACTTGCCCCGCACAATGGAATATCTGACCAGTTCGCTGCAGAAGCTGCGCTGCCGGGTGTTTTCGCCCATGCCCGGCTCGGTCTGCGCCTACTTCGATTTCGGTGCGGAGAGTACCCTCGCCTTCCGCTCCGATGCCGACGCGCTGCCCATCACGGAGCGCACCGGCCTGTGCTTTGCCTCGGAGCATCCCGGCCGGATGCACGCCTGCGGCCACGATGGCCACATGGCCATCGTGCTGGAGCTGGCGCGGCGGCTCGATGCCCGGCAGGCTCTGGGGCACAATGTGCTGCTGGTGTTCCAGCCGGCGGAGGAAACCACCGGCGGTGCCCGGGACATCTGTGAAACCGGCATCATGAAGCAGTACCATGTGGAAGCCATTTTCGGTATGCACATCTGGCCGGAGCTGGAGGCCGGGCAGATCTACAGCCGCCGGGGCGAAATGCTGGCCCGCACCTGCGAGGTTCGGGTGGATGTTTACGGCAAATCCTCCCACATTGCCAAGGCCCGGGAGGGTATCGATGCCATGGCGGCCGGTGTGGAATTTTACCGGCAGGTGTGCGCCATGGAGGGCGCGCTGCCCCGGCATGTTTTCCGGCTGCTGAAATTCGGTAAATTCGAAAGCGGCACGGTTTGCAACGCCATTTCCGACCATACCCATCTGGAGGGCAGCCTGCGGGCATTTCAGGATGATGTATTCTACTCCCTGCGGGCCGGGCTTGTCTCCATTGCCAAGCAGATCGAGCGGGGCACCGGCTGCACCGTAGTGGTGGATATGAACGATGGCTACCCCGCCGTCATGAACCCCGATGCCCTCTATGACCGGGTGCGCCGGGTCGCCGCTTTTCGGGAGCTGACGGAGCCGAGCATGATCGCGGAGGATTTTGCCTGGTATCAGAAATATGTGCCCGGCATGTTCTTCTTCCTGGGTGCGGGGGATGTTTCCGCTCTTCATGCCGATGATTTCACCTATGACGAGGCCATTTTAGTCCGTGGCGCGGACTTCCTGGAGGCTCTCGCGGAGAATTACCGATGATGTCTGTCAATCACAATCTGGAGTCCCTGCGCCGCAGCGGGATTCGTCTGTATACCAATCTGGCCCGGGAGGTTGGCGGCTGCGTCATGCTGACACTGGGCGAGCCGGATTTTCCCACACCGGAGCCGATCCGGCAGGCCGCCGTGGACGCGCTGGCAAACAATATGACCCATTACGCCCCCAATCAGGGGCTCCCCCAGCTGGTGCAGGCCATTGCCGACCGGGAATCGGTGCTGCCACAGCAGGTACTGGTCACAGTGGGGGCCACCGGCGCGCTCTACACCGCGCTGACCGGCATTCTCAACCCGGGCGATGAGGTGATCGTGCCGTATCCGGCCTACTCGCTGTATGATACCATCATCACCGCCGCCGGGGCCAGAACCGTCCGGCTGGATACCCGCCCCTCCGGTTTTCAGATCACGCCCCAGGCGCTGCAGCCTCTGCTGTCGCCCCGGACGAAGGCCATCGTGGTCAACTCCCCCAATAATCCCACCGGCACCGTCTACAACGCCGCTTCTCTGGCCGCCGTCCGGCAGGCCGCGCTGGAGCGGGAGCTGTATGTCATCTGCGACAATGTGTATGACCGGCTGGTCTATGGAGAATATCCCGATCTGAGCCGGGATCCGGCCCTGCGGGAGCAGTTGCTGCTGTGCCAGAGCTTTTCCAAGCCATGGGCCATGACCGGGTGGCGGGCCGGATATCTTGTAGGGCCGGAGCGGCTGATGGAACGGCTGCTGATTTTCCATGCGGCGCAGGTCACCGCCGTGCCCACCTTTGTGCAGGTCGCCTGTGTGCAGGCATTGCAGACGGATATCACCCCCATGCTGGCCGAATATGCCCGCCGCCGGGACTACTGTGTGGAGCGGCTGGAAAAAATGGGGCTGTCCTGTCCCCGTCCGGAGGGTGCATTTTACCTGTTTGTGGATATCTCCAGATGGGGTCTGTCCTCGGATGAATTCTGTACCCGGCTGATCCGGCAGGCGAAAGTGGCCACGGTACCCGGCAGCTGCTTTGGGGACGATGGCTTTTTGCGCATTTCCTACTGCTGCGCTATGGAACAGATGCGGCTGGGGCTTGACCGGCTGGAGCAGTTCCTGCAAACATTGTAAAATAACGTCATATCCTGTAGCCATTTTCGCCGTTGGGCATAAAATGGCCTATCTCTGAAAAGAAAGGGGAATGAATCCCGTGCTGAAAGTTGCCAAATTCGGCGGCTCCTCCATGGCCGATGCCGAGCAGTACCGCAAGGTTCGCCGCATTGTCCTTGCCGACCCGGCCAGACAGGTCGTGGTGGTATCCGCCGCCGGTAAACGAAACAAAAAGGATCACAAAATCACGGATCTTCTCTATCTGTGCCATGCCCATGTCCGTTTTGGTGTGGCCTGCGATCCGGTTTATGATATGATCGTATCGCGCTATCTGGAAATCCGGGACGCTTTGCAGCTGCATACGCCGCTGGAAGAAAGCTTTGCGGATCTGAAGCAGCGGCTGGATCAGGGAACCGTCACGGAAGACGAACTGGCCAGCCGGGGCGAATACTACTCCGCGCTGCTGATGGCGGAATTTCTGGGTTTCCGGTTCGTGGACGCGGTAGACTGGATCCGTTTCCGGATGGATGGCAGCGTAGACCAGCATGCCAGCTACGAGGCCCTGCGCCAGATCAGCGCCGTGGGCGGAATCGTAATTCCCGGCTTCTACGGCCGTATGCCCGACGGACGCATCCGTACCTTCTCACGGGGCGGCAGCGACATCACCGGCGCGCTGGCCGCCGCGGCGCTGGACGCGGATGTATATGAAAACTGGACGGATGTTTCCGGCATTCTCATGGCCGATCCCCGGATCGTGGACGATCCGCAGGCCATTCCCGAAGTCACCTACGATGAACTGCGGGAGCTGAGTTACTCCGGTGCCCAGGTGCTGCACGAGGGCACCATTTTCCCCGTCCGGGAAAAGAACATCCCCCTGAACATCCGCAATACCAACGATCCGGAGGATCCCGGCACCATGATCCGGGAAAATTTCGAGGGCGATGCCGCGCCGGATCGCTTTATCACCGGCATTACGGGGAAAAAGGATTTCACCGTGATCTCCCTGTCCAAGCGTGGTATCAGCAGTCAGGTGGGTGTGCTGCGGCAGATGCTGTCGATTTTGGAGCAGCACAACATTTCCGTAGACTATGCCCCCTGCGGAATCGACAATATTTCCGTCATGATGCCCACCGAGGCCGTCGCCCCCTGCCTGTACACGGTGCTGGGCGAGCTGCAACAGCAACTGCAGCCCGACGCACTGGATGTCCACGATCAGATCGCCATTGTGGCGGCCGTAGGCAGAAAAATGAAGGGCAAGCCCGGCATTACCGGCCGACTTTTCGCCGCTCTGGGCGAGGCCGGGATCAATATCCGGGTCATCAATCAGGGGCCGGATGAACTCAACGTGGTGCTGGGTGTGGAAAACCGGGATTTTGCCCGGGCCATCCGGGTGCTGTACCACAGCTTCACCCGCTGAGGCGGGCTCTTCTCCCCTTTCCAAACAAATCCGGCGCGCCGCGCCATTCTGGAGGAAAAGCTTATGAAACAATATCGTGTTGCCATACTGGGGGCCACCGGCGCCGTCGGGCAGGAAATGATACGCATTCTGCAGGAGCGGAATTTCCCCGTCGGGGAGCTGATCCCGCTGGCCAGTGCCCGCAGTGTGGGAAAATGCGTCACCTTCTGTGGGGAAAATGTGCCCATTCGCCTTGCCTGTGAGGACGCCTTCAACGGGGTGGATATCGTGCTGGGTGCGGCGGAAAACGACATTGCCCTGCGCTTCGCTCCCGCCATCCAAAAGGCCGGTGCCGTGTTTGTGGATAATTCCTCCGCTTTCCGGCTCCGGGAGGATGTGCCGCTGGTGGTGCCGGAGGTCAACGGCAGCGATGCGCTGTCCCATCATGGCATTATTTCCAATCCCAACTGCTCCACCATCATCACCGTTACGGCTGTCAACGCCATCGCAGCGCGCACTTCCATCCGCAGTATGGTGGTCTCCACCTACCAGGCCGTCTCCGGTGCGGGAGCGGGTGGCCCCGTGGAGCTGCAGCAGCAGGTGGAGGCTCTGCGCCTTGGGCAGCCGGTCACGCCGCAGGTATTTTCCCACCAGATCGCCTACAATCTGATTCCCCAAATCGGCGGTGAGCAGGAGGATGGCTACACCAGCGAGGAAATGAAGCTGCAATATGAGGGCCGGAAGATCCTGCATCTGCCGGAGCTGACCGTGTCGTGTACCTGCGTGCGGGTGCCGGTGGTGCGCAGCCATTCCATTTCCGTCCGGCTGATCACCCGGCGGCCCGTTTCCGTGGAGGAAGCCCGGCAGGCCATTGCCGCCGCCCCCGGCTGCCGTCTGGTGGACGATCTGGCCGCCCGGCAGTATCCCATGCCGCTGGACACCAGCGATCAGGATCTTGTGTATGTGGGCCGCATCCGTCCCGACCTGACGGATGACCATGGTCTGTGCCTGTGGTGCTGCGGCGACCAGATCCGCAAAGGCGCCGCCACCAACGCCGTGCAAATCGCCCAGCTGCTGGCCGATGCCGGCCTGTGAGCCTGAAATTCCAAAAAAACGGAGGGAACCGCCACCACGGTCACCCTCCGTTCTTTTATGTTCGTTGCAGGCCGCTCCCTACAATGGCCGTGTGGAACCATCCGGGAGATTGCCGCACCACACACCCGCTGTCATCGCGAGCCATTGACCCTTCTTTTGTACAGCCGTCTGCAGGAGGCGATTGCGGTGTAGCGGGTGTGGTGATCAGGACAGGATTTTTTCTGTAGCTTCGTCTTCGTACTGCCGAGTATAGAGTTCATAATAGTAGCCCTTTTTACCCAGCAGCTCGGCATGCTTGCCCTGCTCCACGATCTTGCCGCCCCGCACCACCAGAATCATGTCCGCGTCCCGGACGGTAGAAAGGCGGTGGGCGATAGTCAGGCAGGTGCGTCCCCGGGTCATCCGCTCCATGGCGGATTGGATTTTCGCCTCTGTCATGGTATCCACCGAAGCGGTGGCCTCGTCCAATATCAGAATGCGGGGATCGGCCAGAATAGCCCGGGCGAAAGAAATCAGCTGCTTTTCTCCGGTGGAAAGCAGATCACCGCCCTCGCCCACGTCCGTATCCAGTCCATGCTCCAGATGCTCGATCACGCCCTCTGCCGAAACGGCCCGGATAGCGTTCATGATCTCCTCTTCCCCCGCGTTTGGATTGCCCATCAGCAGATTTTCCCGCACGGTGCCGGAAAACAGGTGGGGTGTCTGCAACACATAGCCGATGGAGCTGTGCAGCCACAGCTGGCTGCGCTCCCGGGCATCCCGCCCGTCGATCAGCACGCTGCCGCCGGTGGGCTCATAGAACCGGCACACCAGATTGACAAGGGTGGATTTACCGGCTCCGGTCTCTCCCACGATGGCCAGATGACTGCCCTGTGGAATTTTCAGGGAGAAATGCTCCAGCACCGTCTCCTCCCCGTCCGGATAGCGGAAGGTCACATCCCGGAACTCAATGTCCCCGTGGAGCGGCTCCCAGTTCTCTTTTTTGGGGTTGAGGCTGTCGCCGTAATGTTCCACCACCTCCGGCGTGTCGTTCACATCGGAGCGGACGGCCAGCAGATTGGTAAAGCGCTCAATATTGACCTGAGTGGTGATCAGATCGGACACCACGTCCACCAGCCAGCGCAGCGGCTCCATCATCCCCTGTGCATAGGACATGAACACGGAGAAGGTGCCCACCTCGCTGCGGGCAATATAGCCGCCCTGCCACAGCACAATGGCCAGTGCGATGCTGGAGGCCAGATTCATGGTTCCCGCGAACAGTCCCCGCAGCCGGGAAGCCCGGACGGAGGTGGCGCGCATGTTCCGGGTCTCATCGGTGAAGCGCTGCTCCATTTTTTCCTCCACCGCCAGTGTCTTGATGGTTTTGGCACCGGTGATCCCCTCGTTGAAATTGCCGGTGATTTTGGAGTTGATCTCCCGGATATCCCGGTTGACGTGAATCAGCTTATTCTGGAAAATGATGTACAGCACCAGCAGCAGCGGCAACACCGTCAGCACCATGGCGGCCAGACGGACATTCATCACCAGCATAACCACGATCACGCCCACCAGATAGGTGATACGCCATGTACAGTCGATCAGTGTCCAGCTGACCAGACTGCCGATGCGGCCGGTGTCGCTCATCAGCCGGGCATGGATATAGCCCACGCTGTTCTGGTTGAAGTAGGAAAAGGACAACGTCTGTAAATGCTCAAAGCCCCGCTGGCGCAGTTGCCGGTTGACCCGCATTTCCACAATGGTGGCCTCGGCGCCGGAAATGTAATTGACCACCGCCTGCAGTAAAATGGCCGCAAGGTAGGCAATCACAAACAGCACCACCGTGTCGAAGCTGCCGAGGCGGATGAAGTGATCCAGCGCATAGCGCTGAAACTGGGGAATCAGGATATCGATCAGGCTGGATACCAGCCCGAAGCTGAGCAAAATCAGAATTTTGTTCCTGACCGGCCCGAGAAAAGGCAGCACCCGGTCGATGCCGAAATACTTCAGATGGGTCGTTTCCGTCTTTTTCACGCCAGCACCTCCCCTGTTCCGTTCTGCGTTTCGTAAATTTTCTGATAAATGCCACCGGCCTGCTTCAGGCTCTCATGGGTGCCCTGCTCCACAATGCGCCCCCGATCCAGCACGATGATCTGATCCGCGGCTGCCAGCGTGGTGATGCGGTGGGAGATGAGAATCACACTGGCCCTGCCAAAGCGCTGGGCGATGGCGGAGCGGATCTTTGCGTCGGTCTGGGTATCCACGGCGGACAGGGAGTCGTCAAAAATCATGATGGGCACAGGCTGGGCCAGCATTCTGGCAATAGCGGTGCGCTGCTTCTGCCCACCGGAGAGGGTCACGCCCCGCTCCCCCACCACCGTTTCATAGCCCTGGGCGAAGGAACGAACCGTTTCGTCCAATGCGGCAGCCCGGGCGGCATCCTGAATGGCCTCCATATCCAGCTGCGGTGATGCAATACCGATGTTCTGGGCGATGGTGCGGGAGAACAGGTACGGCTCCTGCAGCACCATGCCGATGCCCCGCCGCAGGTAGGATGTACGGATGTCGCGGATATCCACACCGCCGATGGTGATGCGTCCGCCGCCCTCCGGCAGGCTGTAGAGCTTATCCAGCAGCAGCATCAGTGTGGATTTTCCGCTGCCGGTGCCGCCCAGAATGCCCAGCGTTGTGCCGGCCTTCATGGTAAAGCTCACATCGTGGAGGATTTCCGGAGAATTGTCGTAGCCGAAGCTGACATGCTCAAAAGAAATATCCCCGTCCAGCGGCGGCTGCTGGGCATCCGGCGCGTCCTGCTCCACGGGTTCTCGCATGATGTAAAACACCCGGTCGATGGAAACACCGGCCTTGCTCAGCTCCGAAATCATGCGCCCCAGTTGCCGCACCGGCCACACAAGCTGGGAATTGTAGGAGATGAAGGCGATGTATTCGCCCTCCAGCAGCTCACCACGGACACAGAACCACGCGCCGAATACGATCACCAGCATCACCTGCACACCGGAGAGAATGTCCGAAACGCTCCAGAAGCGGGACAGTACCTTTGCCATCTTCTCCCACAGCGCCGTGTAATGGTCGTTCTGGGCGGCGAATTTGTCGATTTCCGCCCGCTCTCTGCCGAAGGCCCGCACCACCCGTACACCGGTCAGATTTTCCTGCGCCAGAGCCGACAGGCGACCCTCGTTTTCGTCGCAGTCGGTAAAGCCCGCGTGAACCTTGCGGTGGAACCGGAAGGAATAGATCAGCACCAGCGGCATGGGCAGCAGGGCGATCAGGGTCAGTGCCGGATGCATGGACAGCATGAAGCTGATGGACAGCACCAGCAGCAGCACGATGCGGAAAATGGATGTCAGCTGCTCCGACAGAAAGTTTTTCATAGTGTCGATATCGGATGTGCAACGCTGAATGATATCGCCGGTTTTGTTTTTCATGTGCCAGCCGAAGGGCAGGCGGGTAATGTGGGAAAACAGCCGGTCACGCATGGTTTTGACCAGTGTTTCCGATGCCCGGGTATTGTACACCCGGAAAGCGTACTGAGAAGCTACCTGCACCAGCGCCACGGCCACCACCGCCAGCGCCATGATCCACAGATGCTCCCCCAGATAGGCAAAGCCCCCGATCCGCTCTACCGCCGCCAGCACGAAGGCCGGGAAATCCGCCTCCTTGCCGCCCAGCGCGCAGTCCACGGCAGCCCGGATGATCTGCGGCTGGAGCATATCCGCCAGCGCCGTGACCCCGGCCGCCACGATGGCCGCCAGAAAATACCGCTTTGATCCTGACAGAAACTGCCACAGCAGGGATATCTTCTCCCGCCGCAGCCGCTTTTTTTCCTGTAACATGTTCTTTCTCTCCTCCTTTTGCGTATGGATGGCCTGCAAGCGCGCAAAAAGGGCGCAGGCCGAAGCCTGCGCCCTGATCATGACAATACGGCAAAAACCGCCTGTTACGCCCATGCAGGAGCCAAGCTTCCAATATCCCTGTAGTTCATCCGAACGATCATAAACATATGCCTGACTCCTTTCTTTCAAAATTCTGCCGCTATGATAGCACCCATTTCCGCAATTGTCAATACCTGCCATAGAAATTTGAAAAACACAAGTCCCCCATTCTACAAAATGCGGCAATCCCCCCGGTTCATTGCTTCGCAGAGCAGTTTTTGTTTTTACTTCTCCCCTTCTTTCTCCTGTGCTTCCTCCTGCGGGGCCGGGAGGGTGTCGGCGGCTGCATTGACCGCTTTCAGGCTGGCTTTCATCAGCCGGATCAGCCATGCGGGCACCTTGGCCCCCAGCTTGATGGCGTTTTCCAGAATGCTGCCCAGTTCCGTGATGATATACCACGCCAGAACCAGCGGCCACACCAGCCCCGGCCAGCTCAGCCCGATGGGAAGATTTTCACAGATCATGCCCATCACCAGATCTGCAATCCCCGCCACGATCACCACGACAATCATCGCAGCCTTGTGCCAAAGTCCCTCCCGGGCCTGTGCGCTGCTCCAATGGCCCGATTTGCAGGCCGCCGCGCTGCCGCTGATGTAATCGAGCGCCATACACACCACCCACACAATGGCCATGATCCCCCGCCACCCCAGCAGCGTGGATGTTGCCGTCAGCATGGCCGCAAGGGCCGCCTTCATGCTCTTCATCTTTTCGTTCATATTCTCTCCTCCTTCAAATTCCGCCCAAGAGCTTCGCCCATGTTTCTTCGCCCACCACGCCGTCTACAGT